>CAYFVR010000322.1:0-2547 GCA_964346545.1 uncultured Desulfobacterales bacterium | reverse complement strand
AGCCGGGCACCCAGCTGACCATGCGGACCTTCCACATCGGCGGCACCGCCAGCCGACGGGTGGAGCAGGCCGACATTCGGGCCCGCACCGAGGGAACCGTTCGCTACGACGAGGGGCTCCGGGTGGTGCAAAACGCCGACGGCGAGCAGATCGTCATGGGCCGCCAGGGCGGCGATGTTCGGATCGTGGGCGACACCGGCCGGGAACTGGAAAAGTTTCCGGTCATCTACGGCGCCCATTTGATCGCCCGGGAAGGGCGGCGGGTGGCCCCCGGGGAACTGCTGGCCACTTGGGACCCGTTCACCACCCCGATCATCACCGAGGTGGCGGGCACCGTGAAATACGGGGACATCGTGCCGGGAAAGACGGTGCAGGAAAAGGTGGACCCGGTCACCGGCAAATCGAGCCGGACCATCATCGAGTCCAAAAGCACCGACGTGCGGCCGCGCATTTCCGTCAAGGGGCCCGACGGCAAGACCGCCCGGCTTCCGGACGGTTCGGGCAACGCCCAGTATCCGCTGCCGGTGGAGGCGGTCCTCATGATGGAGGAGGGGGAGGCGGTTCGGGCCGGCGACGTCATCGCCCGGCTGCCCCGGGCCACCACCAAGACCAAGGACATTACCGGCGGTCTGCCCCGGGTGGCGGAACTGTTCGAGGTCCGCAAGCCCAAGGAACCCACGGTGCTGTCGCGCATCGACGGCTACATCACCCTTTCCAAGGGGCCCAAGGGCAAGCAGAAGGTGATCGTGACGCCGGTGGACGGGGGCGAGAAGGAGGAGTATCTCATTCCCCGGGGCAAGCACGTCAATTTCTACGACGGCGACTACATTCGGGCCGGGGAGCCGCTCATCGCCGGGGCCGCGGTGCCCCAGGACATTCTCACCATCCAGGGGGAGTTGGCCCTTGCGCGCTATCTGGTCAACGAAGTGCAGGAGGTCTACCGACTTCAGGGCGTGCGGATCAACGACAAGCACATCGAGGTGATCGTCCGGCAGATGACCCGCCGGGTGAAAATCACCGAGGTGGGCGACACCGACTTCATCCTGGAGGAGCAGGTGGACCGCACCGCCTTCGAGGAGGTCAACACCCAGGTCAAGGCCAACGGCGGCCGGCCCGCCGCGGCGGAACCGCTGATTCTGGGGATCACCAAGGCGTCGCTGTCCACCGACAGCTTCATTTCCGCCGCCTCCTTCCAGGAGACCACCAAGGTGCTGACCGAGGCATCCATCGCGGGGGCCACCGACTATCTGCGCGGGTTGAAGGAAAACGTGATCATGGGACGTCTGGTGCCGGCCGGCACCGGTTTCCCGGGCTCGGATCGGATGGAGATCGTTCGGGAATGAGCCGGCCCGCCCTCCGGGGGGGGGCGTCGCGGAATCGACGCTTCTTTTTCCTCCGGGGCGCAAAAAAAGGTTGACAAAATTTTCCGGTTGTATATATAAACAACATTTTGTCGTATTGACTATTCAGCCATGGAGAGCGAAGGGTTCGTATGCCGACAATCAATCAGCTGGTGCGGAAGGGAAGGAAGCGTACGGTGACGAAGTCCAACACGCCGGCGCTTAAAGGGGGACCGCAGAAACGGGGCGTGTGCACCCGCGTGTACACCTCGACGCCGAAAAAGCCGAATTCGGCCCTTCGAAAGGTCGCCCGCGTCCGGCTGACCACCGGCATCGAGGTCACCGCCTACATTCCGGGCATCGGCCACAATCTGCAGGAGCACTCGGTTGTGCTCGTGCGGGGCGGTCGCGTCAAGGACCTGCCCGGCGTTCGATACCACATTGTGCGGGGCACGCTGGATACCCTGGGCGTTCAGGACCGGCGGCAGGGACGTTCGAAATACGGCGCCAAGAAACCCAAGTAAAGCGACGACGGTGAAACCATGCCAAGAAGAAGAGAAGTGCCCGAGCGGCCCACGAAACCGGATCCGAAATACGACAGCAAGCTGGTGGCCCGGTTCATCAAGTCGATCATGCGGGACGGCAAAAAGAGCACGGCGGAGCGCATTCTGTACGACGCCCTGGACATGATCGGCGACAAGTCCAGGGAAGCTCCGCTGAAGGTCTTCGAACAGGCCCTGGACAACGTTCGGCCGACCATCGAGGTCAAATCCCGGCGGGTGGGCGGCTCCACCTACCAGGTGCCGACGGAAATCCGGCCGGCCCGGCGAACCGCCTTGGCGATTCGCTGGATGATCGATTTTTCCCGCAAACGTTCCGAAAAGGGAATGGCCGGCAAGCTGGCCGGGGAACTGCTGGACGCGGCCAACAACCGCGGATCTTCCGTGAAAAAGCGGGAGGACACCCATAAGATGGCCGATGCCAACAAGGCTTTCGCCCATTTTCGCTGGTAGCGCCGTCCGGCCGCGGCCGGCCACGGATCAGGTGTGACGACGCGTAGGTGTCAGGCTCGAGTCTTGATGCCTACTTTTTTGCCTTGCGGTCGCCGAAAGCGGCGCCGCGTCCCCGGCGGGACAGGGAGGGATATTTCCAATGGCCAAGCAGAAATTTGATCGGAAAAAGCCGCATGTGAACGTGGGGACGATCG
>CAYFVR010000321.1:0-2689 GCA_964346545.1 uncultured Desulfobacterales bacterium | reverse complement strand
GGCGCGGGACGTTGCAAGGTCTTCGGCGAAGACTCTTTCGATCTGTCCCCGGAGACCCGCGCCCGGGTGGGGCTGCTGTTCGAGGGCCACCTGACCTACGAATTTATGACCATCGCCCAGATCGAAAAATTTTACGCGCCCCATTATCCTCGCTGGAACCGCGACCGGTATTTCGATCTGGTGAACCGGCTGGGACTGCCCCACGACCACAAAATCGCCAACATGTCCCGCGGGCAGCGGTCCCAGGTGGTGCTGGGGCTCATCATGGCCCAGCAGCCGGACCTGCTCTTGCTGGACGACTATTCCATGGGGCTCGACGCGGGCTATCGCCGCCTGTTTCTCGACGACATGGTCGAGTATCTTTCGGCGGAGGACCGCACCGTCTTCCTGACCTCCCACGTCATCCAGGACATGCGCCGGTTTGTGGACGAAGTGATTTTCCTGGAGCGCGGCGGACGGCTGACCGCCCTCTCCCTGGACGCCTTCGCCGAGCGGTTCCGTTGCTATCGCCTGCCCCGAAACGAGTACAAAGCGGAACCCCGGGCACAGGACGTCATCAAAAACGTGGAAACCCACGCCGACCATCTGGAACTGTTCGGCTTCGCCAACGCCGATCAGATGGCGGAAGAACTCCGGAAACAGGGATTCAATCCCGACGGCCTGTCGCCGGTGGAGATGAACCTGGAAGACGCCTTCATCGGCTTCATGGGAAGGCGATAGCATGTGCGGATCGATTTTTTACAAGGAATTCATTAAGCTGCGCTGGACGTGGCTGATTCTGGCCCTGCTCAACGCGGCGCTCATGGGCTACGTGTTCGTGGAAATCCGTCGCCTCTTCACCCTGGACCATCCGGAGGTGGTCTGGTACCGGGCCTTGCACCTGGGGCAGGTTCATTTCGGCGCGATGAAATTCGCGCCCGCGCTCACCGGCCTTTTTCTGGCCTTTTTGCAATTTCTTCCGGAAATGCGGGCGGAACGACTGCGGCTTTCGTTGCATCTTCCGGTTCCGCCCGCCCGAATGGTGCTGACCCATGCGCTGGCGGGCCTCGCCGCGGTGGGCGTGATCATCCTGATGGATGGATTGTTGCTGGGGCTCATCTTCAAGCTCTACTACCCCTGGGAAGGCGTGGCCTTCGCCATGATCACCGCGCTCCCCTGGTGCATGGCCGGTTTCACCGCCTATCTGGGCATCACCCTGGGGCTGCTGGAGCCCAATCTCCGTCGCCGGGTGTTCAACCTTCTCCTGGCCGCCGGCCTGACCGGACTCTTCCTGCTGTCGATCGCGCCGGGCGGATACACGCCCGCCCTGGGACCCCTGGGGTTCGTCGCCGCGCTGATGATCCCGGCCGTCCTGGTTCCCGCCTACCATTTTCGTCTGCGGAGGGTGTCCTGATGCGAAACGTCGCGGCCTTCTGCTTGATCCTGCTGACCGTCCTGGCGGCGGCCGTCTACCTGCCGGGGCTTTACGGGAAGCTGTTTTACGAACGCGTTCGAAAAACCCACCTGTTTTACAGCCCGGTGACCGAGGGGTTTGTTTACAAAGAAAAAATCCTGGGCGAGCCTCCGCCGGAGGCCCTCGCCAAGGCGGAGGACCACCACGCCGAGACCGCCTATCGAGACGAAGACGGCCGCTGGTACACCCGCCGAGAATTCGAAGAGCGGCTTCCGTTCATCTATTACAAAAACATGGAGATCTGGGGACGGCTGCCCCTCCAACTCAACGGGCGGACGCTGGACAAGGAAACCATCCAGGCGAATCGGCAGGTGCTGGAACTTCGATCCGGCCAAATTCGGGACCGCCGGCCCGAAGTGCCCCTGTGGCCGCTGCTGGAGTCGAACCCCGGCCAGGCCCGCCTGGTGTTCCCCGTCGATCGCTTTCGCATGACCCGCGACGCCATGGTCTTCGTCAACGCCGACACCAACGCCGTGGACCCCGAACCGACTCGGCTCTTCACCGACGCCCTGCGGGCCGAAGGGTTCGACTTCCCGGCCCGATCGGTCCACGGGAAGTTCACCGTGCTGAAGCCTTTCGACGAAGGCGTTTTCATCGTGGACGCCGATCATGAAGTCTTCCACGTCAAGCGGGTGGACGACCGGCCCCGGGTGGTCCGAACCCCCATCGACCCGGCCATCCGGACGCGGCACATTCAGGTGTCGGAAAACAAGCGCCAAGAATTCTACGGCCTTTTGCTGGGCGAAGCCGGAGACCTGCATCTGCTGACCTACGACAATTATCGGCTCATCCAAATGCCGTTGACGAACTACGTTCCCGACCGGATGGACTTCAAGCTCATCCTCAACCCGCTGTACCGAACCGCCATCCATTCCGACGACCGGACCATTCGGGCGGTGGCCATGGACCTCGACTACCGTCCCATCGACCGGTACACCCACGAGATGGCCGCCGGGAAGCGAACCGCGGCCCATCGGGTTCAGGATCTCCTGTTTCCGTTTTCGGTGGAGATGGCCGAACCGGCCGGGGGCTATCTCCGGATGAAGGTGAAACCGGGCGGCCGGATCTCCCCGGCGGGAATGGCGTTGTGCCTGCTGGGATTCGCCGCCTGGAAAAAGGTCCGGGAGGGTCGGTTTCCCGGCTTGGCGGAAACCGTCCTCGTGGGGCTCGCCGGGTCCTACGGCCTGCTTGCGGTCCAATGGATTGAGCCGGACTAGCGCCCCTCGATTCATCCCC
>CAYFVR010000320.1:0-3392 GCA_964346545.1 uncultured Desulfobacterales bacterium | reverse complement strand
GGACCCGGAGGCGGCCCTCCGGCGATCCGGCCGCCGGGTCGGCCCCGGGGTGACGGCGGGAAACGACGGCGTGCTGCGATGGGTCTACGAGATGAACATGTGGAAGAATCCCACCCTCGTCGTCACCATCGGAAAAGTGTTTCTTCTCGCCGCCATGGCCCCCGCGCTGCTGGTCCTGATTCTGGGCATCGTCGAAGGCGAAGGGGTTGCCGAGTCGTTCCTCATGTTTTTGGAAGTCGGCGGCATCGTAATCGGCATCGTCGCGGGACTTCTGCTGCTGGCCTATCCCCTCGTCGCCTGGCTGAACGGAGGGAAATACTGCGTGGTCTTCGAAATGGACGAACGCGGCGTCAACCATGTCCAGATGGCCCGCCAGTTCGACCGCAACCGGACCCTGGCGATGGTAACCGTCCTTGCCGGCGCCTTGGCCGGAAGCCCGCAGACTGCCGGAGCGGGGCTGCTCGCCGCTTCCCGGAAAAACCTCTATTCCGATTTTGGGAAGGTGCGCCGGGTGGTGGTGAACGAGGCCCGCTCGGTCATCTACCTGAACGAAGCCCTGAACCGAAATCAGGTCTACGCCGCGCCCGCCGACTTCGCCTTCGTGCGGGACCACATCCTCCGACACGTTCCCAAGGCCCGCGTTACGCGAAAATAGCCTTTCGCTTACGGCGACCCCGACAAAATCCGCTCCGCCTCCCGCCGCGCGGTTTCAAAGGCGTCTCCGTCCTCAGTTTCTTGGGACCGTCCTCCCTTCGCGAAATACAGGGACTGAATCACGAAGAAAAGCCAGATTCCCAACGCCCATTGAAGGGGCGTATGGGGCGCGAATGCCAGCACCAGCCAGCCGCCCGCCAGAGTCAGCAGCAGCTCCAGCGCCAATTTCGGAAACGGTCGTCCAGGAAAGGAAATTCCGCTCCGAATCCAGGCCAGCGTGGCCAGGGACAGCAGAAGGAAAATTCCCCGCGTCGGCGCGATGACCGCCATGGCGGCGGCCATGCCGAGCGGGAAGAGCAGGGCGGATCGCCGGGTTTCGCCCCAGCCGGTCAGGAACACCCCGTATCCGGCCAGGAAAAGCCAGACCAGCAGACGGAACGCCAGGAATCCTCCGAAAAGTCCTCGAAACAGGTAGAGCCCGGGAACAAAGGCCAATCCGCAGGCCAGCCCAAAAACGATGGTTGTGCGCATGGGAGAACGGTTCATGCTTCGCCTCCTTTCCCGGCGCGGGCCTTTTTCCGGCGCAGCAGCTCCAGTTCGATCTCCTCTTCCGCCGGACGGCCGCCTTCGGTTTCATATCCGCCGCTAGCCGCGTCAAAGGGGCGATCGTCGGTTCGGCGGAAATCCCGGGCCCGCAGTCGAAGCGAATCGTACTGATCCCGCTGCTCCGCCAGCCGTTCCCGGGCCTCCCGGATGTCCCGCTCCAGCCGTTCGCTTCGGCGCGCCAGAGTTTCCCGCTTCTGGTCCAACTCCCGCCGCCGGCGAATCAGAAACCGGGCGATGTCGTCCCGTTCCTGGTCCAGCGCCGCCTCGATGTCGGTTTCCAGGGGCGCGATCTCGGTTTCGCGGCGCTTTCGGGCCTCGGCCACAGATTCCCGATCCCGCTCCAGCCGCCGGATCGCCGCCTCCCGGGCGTCCAGCGCGGTTTCCATCTCCCGGAGGTGCTGGTTCAGCAGCAGCTCCCGGTCTTCCAATTGATCCATGACGCCGTGCAGGTCGGCCTTCCAGAGCCGGACCAAACGAGTAAACATGGGCATGAGAAATCTCCTTTCCGGATCATTGCTTCGGACGGCGGGGAGGAACCAGTGAATCTGCGTCCCGGATCAACCCCGCCCGCCGGTTTCCATCGGATTCAGGGCGTTTTCGGGGCCTTCCGGTCCCGGCGTCCCTGGTAGGCCTCGTACTGCATCTTTTTCGCGGCCCGCTGAACGGCCGAGGGCGCGGCGGTGACGGTCTCCTTCACCTCCGCCTCCAGTTTTCCCAACTCTTCGGTCAGGTTTTTCTCCACCACGTCGGAGCCCACCACTTCGTTCATCGCGGCGGTTTTCTGCCGGTATTCCCGGATTTCTTGCTGGGCCATTTTTGAATCGCCGGAGCGGAGCGCGTTGGAAATGGCGTCGCGAAGCTGGTTGAAGTCGTCCTGGAGCACCTTTTTCTCCCAAACGCTCCGGTCGATGGAGGCCACCGCCGCGTGGGGGTCCGCCACGCAGGCGATGGTGAAGGCGTCCGGCAGCCGCAGGGCGACCGGCTCGCTGGCCTGGAGGAATCGGGCTTCCACGCCCTTGATGTTGAATTCCCGTTCCGATCCAGTGGGAACCCGGAAGGTGAGAAACAAGTGGCGCTCTTGCCCGGCAAGCAGATCGCCGGGGCGAAAGGCGGCGAAGCCGTCGCGGTGTTCGATGGGATACCCCGCCGCATGGGTCAGGCGAAGGCCGTCCCGCAACGGCACCCGAATTTCCAGGCCGGTGGCCACGGCCTGGCGGGCCTCGCGAAAGGCGCTTTCAAACACGGCGGCGAAGGCTTCGGGGCGGTCCAGAAAGTAGTAGGCCCCGGTTCCCCGGTCGGCCAGGGCGGTCATGAGACGTTCATTGAAGTCCGCGCCCACGCCCACCGTGCTCACGGAAAGCCGGCTCTCCGTCGCGTTGGCCGCCATCCGGCCCAGCGCCTCCGGGTCCACGATTCCCTCGTTGGCCAGGCCGTCGGAAACCAGGACCACACGGGAAACCCCATTGGCCGTCGCTTCGGCGGAACGAAGGGAATCGATCCCCATCCGTAGGCCGCCGCCCAGATTGGTGCCGCCGCCGGGGCGAATCCGGTCCAACGTGGCGCGGAGCCGTTCCCGATTGGCCGGGGTGACCGGCAGCAAAGCGGTATCCCGGCGCACCCGTGATGCGTAGGACACGAGCGCAAACCGATCCGACGGTCCCAGCCGATCCAGCAAACCTCGGATGGCGGCCAGGGCGTTGTCCATCTTCGGCCCGGCCATGGAACCGCTCCGGTCCAAGACGATGACCAGGTCCACCGATTGGGCGGGCGCGGGCTTGTCGAATTCCACCGCGTCGGCGGCCAGGGTGAGCGCCATGCTCACCGAACCGTCCCCACCGGTGTAAATTTTGTTCTGGGTCAGTCGGGCGGAGAGGGAAACCGGATCGATGGAGGCGCCGACGGTCGGGGAGGGATCGGGCCCGGGAATCGGGTCCGAATCGGGGTTCCCGGGGAAACCGCCGTGGGTGTAGGCCAACGCGCCGCAGGTGGCGGCCACGAGAACGGCGACAATGAGGAAACGGGAAATGATTGGGGTTTTCATCCGGTGCTCCTTTCACGAAGAAAGTGGGTTGCGTTGATCCGGATGATAACGCCCTGGATTTTATTTACAATTCAAAGAAGTGTTAAAACGG
>CAYFVR010000319.1:0-3454 GCA_964346545.1 uncultured Desulfobacterales bacterium | reverse complement strand
ATATAGATACGGAAGGAATGTCAACGGAAAGTTTGGGAATTTCGATGATTTTCGACGGAATTCGTGGAAAAAATTCGAAAAACACGTTTGCGGACTCGGTTTCCGAAACAAGCCGACCGTTTCGGCGGATGACCCGAATCGCTTGGTTCCACTTTGGCGACCTGCTCTGAAGGCGGTTTTCTCCCCCTTTCGCAAAGGGGCCGGGGGGATTTTTTTCGGCGCGGGATGCCCGTTCCCCCGTGAAAAAATAAACCTGCCAAAGTAGAATTAGGAACCCGCCGTTTCGGACGCTTCGATCCGCATGCCGTCCCAAACCATCAGCAAGACGCTGAACAGGATCAGGCCGCCGCCCAGATATCCCATCGGCGCAAAAAATTCGCCCCACCAGAAAAAGGCGACGACGGCGGCGACGACCGGCTCCAGGGTGGCGGTGACGGCGGCCCGGGTCGCCTCCAGATGGAGAATGCCGAGATAATAGCAGTAATAGGCTCCGTAGGTGGAAAACAGGGCCAACAGCAAAAGGGCGAGCCAGGCGGTGGGCGTTTTGTGGGAAAACTCCACCCAGGGCAACAGCCCCAACGCGCCGATGGGCAGGATGTGCAGAAACAGGTTGGACGAGGTGTATCGGCCGGAAAAATGCTTGCCGAAGATGTAATACAGCGCGTAACAGAATCCGGCGGCCAGGCCCGCCCCGATGGCGGCCGGGTCGGTGGCGACGGCCGCGCCGGCGTCTCCGCCGGCCGATACCCCGGCGACGCCCAAAAGGGTCAGGGCCAGCGCCGCGAGTTTGACCGGCGTCATGCGTTCCTTAAATATCAGTCGGGACATCACCGCGACCCAGGCCGGGGCGGTGTAGAGAAGAACCGCCGCCAGGGCCGCGCCGCCGCCCTGGACGGCGAGCTGATAGGACCCATAAAAGCAGGTGACGCCGGTCAAACCGAAGAGGGCCGCCATGGGCAGATCCCGACGGGCCATCCGCACCCGACGGGTCAGCATGGCGTGGACGGCGAAGAATCCCCAGGTCAGGGTCGCCCGCCAAAAGGCCACTTCCAGCGGGGCCAACCCTTCCCGGAAGGCCAGCCGGGAGATCGGGCCGATGACGCCCCAGAGAGAGGCGGCGATCAGGATGAAGAGATGGCCGCGAAGCATCTCGTCAGAGGGAGGTGGCCGCCCGACGGGCCGCGGCGCGGCGGGTCAGATATGGATAGAGCTGGGACAGCAGCATTCCGGCGAGCATGAGGGTGCAGCCGAACATTCCCCGTCCGCCGAGGATTTCCCCCAGCAAAAAAAAGCCGGCCAGGGCGGCGAAGGGCGATTCCATGCTGAGGATGATGGCGGCGTGGGACGGTTGGGCGTCCTTTTGGGCCACCACTTGCAACGTGTAGGCGATCCCCACCGATCCCAGGCCGCCGTAGAGGATGGGCAGGGCCGCGTCCAAAATGCCGCGCAGGGCCACCGTCTCCACGGCGAAGGCGGTCCCCAGGCTAAGGAGGGAGCAGACCAGAAACTGGACCATGGCCAGACGAAGGGTATCCACCCGGGGCGAAAGCCAGCCCAGCAGCAGGACGTGTCCGGCCCAGAAAAACGCGCCGATCAGCACCAGGAAATCGCCCGGGGAGATGGCGAATTGGCGGGTCACGCTGAGAAAATACATGCCCAAAGCGGCCAGCGCCGCGCCGGTCCAGGTGCCCAAATCGGGCCGCTGCCGCCAGAAGAGCCCCATCAGCGGCACGATGACCACGTACAGGCCGGTGATGAATCCGGCCTTGCCGGCCGTGGTGTGGACCAGCCCGACCTGCTGAAGAGACGCGCCGAAGTAAAGGGCCGCCCCGGCGAGCGATCCGCCGACGAAAAGCGCCCGCGGATCGCCTCTTCCGGTCGAAGGGGCCGGTTTGGGCATCAGCAAAATCAGCGGAAGGAGGGACAGGCCGCCCAGGGCGAACCGGACGCCGTTGAAGGTGAACGGCCCCACGTGATCCATCCCCGCCCGCTGCGCCACGAAGGCGGAACCCCAGATGGCGGCCGTCAGCAAAAGCAGAAGATTGGCCTTGAGGGTGCTCCCGTTCATCGCCTATTCCATGTCAAATTCTTTGACGTCGAACCAGTAGCCGGTGCTGGACAGATAATCCAGCTCCGCCTGGACGATTTCAATGTGTTCGTTTTCGATTTCCAGAAACCGGGCGAACATCTTCCGGCCCTCCCCCGAAAGCGTATCGACCATCCGCTGGTAGAATTGGCTGGTTTCCACTTCCGCGGACAGCGCCTTGCTCAACATCTGTTTTTCCACCTTGCGGTCGTCGACGGCCAGGCTGGCCTCCACCGTTTCCAGCCCCTCCTTGAGCACTTTGCGGGAAGGGATGGAGGCGGCCACCCCGTCCAGGGAAATGGCCCCGGTTTTTTCCCATTGGTCCAGGCGGCTCGTCAAATAGTCCACATGGCCTTGCTCATCCTCGGCCAACATGCGAAAAAGCTTTTGCCCGGTGGGATCCTCGGCGGCCGCGGCCGCCTCCTGGTAGAGGTCCCGAATGCGGGTTTCGTAGGTCAGCGCGGTTTTGATGGCTTCGTCGAGGGTCATGAAATGCCTCCTCCGGCCGATGGCCGGTTTCAGGTTCATCCTACGGTGTCGAACTATCAGAGAAACCCCGTTTTGACAATAAAGGAACGCAAATCTGGAGGAGTGACAACGGCGGTTTCGGGAACGGAAACGGACGCGCCCGGCGGGAACATCGGAAGCCGTTCCAATCCCGATGTCCATCCTCTTTTCAAATTGAGATTTCGCCCGCAAAAAATCCAAAAACGGGCGACGACATCGACCGGTCGTTCCGGGTTCGTCCGGTGGACGCCCGGCTTTTGCCGGTCTTTCGGGGGAGAATGGCATGAAAAAGCTGGCATGGGGCGTCGCGGTGGTGATGGCGGGGTGGCTGGCCTTCCAGTGGCTCCATTCGGGACCGGAGATTCGGAACGCGAATCCGGCGGGCGGATCGGTGGTCTGTTTCGGAGACAGCCTGACCTACGGGACGGGCGCGGCCGAGGGCGAGTCCTATCCGGAACGGCTGGCGGAAAAGCTGGGGGAGCCGGTGATCAACGCCGGGATCCCGGGCGACACCACGGCGCGAGCCCTGGCCCGGCTGGCGGACGACGTGCTGATCCACGAACCGCGAGCCGTGTTCATCACCCTGGGCGGAAACGACCTCAAAAACGGATTGTCGCGGGAATCCGCCTTTCGGAACCTGAAGATGATCATCTCCGAAATTCAGGAGCGGGGCGCCCTGGTGGTGCTGGGCGGGATCAACGTCCCGTTCTGGGGCCGGGGCTTCGGCGAGGCCTACCGCGAACTGGCCGAGGAAACCGGCAGCGTCCTGATCCCCAACGTGCTCGACGGCCTGATGGGCAAAAGCCACCTCATGAGCGACACCATCCACCCCAACGCCGCCGGCTACGCGATTATGGCGGA
>CAYFVR010000318.1:0-3455 GCA_964346545.1 uncultured Desulfobacterales bacterium | reverse complement strand
ACCGAGCGGGCGTGGGCGCCGAGGCCCTCGGTTTCGGCCAGGCGGATGACGTCGGGAGCCTCTTCGCGGAAGGCCGATTCGGCGTAGTGGATGACGCTGGTTTTCTTGATGAAATTGTCCACCGAGAGGGCGGAGGAAAACCGGGCCGTGCCGCCGGTGGGCAGAACGTGGTTGGGGCCGGCCACGTAGTCGCCCATGGGCTCCGGCGTGTACGGCCCCATGAAGACGGCCCCGGCGTTGCGGATTTTCCCGAGCTGCTCGAAGGGCGAATCCACCAGCAGCTCCAAGTGCTCGGGGGCGATCCGGTTGGACAGGACGAAGGCGGCGTCCAGATCGGAGACCACGAGAAGCGCGCCGTAGTCGGCCAGAGACTTTTTTGCGATCTCGGCCCGGCCCAGGGCGTCAAGCTGACGGTCCAAGGACGCCCGGACTTTTTCAGCCAGGTCCCGGGAATCGGTGACCAAAACGGCGGAGGCCAGCGGATCGTGCTCCGCCTGGGAAAGCATGTCGGCCGCGACGAATTCGGGATTGGCGTCGGCGTCGGCGATGACCAGCACCTCGCTGGGACCGGCGATCATGTCGATTCCCACCGCGCCGGAGACCATCTTTTTCGCCACGGTCACATAGATGTTTCCCGGACCAACGATCACGTCGCAGCGGGGAACCGTTGGGGTGCCGTAGGCCATCGCCGCGACGGACCAGGCGCTGCCCACGCGATACACGGCGTCCACGCCGGCGCGTTTGGCGGCAACGAGCATTTGCGGGCCGACCTTTCCCTCTCGGGTGGGCGGGGTCGTCATGATGACGCGATCCACCCCCGCGATTCGCGCCGGAATCACGCCCATGAGGACGGAGGAAACCAGCGGCGTGTCCCCGCCCTGGCCGCCGGGCACGTACACTCCGGCCGACTCCACCGGATTGAAAAGCTGCCCCAGCACCGTGCCGGGCCGGTCGGTGTTGATCCAGGATTTCCGCAATTGATTCCGGTGGAAACTTTCGATCTGCCGGATGGCCCGGTTCAGGGCGTCCATGAAGTGGCCGTCCACGGACATCTCGGCATCGGCGATTTCCTCGGGGCTCACCCGAAGGGTTTCCGGGGTCAGTTCGGCCCCGTCAAATTTCCGCGTGTATTCCAGCAGGGCGTCGTCGCCGCGATCGCGAACGTCGCCAAGGATGGTTCGAACATTGTCGTACACGGCCGGATCGGCGTCCAGGGTGCGGGCGGCGATGGCCCGGACCCGGGCTTCGGCGGCGTCGGAGGGATAGGTCAGTATTTCCATGACATTCACTTTCGGGCTGGTGGATTGGGGGCCGGTTTGGCCGGTTTGGGTAATCCAAATTTCGTTCAGATTGTTTCTTTTCCCCACTGAAAATAACGGTTTCATCGCGGGCGACCGCAATTGGGATACCCATTGACAAGAAACCGTGGTTCTGTCAAAACAGCCGGGCAAAAGACCCTCAATTTATCACATCCGGGGGACCACCTCAATATTCCGATGATCTGGAGGACACCATGAAGGCCAATCGCATTTTCAATTTCAACCCGGGGCCCGCGGCGCTGCCCCTTCCCGTTCTGGAGGAAATCCAGGAAAACTTCCTCAATTTCGCGGGCTCCGGCATGTCCATCACCGAAATCAGCCACCGGTCCCCCTGGTTCGACGAAGTCATGAACGACGCCGTCGCCCGCACCAAGCGGCTGCTGGGTCTCGGCGACGACTACCAGGTGATGTTTTTACAGGGCGGCGCCAGCCTCCAGTTCTGCATGGCCCCCATGAATCTTTCCGCCGAGGGCGCGACGGTGGACTACGTGAACACCGGCACCTGGTCCACCAAGGCCATCAAGGAAGCCCAGGTGCTCGGCCGCAAGGTCAACGTGGCCGCCTCCTCCGAGGACCGCAACTTCGCCCACATTCCCAAGAGCTTCGATTTCAGCGGCGACGCGGCCTACGTCCACCTCACCTCCAACAACACCATCAAGGGAACCCAGTACGCCCAGTTTCCGGACACCGCCGGCGTGCCGATCCTCTCCGACATGTCCTCGGACATCATGAGCCGCCCGTTCGACGTGAAGCCGTTCGGCCTGATCTACGCCGGGGCCCAAAAGAACATCGGCCCCTCCGGCGTCTGCATGGTCATCGTCCGCCAGGACATGCTGGACCGCGTGCCCGAAGGCATTCCCACGGTGATGAAATACACCACCCATTCCGCCAAGAACTCCATGTTCAACACCCCGCCCTGCTTCGCGGTCTACACGGTGCAACTCGTGCTGAAATGGATAGAAGAGACGGTGGGCGGCCTGGATAAAATGGCGGCCATCAACGAGAAAAAAGCGGGGATGATCTACCATCTGCTGGACACCAGCGATTTTTATCGGGGCACCGCCGACGCCGACAGCCGGTCCCGGATGAACGTCACCTTCCGGCTGCCGAGCGAGGATTTGGAGAAAAAGTTCGTGGCCGAGGCGACCGAGGCCACGTTGGGCGGCCTCAAGGGCCATCGCTCCGTGGGCGGCTGCCGGGCGTCGATTTACAACGCCGTTCCGGTGGAAGCCATCGAGGCACTGGTGGATTTCATGAAGGAATTTGAGAAGAAGAACGGGTAGGCCCGACGCACACGCCCCATCCCTCCGTTCCAGGAAAAAACGCGGTTCGGCATTCGGCCGGGCCGCGTTTTTCGATTCCAGAAACGGACGAAATCTCCGTCGGCTTCATGCCATCTTTTTCCCGGGGTCCCCCATGTCGCTTTTCTCCCGCGCCCTCGCCGTCCGCATTTTCGTAAGCGCCCCATCGAATCGCGTCTGGCGGCTTCTCACCGACACCCGGGCATGGCCCAAATGGGGTCCCTCCGTTCGGCGGGTGGAATCTCCTCACCGATTCATCGAAAAAGGCGACCGTGGACGGGTGAAAACCGCCGCGGGGGTCTGGCTTCCCTTCGAAATCACCGAGTTTGAGCCGGAGCGCTATTGGGCCTGGAAGGTTGCGGGGGTTCGAGCCACCGGGCATCGGGTGGAACCGTTGGACGATACGGGGAGCAATCCGGACAATCCCGCCGGCTGCCGGTTGATTTTCGAGGTTCCGGCCATGGCCTTCCCCTACCTCTCCGTTTGCCGATGGGCGGCGGGGCGGATTCGGAAGATGGCGGAAGGGGGCTGAATTCATCCGCCCATCCGTTTCCATCCTGAACATCCAGATTCAAACCCCCAATTTTTCCCGTAGCGCGGCAACCTCCCCATCCCGCCGATGATACCCGGTTTCCTCGATCAATTTTTCGGCTTCGGAAATGTGCTCGGCGGCTTGCTCGCGTTGGTTTTGGGCCAAACACAGCCGGGCGGCTTCGAGGTGGTAGTCGGTGAGGTACAGGCGCATTTCGCCGAATTGGGCGATTTCATGGGCTTCGGTCAGGTCGTCCCAGGCGCGTTGGAATTGGTTGGTTTCGCGGGAGAGGGCGGCACGGGC
>CAYFVR010000317.1:0-3619 GCA_964346545.1 uncultured Desulfobacterales bacterium | reverse complement strand
AGCATCACCTTGGGGTCCATGGCCAGGGCCCGGGCGATGGCCACCCGTTGCTGCTGCCCGCCGGAAAGCTGTTCCGGATGGACGTGGGCCTTGTCCCCGATCCCCACCTTCTCCAGCAGATATTTGGCCTTCTCGTCCGATTCCGCCTTTCCCCGCTTTCGCACCACCCGCTGGGCCAGGGTCAGGTTCTGGAAAACCGTCTTGTGGGGGAACAGGTTGAACGCCTGAAACACCATCCCCACCTCGGTGCGCACCTTGTTGATGTTCGTCTTGGGATCGAGGATGTCCACCCCGTCGATGTAGATATGCCCCTTTTCCGGCACCTCCAGATGGTTGAGGCAGCGGATGAAGGTGCTTTTTCCCGAACCGGATGGTCCGATCACCACCACCACCTCGCCGGATTCGATCCGGTTGGAGATGTTCACCAGGGCCTGCACCTCGTGGGGCACCAGAAACGTCTTGGAAATGTTCTGAATATCAATCACGGAAATATTCCTCCTCGAAAGATCGGCGGACCCTGAACCGCCACGCCGTTCACCTTGGGATTTCCGGGGGGATTTCCGGGGGATTCCCGGTGAACGATCGTGCCGGATTGGCCGAGGGCCGATGCGACACGCCCCGACAAAATCTTGCCAAGACGACAATGCCTTCATGACGGCTTCCGAACGTCAAATCAGGGTCCGACGCTCCAAATACTGCACGAACAGCGACAGGGTGAACGTAAGAACGAGGTAAAGCACCGCGCAGAGGAACCAGAGTTCGTAGGGCTGAAGACTGGTGGAGACCACCTCCCGGGTCGCCTTGGTCAGCTCCCGGATGGCGATGATGCCCAGCAGGGACGAATCCTTGATCAGGCTGATGAACTGGCCGGCCAGCGGCGGCAGAATCCGCAAAAAAGCCTGGGGCAGGATGACGTGGGTCATGGACTGCACGTAGCTCATGCCCAGAGACCGGGCCGCCTCGGTCTGGCCCCGGCCGATCGACTGAATGCCGGCCCGGACGATTTCCGCCACGTAGGCCCCGGCGAAGATGGCCAGGGAGGCCACGCCATACCAGAGGGAGGAAATTTGCGGCATCCCGACCTGGGCCAGCAGGTTGTTGATGATGGTGCCAAACACGAAATACCAGAGGTAAATCTGCACCAGCAACGGAGAGCCGCGGATGAACTCGATATAGGTGATGGACAGCCATCGAAGACACGGATTTTGGGAAACCCGGGCCAGACCGCCAAAGAGGCCGATGAGAATGCCGAAAAAGATGGCGATCACGCTGACCTTGAGGGTCAGCCAGAGCCCCTGAAGCAGAATGCCGGGGCGCGTCTCCTCGTAGGCGGCGAGCACGTCCCCGGGGAAAATAAAATCCCCCTCGTACACCCGCACGCTTCCCGGCGGCGCGGCATAGGTTTCCGAGTCGCCGAACCGCCCGGCCACGGTGATCTGGACCGTCTCCGCGCCCTCCTCGATCTCGGCGACATCCCCTTCGATTTCGGCGCGAATCTCCACATCCATGTCGGCCACGAAATACTGGGGCACCCGATACCAGCGCCAGACGTATTCCGCCTCCTGGGTGGCGTAGTAGAGCAGCCCCACCGCGACGGTGACAATGACGAAGAACACGCTCTTCCAAAAGAGTTGATAGCCGGGACTTTTGGGATTCAGTAGCATGGGCGATCCGCATGGCGAAATAAGGGCAAATAAAAACGGGGAAGGCGATCGCCTTCCCCGTCGGGGTTCCTACTCCTGAATGTCGGTCATCCAGTCGGTGCCTTTGATCCACTTGTTGTAGATTCGCTCGTAGCGGCCGTCGTTTTTGACCTGGCGCAGAAAATTGTCCAGCCAGTTCAGAAGGTCCGGATCGCCCTTGTTGACGGCCCAGGCCAGCGGCTCGTAGGTGAAGGGCTCGTCCAGAAAGATCACCTTGCCCTCGCCCTGCTGGGCGTACAGATAGACGCAGTTGGGCAGGTCGTAGACGTAGGCGTCGGCCTTGCCGTTGAGCACTTCCAGAAAGGCTTCGGTCTCGGTCTCGAAGGATTTGTATTCGGCCTTGGGGATGTGGCGCTTCACCGCCTGTTCGCCGGTGGTGCCCAGCTTGGAGGTGACGGTGTATTTGGCGTCGTTCAGATCCCGATAGGAACCGACCGTGCCTTCGTGCTTCTTGTTGAGCAGGATGGTCTGGCCGACGATGATGTAGGGATCGGCGAAATTGACCTTGAGGTTCCGCTCCTGGGTGACG
This sequence comes from uncultured Desulfobacterales bacterium, assembly GCA_964346545.1. Classification (GTDB taxonomy): domain Bacteria; phylum Desulfobacterota; class Desulfobacteria; order Desulfobacterales; family Desulfococcaceae; genus CAYFVR01. The sequence continues at coordinate 1,387 of CAYFVR010000317.1, read as the reverse complement.
GTCATGCCCGACATGATGATGTCGAACTTGTTGCTGAGCAGGGCGGGGATGATGCCGTCCCAGGCCGTGTTGACCGGAACGAACTTGACGCCCATGGCCTTGGCCATCTCTTTGGCCATGTCGATGTCGAAGCCGACGAAACGGCCGTTCTTGTCGGTCATTTCGAAGGGCACGTAGCCGGCCTCGAAGCCGACCCGCAGTTCCCCCCGCTTCAGGATGTCCTCCACGGTCGATTTCTTGGCCAGCTCGATGTCGGCGCCGGCGGCCACGCCGGCGAAAGCGAAGACCATGGCCGCGGTCAGGGCCAGCCACTTCATGCCACGTTTGCGCATCCTTGACTCCTCCGTTCGATTGGGATTGGGGTTCGGGCGGGGCGCGGCGTTCGGCCGACGGCCCCGCGTCAGTAAGACTTGCCCTCGGTCAGCAGCTCCCGGAAGACCATTCGCTTGTCCCGGCAGTCCGGACACATGGGCATTTCTTCGATGGGCAGGTAGACGATTTCCGTCCGATGGCAACGGGGGCAGATCACCTCCGCGGCCTGTTTTTTGGGCTTCATTCGCCCTCCTTGGCGTTCGCCGGCGTGGCGAGTCCGGTTCATCGCGGGCGCGGGTTCGCGGTTCGGCGATCCCCGGACCGCGATGTCGATTCCTCATAGCCCGCGCAACGGTCGATGTAAACCCATTTTTGGACGGCCGACGGCCTTTCCGGGACCTGAATCGCCTTGACATATTAAATTTCCGGCGGCTACTATTTCGCCCGCGCCAGCCAAGCGTCCAACCACGTTCAACCCGAATCGGAGGCTCCCATGTCGAAAGCGTCCCCGGAATCCCTGTTGCGCCACCCGGAGGTGGAACGGGTCACCAGCCGGATCAATCCGGAACTGCTGGAACGGCGCGCCTACGTGCCGCCCCGCTGCAAGGTCTTCTCCCACCCCCGCACGACGCTGGAGACGGACCCCGGCTTCACGTTCACCACCGACCGGGAGGCGGAACAGCGGCTCCCCGCCATCATCCACAATCCGGTGCAACGGGTGGCGCCCGCGGCGGAATCCGACGAATCGGCCCGGAAATCCTGGGAGCGGCCCCGCACCATCGGCATCGTCTTTTCCGGCGGCCCCGCCCCGGGCGGGCACAACGTCATCGCCGGTCTGTTCGACGCGGCCCGGGAGGCCAACCCGGAAAACCGGATCCTGGGCTTCTTGATGGGGCCCGACGGCATCGTCGAGGGCGAGGCGGTGGAGCTGACCCGCGAAAAGGTGGACGAATACCGCAATCTCGGCGGCTTCACCCTCATCAAAACCGGCCGCGCCAAAATCGACACCGCCGAAAAAATGCGCCTCTCCCGGGAAACCTGCCGCGAGCTGGGGCTCGACGCCCTGGTGGTGGTG
>CAYFVR010000316.1:0-3647 GCA_964346545.1 uncultured Desulfobacterales bacterium | reverse complement strand
AGTGTTTACCCGGTTTTTTTCCGGATCGGAGGAAGGCGCTTTCTGAACCTTTTTTTGCTCCAAAATGTGGGACATCCCTTCGTCGCTCTTTGAAAATCCCCGGTTTTTGCCTGATTGCCGACGCCTTCGTTTTCCTCGAATATGAGCAATGGTCCGCGATGCGTCCGGACCCAAAATCAACGGGGAATAAGTGGCCTTTGGGCGCTTTCGCCGAGGCCGCCGGAAAGGGGGATGTCGCTTTTATGCCCATGGATATGCTGATTGTCTTTGGTCTCACCCTGCTGGCGCTGGCGCTGTTCGTCTCGGAGGCGGTTTCCTTCGACGTGGTGGCGTTGCTGGTGATGAGCGTGTTGATGGTCACCGGCATTTTGACCACCCAAGAAGGGTTGTCGGGACTCAGCAATCCGGCGACGGTCACCATTGGCGCGATGTTCGTGGTCAGCGAAGGGATTCGAAGAACCGGCGCCCTGGAACGAATCGCCGACGGCTTCGGCCTTCTCAGCCGGCTCCATTTCAACCTGGCGCTGCTGATCATGATGCTGGTTGTCGCGGTGATTTCGGGCTTCATCAACAACACCGCCGCCGTGGTGATTTTCATTCCGGTCATCATGAATACCGCGCAGCGGATGGGCGTCAGCCCCTCCCGTTTGCTCATGCCGCTTTCCTTCGCCTCCATGTTCGGCGGCGTTTGCACCCTGATCGGGACCTCGACCAATATCCTGGTCAGTTCCATCGCGGAGCGCCGGGGCGAGGGCGGCTTTTCCATGTTCGAGTTCACCCCGATGGGCCTTGTTTTCCTGGTGGCGGGGCTGGTCTACATGATGGCGGCCAGCCGGCTGGTCCCGGCGCGGCGGAAGCTGGAAAGCCTGTCCCACAGCTTTCAGATGAACGAATACCTGACCGACGTGATTCTGGACCCGGAATTCGCCCATCTGGGGCAAACGCTGGAAGGGATGCGGGGAAACTGGGACCGCGATTTGGAAGTAATCCGAATTTTTCGGGACGGCCAAGTGCCGGCGGGGCACCAGACCGGCTTGATTTTGAAATCCGGGGACGTGCTCCGGGTCCGGGGAACCCCGAACCAGTTGGACCGGCTGGTCCAGGAGGAGAATGTCTCGCTCAAGCCGGTTCACGCCCTGGACACGTATCAATATGACGAAGTCCTCAAGGAAGGGAATTACGCCCTGGTGGAGGGCGTCATCGCGCCCGATTCCGATTTGGAATCCCGGACCCCGGGGGAAATCTCGTTTCCGGAACGGTTCGGCGCGGTGGTCTTGGGCATTCGACGACGCGGGCGGCTGCGGGAGAAGAACCTGAACGAAATCACGCTTTCCGGCGGGGATTCCCTGCTGCTGACCGTCAGCCACGACCATTTGAACGCGCTGCGCAACGAACCGGCGTTCGTGTTCGTTTCCGACGTCAGCATCAATCGGCCCCGAACCGAGCGGATGCCGGTGGCCCTCGCCATCCTGGTCGGCGTGGTGGCGTCGGCCTCGCTGGATCTGCTGCCCATCGTGGCGGCGGCGGTCAGCGGGGCGGTCCTGCTGATTTTGACCGGATGTCTTTCCAGCCGGGAAGCGTACCAGTCGATCAACTGGAAGGTGCTGTTTTTGCTGGGCGGCATTATTCCGTTGGGCGTGGCCATGGACAAGACCGGCGGGGTGAAGATCATCTCCGATTCTATCCTTTCGATGCTGGGAGAGTGGGGGCCCCAAGCGGTGCTTTCGGGCTTTTTTCTGGTCACCATGCTGTTGACGGTGATGATTTCCAACCAGGCCACGGCGGCCCTGCTGGCGCCCATCGGGATTCAGGTGGCCGATCAACTGGGGGTGAGTTCCCAGCCGTTTCTGATGGGCATCACCTTCGCCGCGTCGCTGAGTTTTCTTACCCCAATGGGCTACCAGACCAACACGCTGGTGTACGGCCCTGGCCATTATCATTTCACCGATTTTACCCGGGTGGGTTCGGGCCTGAATCTGATCTTCTGGATTTTGGGGACCCTGCTGGTCCCGGTGTTCTGGCCGTTTTAACCGACAGTTAAGGCGCTTGGCGGAAATATCCATACCGGGCCCCCTGGGAACGACGAGTTGTACCCGCCGAATCGGGGCGCGTTCCCAAGCGGTGCGACGAGTGCAACTCGTCGCTCCCGGAATCCATGCCCGGGGACGGATTTTCTTGTCAATCTCCGAAACCGTCTTTCCAAACCGGAAGTCTCCGGCTGGAAGGGCGAATCCTGATATTTTCGAAACGACGGAAAGGGTGGTTTTTATGAAAGAAGCGGTCATCGTCAGCGCGGTTCGTACACCGCTGGGCGCGTTCAACGGCAGTTTGGCCCCGCTGGGGGCCACGGAACTGGGCGGTCGCGCGATCGCCGAGGCGGTTCGCCGGGCCGGCATCGATCCGGCCCAGGTCAACGAGGTGCTCATGGGCCAGGTGCTGCCCTGCGGCTACGGGCAGAATCCGGCCAAGCAGGCGGCCGTCAAGGCGGGTTTGCCGCCCGAGGCGGAGTGCATCACCGTGAACAAGGTCTGCGGATCGGCGCTGAAGACCGTCATGCTGGCGGCCCAGGCCATCCAGGTGGGCGACGCCGACGTTTGCGTGGCCGGCGGCATGGAGAGCATGAGCAACGCCCCCTATTTTCTGGACAAGGCCCGCTGGGGCTACCGAATGGGGCCGGGCCAGATTCAAGACCACATGGTCCACGACGGCCTGTGGGACCACGTCAACGATTTTCACATGGGCATGTCCAACGAATTGTGCTCCGAGAAGTACGACGTGAGCCGCGAGGACCAGGACCGCTACGCCGCCGAATCCTATCGGCGGGCGGTCGAGGCCCGGGATTCCGGCCGGTTCGATAACGAGATCATGGCGGTGGAAATCCCCCAACGCAAGGGCGAGCCGAAAATTTTTGACAAGGACGAATGTCCCCGGGAAACCGACTACGAATCCCTGGCCAAAATGTCCGGCGCGTTCAAAAAGGGCGGATTGGGCACGGCGGGGAACGCATCCATCATCAGCGACGGCGCGGCGGCCGTGGTGGTGATGTCCCGCGAAAAGGCCGAGGAATTGGGCTGCGAGATTCTGGCCACCGTCGGCGCCCAGGCGTCCGCCGGCATCGAGATGAAATACGTGCTGGTGGCCCCCATCTGGGCCGTGCCCAAGTGCGCCAAAAAAGAAGGCGTGACCCTAAACGACATCGACCTGTTCGAGATCAACGAAGCCTTCAGCGGCTCCACGGTGGCGGTGCTCAAGGAGCTGAACTTGGACCCCGAGCGGGTCAACGTGAACGGCGGCTCCGTGGCCATGGGCCATCCCATCGGCGCGTCGGGCTGCCGGGTGCTGGTGACCCTGATCCACGAGATGATCCGCCAAAACAAACGGCGCGGCCTGGCCTCCCTCTGCCTGGGCGGCGGCGAGGCGGTGGCGCTGCTGGTGAAGCGGTAAATCCAAATTCCATTGGGAAATGAATCGGAACGAAAGGAAGCGCAAATGGACATCCAAACCTTCGGCGTGATCGGCGCGGGGCAGATGGGCGGCGGCATCGCCCAGGTGGCCGCCGCCAGCGGTCTCAAGGTCATCCTGAACGACGTCAAAGACGAATTCGTCCAAAAGGGCATCGGCGTCATCAAAAAGAACCTGAGCCGGGC
>CAYFVR010000315.1:0-3712 GCA_964346545.1 uncultured Desulfobacterales bacterium | reverse complement strand
TGACCCGCTCCGTTCCGATTCGATCGGATCCGATCAAGCTCGACCCGACCCGACCAGATCAGACCAGGCTGACCCCCGCCTTGGACGAGGGGTCCCCGCCGGCCAGATTCTGGGATTCCCAGGAGTGGATTTGCTCCGCGATGGCGCCCATCAAGCGAGGCGAAGCGTCCGGGAACTGTTCCAGGGTGCGGAGAAACCGCTTTCGGTTGAGCACCAGACAGGCCATGTCGGTTTCGGCCCGCAGGGTAAACAGGCGCTGCGATTCGGTCAGCAGCGACATGCCGCCCAGAAAGGTCTCCGGCCCCAGAGTCCGGATCTCCCGCTCGCCTTCCGCCTCCTCCCGTACGAGGCGGGCCTCGCCTTCCAGGATGTAAAATGCCTGACCGTCGTCTTCCCCCTGGCGGATCAGGGCGTCTCCGGCCCGGAAGCGTTCTTTGGTGCACAGATAGGCGAATACTTTCAGGGCGTCCAGCGGCAGGCGGGAAAAAAAGTAAATCCGGCGAAGCAGCGCCAAAAATTCCCGAAATTCGCAGGCCCCGAAGCCGTCAGTTTTTTCCGTGGACGAGTTCATGCAGCAGTCCTTTCTTTTCCATCAGTTCCTCGTAGGGGCCGATCTCCCCGATTTTTCCCGCCTTCATCACGGCCACCTGGTCGTAGTTTTTGATGATGTCCAGCCGGTGAATCACGGCGATCACGGTGCTGTCCCCCTTCCACCGGGTTTCGATCAGCTTCTGAATCCGGGCCTGGGAGCTGTTGTCCAGCGCGGAGGTGGCCTCGTCCATGATGAGCAGCCGGGGCGCCTTCAGGAACACCCGGGCGATGGCCAGCTTTTGCCGCTGGCCGCCGGACAGCCGGTCCCCCTTGCTGCCCACCTCGAACTGCATTCCGATGGCCAGCGCCGTCTCCAGCAGGTCGGCCTCGATGAGCAGTTGGATGATCCGCTGGTTGATTCGTTCCTGCGCCCGGGGATTGTCGGTGGTGACCCGGCCGAACAGGATGTTGTTGAGCAGGGTTTCGCCGGGGATGTAGCGGGACGGGTCGTAGAAGTCGAACAGACCCGGCCGCTCCTTTTCCACCCGCTCCCGGAAGAGGGCCCGGCCTTCCAGCAGCAGCGATTTCAGCATGTCCGGCAGGGCGACCATTTTATGGCGTCCCGGTTGGAACCGCAGGGCCAGCTCCATCAGCTCGGCCCGCTCCCGGGATTTCAACTCGTGCAATCGTTTTCGTCGCAGCCGATCCGCCAGCTCCCGGTATTCGTCCAATTCGTCCGGCGGAATGGGGCTCCACTCGAAAAAGACCTCGTCCGGCGGCAGATCGCCCAGGATGTCCACCGTCTGCCGGGCCAGCTCCGCGCCCAGGTTCAGCAGGGGACGGTTCAGGTCCGCCGCGTCCAGGAAATCCCGAAAAAATTCGTTGCGGGGCAGGTTTTCCAGGGAGAAGTCCTCGTCCTCGGTGGTGCCGAACATCAGGTTCTCGGCCACGCCGGCGTGCCGAAGGTAGCGGTCTTCGTGGTAAAATTCCACCGCGTCGGACAGCTCGTCCCCCACCGATTCCCGAAACGATTCCCGCACCTCGATGGCCCGGCCGATGAGTTCTTCGTGGGTTTCCGGGTCCAGCACGGTGTTGAGGCCGAACCGAAGAACGTCCGCGAAAATTCCGGTCTGCTGAAGCGCCGAAATCATGTCGTCCAGGGTGGGGCGGGCGTCCTCTTCCCCGTTGGCCTCCTTTTCCTCGATGAGCGGCGCGCAGGCGTAGAGCAGATTTTCCTCGATGGTGCCGTTGAAGATGAACGGGGCCTGGGACACCAGCCCAATCGTGTGCACCATGTCCCGTTTGGTCAACTCGGTCACCTCCCGGCCGCCGATTCGGATGTGGCCGGTTTCGTACTTGTAGAGCTGGGCGACGCACTGGGCCAGGGTCGATTTGCCGCTGCCGGAAAAGCCGACCACCGCGAGCTGCTCGCCCGCTTTCAGGGAAAAGCTGACCCGTTCCAAGAGCTGAATGCCGGAGTCGGTGAAAAAATTGAGGTCCTGCACCTCCACGTCGCCGTCCAGTTCGTAGGCGTCGCGGCCTTCGGGCTCCAGGGTGATGTCCGATTCGGTGTCGAAATATTCCATGGTTCGCCGGTAGCGGACGGTGGCGTCCTGGTAGGCCTGGTAGAAGTCCAGCAGCTCCTTCCAGGGATCGTAGAGCTTTTCCTGGGCCGAGAGAAAGGCCACCAGCGCGCCCAGCTCCAGCTTGCCCTGGATGGCCAGATAGCCGCCCAGGATGAAGATGAAAAAGGGGCTGAGGTTGTTGAAGAGGTTGTTGGTGACCTTGACCCCGTCTTTGAAGAGGCTCCAGACCACCCGGTTTTTCCGCAGCTCCTCCACCAGATTGTCGTATTTGCGATTTTCGATGCCGTAGGTGCCGTTGGCGTGGATTTCGTGAATGCCGGTGACGGTTTCGGCGATCTTGTCGGAGAGGGTCCGAGTGGTGTCCACCCGTTCCTTGTTGCTGCGGTTGACCCGTCGCTGGAGCTTGGGCACCAGGGTGAGCACGGCCGGATAGATGGCCAGGGAGACGGCGGCCAGCAGCGGGTTGAGCCAGAACAGGTAGCCGCCGAAGGCCAGCAGGGTGAGCAGGTTGACGGTGGGCACCGCGATGGCCAGTCCCACGAAGTCGCCGGCGGCGGTCAATTCGCTGACCAGAGAGGCCACCACCATGCCCGGCTGGGTTTTGCGGAAGAAATTGAGGGGCAGGGTAAGGATGTGGTGGTAGAGGGCCTTGCGCATTTCGGCCAGGGCCCGCTGCCCGATGAGGGCCTGGAGGATGTTGATGGCGTACTTGAGCCCGCTGGCCAGGACCACGGCGGCCAGGTAGATGCCGGAGTACAGCATGAGCAGTTCCATGTCGCCCATGAAGATCGCCTCGTTGACGATCCGCTTCTGCATTTCCAGCGGGACCACCCGTGCGAACACGGTGACCAGAATCACCAGGAACAACAGAATCTGAAGCTTCAGATTGCTGTTGCGCACCCACCACGAGAGCTTGCGGTGGGTGACGAGGGGGGCGGGTTTGGGGGTTTTCATGGGGTTTGGGCTCCGGCCGGGATTTTTGGGGTGGCTGCGGGCGAAATGGTTTTGGAGATTTTGGGGAAGCGGGTGTCACGGGTTTGGTTTGTGGGGAGCATTATAAAGGTCAAGGAGGGGGATGGCAATGGGTTGTGGGATTGCAGTCCGTTTCTGCTTTGCCAGGGGGATGTAATGTACTTGGAACGGGATTGCAGGCAGCCCCCTTCATCGAACATCAAAAGATGGATTTGGGAGAGAGAGCTTGGCTTTTATGATTTTTTGCATGAAGTGTGATTTATGTTATGGATTGATAGCTTTGATTATATGTTTTTGTCGGGTAAAAATGGACGATTGTTCATCGATAACGGCTTAACTGTCTGTCTTTTCATGAAAATAAAATTCTGGCATTAAATTTGAAATAAAGATTCGGAACCTGTACCTTTTCTGTCTCGTCAGACCTGAATGTTTGGCTGGGCCGATGGCTGATCCGGCCATTGTTAATTGCTGCGAAGCATGTTTGCCTGATTTCACTGCCAATTATCGCCTCGTTGACGATTTTCTTCTGCATTTTCAGCGTGGCCACCGGGCTGAACACGGTGACCAGAATCACCAGGGGCAGATCGGCTTGGAGCTTCAGAATGCTCTGGGTAAGAGGTGGG
>CAYFVR010000314.1:0-3892 GCA_964346545.1 uncultured Desulfobacterales bacterium | reverse complement strand
GATGATCACTTCTTCGTTCCGCGCGATATCGAGCACCTCGGACAGCCGCCGTCGCGCTTCTAAATCGGTGAAGACTTTCATGGGGACTTCTTCCTGAAGAACGTCATGGCATCGCTGACGGCGGCGCCCCGGGTGAAAACTTTCCTTGCAAATTACTCCCCCCGCCCCCTCCGAAACGCCAACGCCGCCCTAATAAACCCGTTAAACAACGGATGCGGCGTCATCGGCCGGGACTTGAACTCCGGGTGGAACTGGCAGCCCAAGAACCACGGGTGTTCGGCGATCTCCACGATTTCCACCAGCGTGCCGTCCGGGGATTCCCCGCTCACCGCCAGCCCGGCCGCCTCCAGCCGTTCGCGGTAGGCGTTGTTGAACTCGTACCGGTGGCGATGGCGCTCGGAAATCTGCTCCTCCCGGTATTCCCGATGGGCCAGGGAATCGGGCGTCAGCCGGCAGGGATAGGCCCCCAGCCGCATGGTGCCGCCCTTCTCCGAGCCTTCGTGCCGGCTCTGCACCGAATCCGTCTGGTGATCGTACCACTCCGTCATCAGGTAAATCACCGGGTCGCGGGCTTCCTCGTCGAACTCCGTGCTGTTGGCCCCGGAAATCTCCGCCACGTTTTGGGCGTATTCGATCACGGCGATCTGCATCCCCAGGCAAATCCCGAAATAGGGCGCCTGGTTCTCGCGGGCGTACTTGGCCGCGGCGATCTTTCCGTCCACCCCACGCGATCCGAATCCCCCCGGCACCAGCACTCCGTCCACGTCCTTCAGCACATCCGCGCAGTTGTTCGGGGTGATGGTTTCCGAATCCACGAACCGCAGCGTCACCTTGGCGCCGTTGGGCACGCCGCCGTGATAGAGCGCCTCGTTCAGGCTTTTGTACGACTCGGTCAGGTCCACGTATTTCCCCACGATGGCGATGGTCACCTCCGCCGAGGGGGACTGGAACCGCTTCAGAAAATCCTCCCACGCCTCCAGCCGGGGCGCGCGGGTCCAGATGTGGAGCTTCTCCACGATCCGCTCGTCGATCCCCTCCTTGTGGAACAACAGCGGCACCTCGTAGATGCAGTCCACGTCCATCGCCGAAATCACCGACGCCTTGTCGATATTGCAGAACAGGGCGATCTTGGCCTTGATGTCGTCGGAAAGGGCGTGGGCCGACCGGCACAGCAGAATGTCGGGCTGGATGCCGATGCTCCGCAGCTCCTTCACGCTGTGCTGGGTCGGCTTGGTCTTCACCTCCCCGGCGGTGGCGATGTAGGGCACCAGGGTCAGGTGGATGTAGAGGACGTTTTCCTTGCCCACGTCGGCGCGGAACTGGCGAATGGCCTCCAGAAAGGGCAGGCTCTCGATGTCGCCGATGGTGCCGCCGATCTCCACGATGACGATGTCCACCCCGTCGGCCACCCGGCGAATGCTGTCCTTGATCTCGTCGGTCACATGGGGAATCACCTGCACCGTGCCGCCCAGGTAGTCGCCCCGCCGCTCCTTGGTGATGACCGAGTGGTAGATGCGGCCGCTGGTGAAATTGTTGGTGCGGCCCATGACGGCGGAGGTGAACCGCTCGTAGTGGCCCAGGTCCAGATCGGTTTCGGCGCCGTCGTCGGTGACGAAAACCTCTCCGTGCTGGAACGGGTTCATGGTGCCGGGGTCCACGTTGATGTAGGGGTCCAGCTTCTGGATGGTCACCCGGAGTCCCCGGCTTTCCAGCAGGGCCCCGATGGCCGCCGAGGCCAGCCCCTTCCCCAGGGAGGAGAGAACGCCTCCCGTAACGAAAATAAATTTGGTGGTGCTCGCCATGACGACCTCGCTTCGGAAATTCAAAACAAAGGCAGGAACCGCGCCCGTCGGCGTCGCGGTCCCTGCCCGGGAACATCGGAAACGACCGGGACCCGCCCGGCCGCGGTTTACTCGGCCACGAAAATATAATCGGAAAAGAGGGCCGCTTCGCCCAGTTCCTCCTCGATCCGGATGAGCTGGTTGTACTTGGCGATCCGGTCGGTGCGGGAAAGAGAGCCGGTCTTGATCTGCCCCGCGTTGACGCCCACGGCCAGGTCGGCGATGAAGGTGTCCTCGGTTTCGCCGCTGCGGTGGGAGATCACCGTGGTGTAGCCGGCCTGCTTGGCCATGCGGATGGCGTCCAGCGTCTCGGTCACCGTGCCGATCTGGTTCAGCTTGATCAGGATGGAGTTGGCCACGCCCTTTTCGATGCCCTCCGCCAGGATGGCCGGGTTGGTGACGAAGATGTCGTCGCCCACCAGCTGGGTGCTCGTGCCGAGCCGCTCGCTCATTTCCGCCCAGCCGTCCCAGTCGGCCTCCGCCAGGCCGTCCTCGATGGAGAGGATGGGATATTTTTCCAGCAGAGCTTCGTAGTAGTCGATCATCTCGCCGGCGGAGAGACTCTTCTTCTCGGAGGCCAGCACGTATTTTCCATCTTTAAAAAACTCGGTGGCGGCGGCGTCCAGCCCCAGGCCGATGTCGATGCCCGGCTGATAGCCCGCGGTCTTGATGGCATCCATGATCAGCGCCAGCGCGGCCTCGTTGGATTCCAGATCCGGCGCGAAGCCGCCCTCGTCGCCCACGCCGGTGGAAAGCCCCTTGTCCTTCAAAATCTTTTTCAGCGCGTGGAAGGTTTCCGCGCCCATGCGAACCGCCTCCACGATGGATTCCGCGCCGTAGGGGATGATCATGAACTCCTGGATGTCCAGGTTGTTGGTGGCGTGCTCGCCGCCGTTGACCACGTTCATCATGGGGATGGGCATGTACCGGGCGTCGATGCCGCCCAGATAGCGGTAGAGGGGCAGGTCCAAAGATTCGGCGGCGGCCCGGGCCACGGCCATGGAGACGCCCAGGATGGCGTTGGCGCCCAGCCGTTCCTTGTTGTCGGTGCCGTCCAGCTCGATGAGGTGGGCGTCCAGGCCGTACTGGTTGGCGGCCTCCATGCCCCGGATGGCGGGGGCGATTTCGTTGATCACGTTTTTCACGGCGGCGGTCACGCCCTTGCCGGCGTAGCGCTGGTCGTCCTTGTCCCGCATTTCCAGGGCTTCCCGGGTGCCGGTGGAGGCGCCGGAGGGCACCATGGCCCGTCCCTTGGACCCGCAGCCCAGTTCAACGTCCACCTCCACGGTGGGATTCCCGCGGGAGTCCAGCACCTCTCTTGCATTGACCTCGACGATTTCCGTCATCGTTTCTCCCCACCCGGGCAAGGCCCGGCCCGCGGACGCGGTCCGCTCCTGCACCCGATGAATTTTCTTTTGATTTTAGGTAGATTCCGCTCGGGGTTTGACAAATTCCGGCGAAATGTTACTCTGCCGACAAAGGGTTGTCAAGGTTGGGAACGACGGGAGCGGAGGGTTCCGCCGTTCGGGCTTCTCTTTGAAAAAGCGGGGTTGCGCGGAAGGTCGTCCGGCCGAACAAGGGGCCGGAGGGTTCGGCGAAGAACCCCGAAAAAAAAGGAAGGGGGTTCCATGAAAGATCGATACGAAAAGAGCCATCTGATGGTCGCGGCGATCCGGGTGCTGGAACACCAGACCGGCCGGGCGCCTTCGGTGAACGAAGTCTGCGAGACGCTGTCGTTTTCGGTGGAGGAAGGCAATTTCATCGGAAAGAAGCTGGTGGACCTGGGCGTCATCGAAATCACAGAGGGACCGTTCGGCACCCGGCTCTTCGTGGCCGATCACGGCGGGCTGGAGAAAATCCCCCGGGGCGAGGAGGGAAACGGCATGGCCGCCGAAATCGAAAAATTCCGCGCCGCCCGCAAAAACGTGGACCTGGACATCGAAGCCTTCAAACAGCGCAAGCAGGAAGAGCAGCGGAAGAAGTTTGCGGAGATCGAGGAGAAGTTGAGGAAGGGGTTGGGGGAGTGAGTTCTCGCATACCGAATGGTAGGG
>CAYFVR010000313.1:0-4122 GCA_964346545.1 uncultured Desulfobacterales bacterium | reverse complement strand
CCCGCCAAAATCTTCTCCAAAATCACCTTCGTGATCATGTACGTCGGCCGAATGCCTTCGGTTCCCATGGGGCCGGCGGCCAGGGTTTCGCCGCTGATGAGCGGATTGTCCGAGGCGTAGTAGGCGTAGCGGACCCGGGTGTCGGCCGGGACGTGGCCCTTGATGATGGCCGCGCTGATGGCCCGCTGGTAGTGGCCCCCTTCCATCTCCAGCCCCACCGTGCGCCAGCTTTGCTGAAATTTTCGCAATAAATCCTGGTTTTGGAGGGACGTGCCCAGCACCGTGACCATGGGGCCTTTGAACACCGCGGCGTCGGACTCGAAATCCTCCGGCGCCAGATCGTTTTCCAGCCGGTAGTTGTCCGACGAGCCCTCCATGATGTGGGCCGTGGCCAGCATGACGTCGCCTTTTTTCCCGCACAGGATGCCGGCCTTGCCCATCACCGAAACGGATCGGACGTTCATGGGCACGACCGGATCTTCGCTTTGGGGGCTCAGCAGATTTTCCATGGCCTCGAAGGCCTGCATTCCAAAGGCGTAGTCCATCACCAGAATCACCGGGGCGTCATCGGTCGCTTCGGGCGCGGAAACCGCCAGGGACGGATGAAAATCCACCCCCCCCAGCGCCCCCGTGTCGATGATCTGGCAGTCGATCTGGGTGCCGGATCGATCCGGCAGCGCCATGAACCCGTGTTCCTTGGCGTAGGCGGCGACCTCGTCGGTTCGGTCCCGGATCGATTCGATAAACCGGTACAGCTCCGGCGGCCCGTCCATCCCCGAACCGAACGCGGCGTATCCGTAGATCAGATTCAGCACGCTGTGCGGGTTGGCGCTGACGATGTGCAGCGGGCGATCCGCCAGGTTCCGCTCCCGCAGCCGGTCCTTGACGTCCATGGCCCATTGCTCGCCGTATTGCTGGTGGCCGATGATGTTCATCAGGGACGGCGTCAGGTAGATGACCAGTGCCCGACGCTGATCGACCCATTCGCCTTCGTACCGTTTGCCCAGATGGTAAATGATGGAAAAAATGCCGTTGTTGCCGTTGAACTCCCGCCGGTTGTGGTCCATGGATTCATGGGCGGCGCGGGTTTCCTGGTAGGGCCGGCCAAGGATGAGGCTCAGGTTCCAGATGGCCTGGTCCAGATGGTCCGGCCCGGGCGTCCCGCCGTTTTCCACCAGACGCTCCAGGTCCAGCCATTCCACGGTATAGGTCCCGGATTCTTCCTTCATCCGGTTGTGGATTTTTCCCGCCTCGATGTAAAGAAAGGTGAGATGGGTGAGGATGTCGTAAATTTCGCTGAGGCCCCGGGTGATGGCGAAGCAGATCTCCCGTTCGCTGATCCGGTAGCAGGTCCGCCGCCTTCGAAGCGGAACCAGTTTCTGGAAACGCCCCGCCCCGAACTCCGACTCTTCGGTCAGAATGACCCGGTTGCACTGTTCGATGCCCCGGGGAAGCCGATCCATGACGTACTCCAGCCCCTTCAGCTCCATCACCCGGGGATCGTTCATGCTCCCATAGATTTCCGGGCTCAGATTGACGAGACAGTCCGCCAGGGACTGCCCCATCTTTTCCGAGGGCCGGTAATAGCCGCGCAGGGCCACGGCGTGGGCGATGGTCTTGAAGGACTGGATGGCCAGCCGGGCTTTTTGGGGTCGGGTGAGATCGCGCATGGACGGTTCCTTTTTTATTCCTCCCCGGCCGCCTCCGAATCCGCCCGGCCCAGTTCGGAAACCGCCGCGCCGTATCGGCGGATCAACTCGTCCAGCCGGTCGGCGTCGATTTTTCCCTTCCAGGTTTCCACCTCGTAGAACCGGCGGGGCAGGGTCACCGCGGCGGGATCAAACCCGGTTTGGAACCGGACTCGCCATCGCAACCGTTGGATGGTTTTGGATACCTCCTCCATCCGATCCGCCAATCCGCCGTAGCCCACCACCGACAAGCATTCCCGCAACAGGTCGTCCTGGTACACGCCCCGGGCGAAAAGGCAGGAGACCATGGAGGTGAGCAGTACGCGGCCGGCCTCGTCCTCCACCAGGAAGTCGAGGGCTTCGTCGATTTCCGGCGTTTCGTGCTTCTGGTCGAAGCTGTAGCCGCCGGTGTCCAGATGGGAGTGGCGCAAGCCCATGGCCTGGGAGGCGAAGAAGACCTCGCCGGTGGCGTATCCGGCCATCTCCTGCCCCAACACGCAGGCGAAATCGTCGCCGCCGTATTCCGCGGCGGCCTTCCGCGTGCCCATGCCCAGCAGCCGGTAGAAATCGTTCGCCCCCCGGCCCAGATGCTCCACGGCTTTGCGATAATTTTCCGGATCGCCGAACCGCAGCGGAACCAGGGTTTCCTTCTCGGTGATCAGCCCCTTTTCGGTCGCCTCGGTGGCCCAGGCCAGCGCCACGCCGGCGGACATCACGTCCAGCCCGGTCTGCTCCACCGTGTCCAGGATGGCCAGCACCCGGAACGGGTCGGTGACGCCCAGCATGGTGCCGGCGGCGAAAATCGGCTCGTAGTCGTAGGAGACCTGTCGATAGAGGTACTGATTTTCCGCGTGAAATTTTTCTCTCACGAAACCGACGTGGATGCAACCCACCGGACAGCCGGAGCAGGCGGCGTTGCGCAGCAGGGTGTCGTCGGCGAACCGGTCGCCGGTGATCTCGTCAATCGCCGGATCGCTGGTTTGCTGGAGATTGCGCCACGGCAGGGATTTGAGCCCGTTCAATCCGGTCAGGTTCGCCGCCGTGCCCAGGTTGTGATACTTGCTCATCATGGAAGTGGCGGTCATCTTTTCGTAGACCGACTCGAACAGCTTGCCGTAGTCCTTGCCGCCCGGCGCGTCGAAAACGTCGCCGCCCCGGATCACGATGGCCTTGAGATTTTTGACGCCCATGACGGCGCCCCCGCCCATGCGGCCGAAATGGCGGTAGGTGTCCACGTTGATGCCGGCCATGGCGGAACCGATTTCCCCGGAAGGCCCAATGCGCAGGATGGAGCGGTGACCGGAGCCGGGAAACATTCGCCGCAGATGCTTGCCCGATTCGCCGACTTCCATGCCCCAGAGGTAGTGGACGTCCCGAACTTCCAGGTCCCGATTGCCCACGTAGAGGGCGCTGGGCGTCGGCGCTTTGCCGGCGACCACCAGCGCGTCCAGGTCGGCGAAACGCAGGGCCAGGGCGGAGCGGCCCCCGGCGTGGCTTTCTGCGTACTGGTCGTTGTAGGGCGACCGGAAGCCGCAGACGGTTTTGCTCATCAACGGAAAATAGCCGGTCAGCGGGCCGATGGCGAAGATCAGCGGCTGTTCCGGGTCGTTCCAGGGTTTGTCGAATTGGGCGTATCGGTCGAAGAGCAACGCCGAAAGACCGCTTCCGCCGGCCACGTCGTCCCGCCCGTCCACCTTTTCCAGCCGGCCCCGGCCGCTGGCCAGGTCCACGATCATCACGCGAAAATGGTCTCGAATCATTTGTTTCATTGGGGCGCCGCCTCCGTTTTCTCCGCCTTCTTCTCGAAGGGGGCCGGGGCCATTTCCAGGCAGTCGTGGGGGCAAAAGTTGACGCAACGGCCGCAGTGAATGCAGACGAAGGGTTCTCGGTCCTCGTCCAGCCAGACGGCGTCCACCGGGCAGGCCTCGGCGCAGTTGCCGCAGCGGATGCACAACTCTTTTTTCACCATGACGCCGCCGCCCTTGCGCTGGCGGAACGCGCCGGTGGGGCAGGCGTCGGCGCAGGGCGCGGGCTGGCAAGCCAGACAGGTTTTGGCCTGGAAGCCGGTGGAAAGACCGCCGGAGGAGGCGATCCGGATGCCGGCGGAGAGCCAGGAAACACGTTTGTACACCAGACGGGCGCAGGCCAGCGAACAGGAATTGCAGCCGATGCACCGTTCCATTCTCGGAGTGGTCAGAACTTTCATGGAATTCCTATGGATTCGTGGTTCGACGCCCGGCGGGAAAACCGTTGGACATCGCGGGGAATCCGGAAACACCGGTGCGGGAGACCGAAACGTCAACCAAGGTCGGGTCGGTTCCAGGACGGGTGGATGGGAAAAGGCCGCGATACGATTTTCATCCGGCGGGCGATGGGAAGATTTGCCCCGCCTTCCTTGGTTTTCCGGGGAACCGGTCGTTTTCCGGGCCCGAAG
>CAYFVR010000312.1:0-4217 GCA_964346545.1 uncultured Desulfobacterales bacterium | reverse complement strand
CATTCGAGAGGCGACCATGAAAGACGGAAAATGCCCCCGCCGCGGGTCGGCGGAAATCTATTCCGGGGAGGAACTCTTCCTCAAGGCCGGACCCTTCAACTCCAACGCCATCCCCATCGGCATGACCTCCGCGGCCGCGCCGGACAATTACGTCTGCGTCGATTGCGGCCTGGTGGAGCGCTACATCGCCGAGGACCGGAAGCGATCCGAAATCCGAAAAAAGTGGAAGCCGGTAAATCCGCCCGCTTCCGAAAATGCCGAAGAAACGGAACCGAAATAATGCCCGCCGGGACCGTCCCATGCCGGTAAACGGGCTCCGCAATCTTCGGCGGTTCGGCGCCATTTCCCGGGTGCTGCTGCGGCACGGCTTCGGCGGCCTGCTGGACCGGATTTCGGGCCCGTCCGCTTCGGAATCGACGGAACCCGCCGCCGTCCCCCCGGCGGAACGGACTTCCTCGCTCTTTCCCTCGCCGGTGCGGGTGCGCCGGGCCCTGGAAGAGCTGGGCCCCAGCTTCATCAAACTGGGACAGATTCTGAGCGTCCGGGCGGACATTTTCCCGCCGGCCTACATCGAAGAGCTGAAAAAACTCCAGGACCAGGCGCCCTCGATCCCCATGGAGGCGATCCGTCGCGTTATTGAAACGGAGCTGGGCGGTTCGGTCTCCGACCATTTCGCGGAATTTTCTCCGGAACCGCTGGCCGCCGCCTCGGTGGCCCAGGTGCATCGGGGGCGTCTTCATTCCGGCGAAGACGTGGCCGTCAAAGTGATCCGGCCCGGCATCGCCAAGAAAATCCGGGACGACGTCCGGGTCATGCATCTGCTGGCCGAGCGGGCCGAAAAGGCCCTGGAGATCGCCCGGCTGGTGGGCGCGGCGAATCTGGTCAAGGAGTTCGAGCGGACCATCTTCCGCGAGCTGGACATGTTCATCGAGGCGGGAAACATCGAGAAATTCGCCGCCAATTTCCGGGACAGCCGGGAAGTTTACATCGGCCGGGTTTATTGGGACCACGTCCGCCGGTCGGTCTTGGTGATGGAGTTCATCCCGGGCGTGAAGATGGACGAAGTGGAGAAAATCCGGTCCCGGGGCATCGACCCCAAGGCCGTGGCCATGATCGGCCTGCGCTCCTTTTCCCGCCAGCTCATGGAATTCGGCTATTTCCACGCCGACCCCCATCCCGCCAACACGCTGGTGATGTTCGACGGACGGGTCAGCCTGGTGGACTTCGGCATCATCGGCTACCTGGACGAGGAGACCATGGCCCAGATCGCCACCCTCTTTCTGGGGTTCGCGGAACACGATTACGATCTGGTCATGGACGCGCTGGACGACGCCGGCCTGTTTCACGAAAAACTGGACCGGGCGGCGTTTCGGGTGGACCTCAAGGACATGAGCGAACCGTTTTACGGCCGTTCGCTCAAGAACATTTCGGTTCGCGACGTCTACCACCAGGTCATGGGCCTGGTGCTGAAACACCAAATCCGAATGCCCCGCAACCTGCTGCTGCTGCTGAAAACCTTCGTCCAGACCGAAGGGCTGGGCAAAATCCTGGGCAGCGACGCCAGCCTCCTGGAAGTGACTCGGCCCTACGCCAAACGATTGCTGCAACGGGGCTACGACGCCCGAAAGCTGTTTCGCGGCGCGGGTCGGGAGGCGCGAACCCTGGGCGGCTACCTTCAATCCATGCCCCGGCTGCTCCATCAGGCGCTGCAACGGACCGCCCGGGGCGAACACGGGGTGACGCTTCGCCACGACGGCTTTGATCCGCTGGTTCGCCGCCTGGAACGGGGGCTCAACCGGGCCGTGGTCGGCGGACTGATCGCGGCCTCCACCATCGCCGGCTCCCTCATTCTCAGCTCTCCGGTGCAAATTCTCACCGTTCGACTGGGGGAGGAGGAAATCCCGCTGTCCGCGCTCCTGGGAATCGCCGGCTACTCCATCGCCACGCTGCTCGGCGTCTGGCTGATCATTTCCATCTTCCGCTCCGGAAAGCTTTGACGCATTGGCGGAAAAACCGATCCGCGCCCCCAAAAAAACCATCTCCCCCTTCCGCCATCCTTGCCGGGTTCAATCTTGCGGACGGCGGATTTTAATGAATTTTCAGTGGATTGTTGCCCTTGAATCGAGGGGGGAAATCTTGGGTTCAAATTTTTGAACAGCGGGAATTGAAACGCAACCCGTTGAAATCCAAATCGTTTTATTTTCACTCCACAGGAATCGCCCCCAAGAGATTAAAATTTTTGAACGCTCTCCCGGGATTTCGAGGGTCGTTCCTCATGTTTCCAATGCCGGAATGAGAGTCCTCCTTCTTTCCAAGCGTTCGATTTTAAATGAAATAATCAAAACCCCAAAAAAATTGGCCACCGCCGCCCAAAAATTGGCCCGCCGCTTGCAATTGAAATGGTCAGCCTAATAATTTTTCATCTGTTCTCCTCCTTAACGGCTAATCGGGGCGGTCCCGGTTGGCCGTTATTTTTTGGCCCGCCGATCCATAGTACCGTCGGAACATGTCGGCGGTATCCGGGGCGCCCCACAGACGCCGCCAAAAATAGGCCGCCGTCAGCCGCACCACCAGCCCCCCGCGCCGGGAAAGGCCCGCCGTCCATCGCCGGGCGGAAATCCTGGCGTCCCCGAAGAGAAACGTCGTCCGGCCCAGCCGCTGCATCCGCAAACTCAGCTCCACGTCCTCCATCAACGGCATATCCGGAAACAGGTCCGCCCGGATCATGGGCCGACGCCGGAAAAACTGCACCTGATCCCCGAAGCCGACGCCCCATGCGGCCCGAAGGTCGTTGGCGAATTCCAGGGTTCGAAGCCGCCATCCCGTCCCGCCGAACAAACCGCCGTAGGCCCCGCCCACCAAGCCGGGATTCCGCCGCAAAACCTCCGCGATTCGGGCAAACGCATGAACCGTGGGCAGCGTGTCGGCGTGAACGATGGCCACCACGTCGCCCGTCGCGGCCAAAACGCCGGCCCGAAGCTGACCGCCGCGGCCCCCGCCCGATTCCGGCGGCGCGGAATGGACCAACACCCGCGCCCCGGCCGCCCGAGCGGCCTCCGCCGTGCCATCGCGCGATCCCCCGTCCACCACGATGATCTCCCCCACGCCGGGCGCCCCCCGGACGGCGGAAACGCAATCCCCGATTCGCCGCGCTTCGTTGACGGCCGGAATGATCACGGAAATCCAGCGGGGAGGGGCCGTATCCTTGGGCGCTCGAATCCGGAACGTTTCGAGATAAATCGCTCGGAGCAGCAACAGGCCCGGCGGCAGCCACTCCACGAACTGGGCGGCGGCGGGCAGATGCCATCGCCCGGTGGAATGGCTGATCCCCACCGCCACGAAATAGGCGGCGGCGGTAAGGCTGGCCAAACTCCAGGCCGGCATGGGCCGAAGCGGCAGCAGAATCAACGCCCAGCTCAAATACCAGAAATGAACCGTGGGGCTGAACAGGATCAGCGCCCCCATGGCGAAAAACACGCCGGTCAGGGGATCGTCCCGATGCCGGTCGGACCATTCCGGATGATAGAGCGCAAAACCCAGAATTAACGCCGCCGCCAGAAGAAGCTGGCAGACCTCCCGGGCGGCTTGCATGTCGCCGTCGTAGACGACAAATCGCAGAAGTGCGTGGACCGGCCCGTTGAAGGCGAAATCGCCGCCGAATCGGGTCAGGCCATCGTAGACGGCGACCAGACCGCCGTCCAGAAAGGGCAGGAGCGGAAGGACAACCGCCAGCCCGAACAGCGGAAGGGCGCGGAGGTTGTCCCATCGAATCAGAAACGGCAGCGCCAGCACGGCCACGAATTTGGACTGAACCGCCAGCCCCAGACAGACGAACATCCAGCCGAAGCGACGACGATCGTACAGAACAAGGGCGGCCAGCAGAAAGGCGTTCTGGATGGCGTCCAGATGGGCCTGCCCGGCGAAGGCGTACAGCGTCAACGGATTGAAGGCGTACAGCGCCGCCCAGGCGTCCGGGAGGGCGCGGCGGCGGAGCAGGGCCAGAATCAGCCCGACGCAGAGCAGATCACATCCGATGACCAGCCACTTGATGGCCGAGAACTGGTGGGAAATCCATCCTGCCGCGGCGAACAACAGCAGGGACACCGGCGGATAGGCGGCGGGCACGTCCGGGTGGTTGATTCCGGCGTGGAAGGGATCCGCGGCGGCAAGCGACGCCAACTCCGGATCGGCCGGGGCGAAATGGTAGGGATTGATCC
>CAYFVR010000311.1:0-4299 GCA_964346545.1 uncultured Desulfobacterales bacterium | reverse complement strand
ATCATGGCCATTCAGAAAACAACAATATGTTCGATTCAATTGCTCTTCCGGCGGGTTGGATGAGGAGGAAAACTGGCATGAAATCCAAAAGGAAATGGTGGACAAACTTTGTAGGATGGAAAGTGTTTTTAGCCCATTCATAAATTCTTTGTAAAAATTAACGTCCCCAATTCATGCATCAGGAGGGTTTCGCTTTATTCTGGATGGAATGGATGACTTGGTAAGCCGACCGCGCCTTCTCCGGATTCGCCCGATAACTTTCCAACCGTTTTTCCGCCAACTCCAGATGGGTTTCGGGAACGGGAATTTCTCCCGGCTCGTCCAGGATTCGGTCCCAAAGCGTTTGGAGATAATCAATTTTTTCCGCATTGGAAAGGTCGGAGAACCCCGGAGGGTCCGGGATCGAAAGTTTTTCCATTGTATCCTCCATAAAGAATGCCGCCGGGGATTCAGCCGCCGACATTCTGTCCGGTTGCTCATTGTAGCAAATTGCCGAGAAATAGTGTACGCCATGACTCGCCAAGGATCAACGCCAATTCGATTGGCGAATCCAAAACCCCGGAGGGTTCCGGCTGGAAGACGGAGATTCAATTCGTGGGTCGGCCCTGAATTTCGGCCGTCGTCGGGGACCGCGTTCAAATCTTGTTGGGAGACGCATCGCCATGAAACTGTTCCACTGCGCATCTTGCGGAAATCGGCTCTATTTCGAAAATGTAAGCTGCACCCGATGCGGCGCGGAATTGGGATTTTTGCCGGACGCCATGCAGCTATCCGCCATCGAACCGGCCGCCGAGGGGCTGTGGAAACCCCGCGGCGAAGAAAAATTGTATCGCAAGTGCGGCAACTACGCCGAAAGGGGAGTGTGCAACTGGATGACCGAACCCGAAGGCGACTCCCCGCTTTGTCGGGCCTGCGATCTGAACCAAACGATTCCCGATCTCTCGGTTCCGGATCATCTGGAATTGTGGCGCGCCCTGGAAACCGAGAAACGCCGCCTGGTTTATTCGATGCTGAAACTGAACCTGCCGGTGACGCCCAAACGCCTGGACCCGGCGGGGCTCGCCTTCGATTTTCTGGCGGACGCCCCGCCCGGCTTCAGCGAGCGCGGCCGGGTGATGACCGGCCACGCCGGGGGACTGATCACCATCAACATCGCGGAAGCCGACCCGGCCGAGCGCGAACGGATGCGCGACCAGATGGACGAGCCCTACCGCACCATCCTCGGCCATTTTCGCCACGAATCCGGCCACTACTATTGGGAACGGCTGATTCGGGATGGCGAATGGCTCGCCCCTTGGCGGGAAATTTTCGGGGACGAACGGGAAGACTACGGGCAAGCACTGGAGCGGAACTACCAAGAAGGGCCGCCGTCCGACTGGCCGGACAATTTCGTCAGCGCCTACGCGGCATCGCATCCATGGGAGGACTGGGCCGAATGCTGGGCCCATTATCTGCACATCGTGGATACCCTGGAGACGGCCTATCAGTATGGCCTGAGCCTCCGCCCCGTCGCCGGCAACGAAGATCCGTCGGCGGTACGTCCCGATTTCGACGCATATCTTGAAGCCGATTTCGACGCCATCGTCGAACATTGGTTCCCGCTGACCTTCGCGCTGAACAGCCTCAACCGCAGCATGGGTCACGAACGCGCCTATCCCTTCGTGCTCTCCCCGGCGGTCATCGAAAAACTGCGGTTCGTGCATCGGGTCGTCCGCGATTGGGGTCAAGCGACTTGAACGGGAGAAAGATGAAAAAAGAATCCATCCCCGCGTCCCTCGTTTTGGGCAGCGGCGGCGCGCGGGGCCTCGCCCATATCGGCGTGATCCGGGCGCTGGAAGAACATGGCCGGTACGGCATCCAATCCATTGCCGGATCGTCCATGGGGTCGCTGGTTGGCGGGCTTTACGCCGGGGGAAAACTCGAAACCTACACCGAATGGGTGCGGGGCCTTTCGGCGGTGGACATGTGGCGCCTGCTCGATTTTTCCTTCACCGGGCAGGGCTTGTTCGAAGGCGAGCGATTGATGAAGAAGCTTTGCGATCTGGTGGGCGAAATCCAGATCGAAGATTTGGACATTTCCTTCACGGCGACGGCCTCGGACATCGAAAGACGACAGGTGGTTCCCATCGACCGAGGATCCTTGTGCGACGCCATCCGGGCCTCCATCGCCATTCCCGGCTTTTTCACGCCCGTTCTGCACCAGGATCGGCTCCTGGTGGACGGGGGGCTGTTGAGTCCGGTTCCCCTCGAACTGGCCGATCGCGAGGGGGCCAAGCGGATCATCGTGGTTTCCCTGAACGGCAACGGCGACCCAAACGAGCCGGACCCGTCCAAAGCCGAAGAAACCGAGGAATCCGAGACCTCCGAGGACCGATCCGCCGAGGGTCAAAATTCATTTCGACACTGGTACCGGGAGGCGCGCGCCAAACTCGGGCTCGATTCGGATGAAAATGAGGGCCCCTCCGCCGTCGATATTCTCACCAAATCGCTGGAAGCGATGCAGGATCGCATTGCGCGGTTTCAGATCGAGGCGGCGAAACCAGACCTTCTCATCGAAATTTCCGTGAACGCCTGCGGGTTTCTGGATTTTCACCGCGCGGATGAAATGATCGAACTGGGATACCGGACGGCCCTTCAGGCGATTCGGCGGGCGGAAAATTTTCACTGAACGGTTCGCGACGGCCCCCGGGCCCGTCACACCTCCGCGATCACGCTCCCCGTGCAGCTCGCCTCGTAGCCCGGCAGGGTGGACAGTTCGTCCCGAAAGGCGCGGCTTTGGAGCACGTCCAGGGCGGCGACCACGGCGGGGTGGTCCAGCATGTCGGCCGGGACCACCAGGTCGCAGCGGACGGCGGAAAGGGGGACGAAATCCAGCCCCCCGGTCACGGCCACGGCCCGTAGGCCCAAGGCCGCGTCCGCCTTGCCGAAGGCGACCCGCTGGGCCCCCTCGAAATGGCCGCTCGCCGGCTCGTCGTATCCGCGCACCGCTTTGGTGGGAATCCCCGCCTTCTCCAGCAAATCGTCCAGCAGAATCCGCAGGGCCGCGCCCGGTTCCCGATTCACGATTCGGACATCCTCCCGGGCCAGATCGGCGGCTTCCCGAAGGTTCAACGGATTGCCCGGGGCCACCATCAATCCCTCTTCAAAACAGGCGAATCCGACCAGGCGGCCGGCCGCGCCGCCCAGCATTTTGCGGGCCAGGGCCACGTTGGATTCCTCGTCCCCGGCGTTGTGCAGGTGAACCCCGGCGATGTGGGCCCGGCCCACCGAAAGCCCCTCCATGGCCCGATAGCTGGAGGCGAAGCGCCGGCGGACCCGTGCGCCGCCGGGGGTGCGGCCGACGTGGGCGTCCAACACGGAAAAGGCGGGATCGCAGCCCAGAAGCAGGGCGGATTTTTCCAGCGCGTTGGCGTCGCCCAACAGCCGCACCCGGCCGCCCGGTCGATCCAGCAGGCCGTCGGCCGGAAGAATGCCCGGGTGGTCGGTCACGCCGTCGGCCAGGGGATAGCCCACCAGCCGATCCCGCACCCGGGCCAGCAGCAGGCGGCGGCCGGAGCATGTCGGTTCATCGACCAAATCCACCGGTTGGCCGTCCACCTCGGCGGGATCGCAAAAGATGTCCTCCACCCGGCAGCCCAGCTCCCGCGAGAGCTTCAGCGCCACCGCCGTGTTGGGCAGATAGCGGCCGCTTTCGATGTCGTAGATGGCCTGCCGTTTCAACCCGACGCGTTCGGCCAGGGCGGTCTGGGTGATGCCGCGCAAGGTCCGCACGTCCTTCAGACGGCAAACGACGCCGTCATCGCCTTGATATTTCATGAAATTCCCGCTTCCCGCCGGAATGTCCGGTTCGGAAAATCGATATCGTTTAAAAAATACGCTTGACAAGTGGAAACGTCATCAGGTACGTTCGCACCCAACATATGACGTTTTCAAACGTCGTTCGGAGTCCCTACCACATTTCGGGACGGACGCCAAGCGGCGGAGAAACGTCTCCCCCTCCGCAGTACGCAGTATCCCCCGGCCTTTTTCCCGATAGACGAGCCATGTTCGTTTTTCGGGAAGCAACAATCCCATGCAAAAAGAGAAGTCCCGACGCCCTTCGAGTTTCGGAAGCCGTGCCCACCCTACGGTTTTCTACCATTGTTGCTTGGAGAACCGTAGGTCGGGTTAGCGAAGCGTAACCCGACAGCCTCCGCGTTTCCGGAATCCATCGGCAGGCGCAAGCGTCGGGTGGCGTTGCCCACCAAATTGGGCGCCCGTCGTGAAATGGTGGGCACAAAAAGCCGTGCCCACCCTACG
>CAYFVR010000310.1:1297-4434 GCA_964346545.1 uncultured Desulfobacterales bacterium | reverse complement strand
GGATTCCAATTCCGTGAATTCTCGCTTGATCTTTTGTCGAAAGGTTCGATACATCCACCGAAATCCGTTCTTCACGCCCGATCCGCGGCGGGTGACGGGCGGAATGTCCCCCCAAAAAATCAATCCGAAAGATTTTGGAGCGCAACCCATGTATCCGACGGAGGAAGCCCCAAAGGAAGATGAATTGAACATGCTGTTGGACGATTTGCGCCACGGACGTTCTTCCGAGGCGGAATATTTGGAATTGATGGAAAAACTGGCCAGACGAAGGGCGCGTCGCCGGGGCGTTCCCGGCGGAGGCGCGAAAGGATCGACCTAACCATCGGGGTTTTTGGAACCAAAGGAGAAACGCAAGATGTCCATCCAGGAACAAATCAAGCTGGATTTGAAGCGGGCGATGAAGGAGAAGGACGAAGCCCGAAAATCGGCGCTTCGGGTGGTGCTGGGGGAGTTCGCCCGATCGGAAAAAAAGGAGTTGAGCGACGATGAAGTGATCGCCGTCCTACGGAAGCTGATCAAATCCGAGCGGGAAACCATTGAAAAATCCGGCGGCGGCGACACCGCGTTCATCGCTTCGCTGGAAAGCTACCTGCCCCAAATGGCGGACGAAGCGGAAATTCGGAGCTGGATCGAGGCCAACGTCGATTTTTCAAAATACAAAAACAATATGCAGGCCATGCGGGAAATCATGGCCCATTTTGGCTCCCGCGCCGAGGGAAATACCGTGAAATCGGTGCTTCAGACGTTCTGACAGCCGATCACGGAATTCCCGCCCCCGCCGCAGGGGGCGTCGCCCGGATGGCTTTTGCAGCCTCCGGAACATCCCCCGCCCGCGCCTCCGCAGCCCCGCTTCCCGCCGGCGTAATAAACCCCCGCGTTGGCGGTCCCTTCCCGCTCCGGGTGTTCCACGAAGACCCGGGTGTCCAGGTAGGAACGAAGGGCTTCCAGGGATTGGGAAATCTGATGGGCCATCGACCCCGCCGGCTTCCCGTAGGCGGCCGTGACGGTTTTTCGAATTCGCTTCAAATGGACCTCAATTTCAGACAGACGGCCGGCCAGCTCCTCATGGCCGGCCAAATCCAGACCGGCTTGTTTTTCCGCCATTTCCGCCCCCCTTGGATGAAATTTACGAGTCTTTTCGCGTAAAAACGGGCGCTTCCGTCGATTCGGTAAGTTCGTGGGAAAACCGGTATCCTTCCAGGTCAAATTTCCGCAGCCCTTCCATCGTTTCCACCCGGTTTTGGATGACGAACCGGGCCATGAGTCCCCGGGCCTTCTTGGCGTAAAAGCTGATGAACTTGAACTGACCGTTCTTCCAGTCTTTGAATTTGGGCACGATCTCTCTTGCCCCAAGCCGTTTTACGTCCACGACCTTGGCGTATTCCCGGGACGCCAGGTTCAGCAGGGCGTCTCCGCCGACCTCCGCCAGGTCCTCTCTCAGCGTCCGGGTGATTCGATCTTCCCAGAATTCATACAGGTTCTTTCCCTCCGGGTTTTCCAGTCGAATGCCCATTTCCAGCCGGTAGGGACGAATCCGGGCCAGGGGCCGAAGGACCCCGTAAAGTCCCGAAAGAATCCGGAGGCGATGTTCCGCCCAGTCCATGTCCGCCTTGGAAAGCTCGCCGGCCCGAAGTCCGTCGTACACGTCCCCGGTGTAGGCGTAGACCGCCGGTTTGGCCGCCTGGGGACCGTGTTCCTCGGACCATTCCTGGAATCGCTGGTGATTGAGCTTTCCCAGCTTTTCGCTGATGTTCATGAGGTTCCGAAGTTCATCCACCGAAAGCGGGCGCAACCGGTCCATCAACCGGACGGCTTCCGAAAGAAACCGGGGTTTCGCGCCCGGGTCCAGCGGGGGCGGAGATTCAAAGTCCAGGCTTTTGGACGGCGACAGAATCATCAACATGGCGGTCTCCGGGATGGTGAACGGAAAAAGCAAGCTAAACCGGCGGACGCGGGTTGTCAAAGTTAGGATCGGAAGGCGTGAAGGATTCCCATCATGGATTCCCATCGGTCATCGCCGAAAGCATTTGCCGGTAGCCGTCGATCAGGCCCCGCGGACGATATCCCAGCGCCCTGGCCCGATCGCTTCGAAGAGAAAGATCGGCCGGGCGAAGGGCGGCCATGGGCACGTCCTTCCGGCGCACCGGCAGCAAAAGGGATTGGTCCCGCCCGAGAAGTTCGGCGACCAATTTGCCCATTTCGTACCGGGACACCCGTCGGTCGCCGCCCAGGTGAAACAGCCCCCGGCCCCGATCCAGCAGGACCAGCAGTCCTTCCGCCGCCGACTCCAGATCCACCGGCGTTCGAAACTCGTCCTGGAACAGCGAAACCCGGCGGCCCGCTTTTAGATCGTCGATCATTTTTTCGTCGAAGGTGGTTCGCGCTCCGCCGCCGGGGCCGAACATCAGCGGAAGTCGGCAAACCGCCGCCTGGGGCCATTCCGCCAGCACCGCCTGTTCCGCCGCCGCCTTCTGCTCGCCGTACCGGCAGAGGGGAGCCACCGGATCGTTCTCCGCGTAGGGCGCACGGTCTCCGCCGAAGACCATATCCGAAGAGGTGAAGACCAGCGCAACCAGGTGATCGGCGCACCAGCGGGCGATTTGGCGGGAGGCGGACACGTTGACCGTCCAGGTCGCCGAAGGATCGGCCTCGCAGGATTGGATGCCCGCCACCGCCCCGGCATGAATCACGGCTTGGGGCTGGATTTCCGAAAGCAGGCGCGGCAATGCCTCCGTTTGGGAAAGGTCCATTTGAACACCGGAAACGCCTGGAATCCGGAGCGGATTGCGCCGGTACGCGCCGATGACCTGCCATCCGGTCCGGAGCGCCGTTCGGCAAAGAAACCCGCCCAGCGCCCCGCTGGCCCCGGTGACGAGCAGTCGCCGGCCCGGCCTTGGACGTTCCTCCGGGCTTGCCTCCGATTGAAAACTGTGATTCGGTTCCATGAACACCTCGACGCGGATCTTTCACCTTGGGAGATGGAAATGTCGGAAGACCGACGGAGTCTGAAATACGTGACCGGCTGCCTGGCGGGCGGCGCGGTGGGCGACGCCCTCGGCGCGGCGGTGGAATTTGACGGCTTGGACGCCATTCGACGCCGATTCGGGGCCGGTGGCGTTTCGGACTACGCCCCGGCC
>CAYFVR010000310.1:0-1197 GCA_964346545.1 uncultured Desulfobacterales bacterium | reverse complement strand
TACAGCCGCCGCGCCCCGGGCAATACCTGCCTTTCCGCCCTGGCCTCCGGGAAGATGGGCACGATGGACGATCCCATCAACGACAGCAAGGGCTGCGGCGGCGTCATGCGGGCCGCGCCGGTGGCCTACGGCGTGCCGGAAAATCAGGTGTTCGACGTGGGGTGCGAAATCGCCGCCGTCACCCACGGCCATCCGTCCGGCTATCTGGCCGCCGGCGCCCTGGCCTGGATGGTTTTCGACATCTCCCGAGGGCGGTCGCTCCGAAGCGCGGTGGAGGAGGCGCTGAAAAAGGTATCCGAACGCCCGAATTCCCGGGAATGCCGAGACGCCATCCTCGGCGCGCTGGACGCCGCCGACCGCCGGCCCCCGACGCCCGAAACGGTGGAAACCCTGGGCGCGGGCTGGATCGCGGAAGAGGCCCTGGCCATCTCCGTTTTTTGCGCCCTGACCCTCGAAAACGATTTCGAAGCCGCCCTGCGGCTGGCCGTGACCCACTCCGGCGACTCGGACAGCACGGGCGCCATCACCGGCAACCTGCTGGGGGCGCTCCTGGGCGAAACGGCGATCCCCTCCCGGTTTCTGGCCGAACTGGAACTGCTGGACCTGATCCGGGAAGTCGCCGCCGATTTGCACGAGCGGATGCCCCCGGTCGATCCGGTTCCGTGACCGATTCATCTCCCCATCGAAAGGCGGTGCGCACCATGATCTGGATTGTTCTCCTGCTCGTTTTCATCGTCGGCTGGGAGCTGGCCTGGAAGGCCGCCGGCGTCCAACCGATGTTCCCCTGGGAACTCAAGCGACGGCTGCGGGAGCGGCCGGAATCGGTGGCCCTGATCGACGTGCGCACGCCGCTGGAGTACCAGCTGTTTCACATCCCCGGCTCCAAACACCGGCCCGATCTGCTCGGAAAAGAAAACCCGTCGGTGCCCGCCGACCCGGATCGGGACGTGGTGATGATCTGCATGACCGGCCATCGCTCCCCGGTGGCCGGATACGGGCTGAAAGATCAGCGGCCCGGCCGGGTTTACAACCTGGTCTGGGGCATGGTCGGCTGGAAACTGGTCGGGGGAGAATCGGTTTCCTCCAATCGATAAGGCGATTTGCTGGAATGATTGGACCGATACTTCCGCCTCGTTGTGGGGGCCATCGCGCTCACAACGAGGCCGAGCCTCCCGGACGGCATTCCAGGCGGAGCCT
>CAYFVR010000309.1:0-4484 GCA_964346545.1 uncultured Desulfobacterales bacterium | reverse complement strand
AAACCCGATTCGGCGCGGCCTGCATGGCCCTGTGCCATCTGGGGGATCGGGACAAGCGGGGAACGCATCTGGAAAAACGGCTCCGCGAAGAAATCAATTTTTACTGGAAAGGAAAGAAACCGATGACCGAACAAGATGGCGCTCTGGTGGCATTGGGCCGCGCCGCGGCCGGCATTCAGAAGAACCCCGGCGGCATGGCTTCCGCCAACGAGGAATTGCTGGTGTTCAAGCTCTGCCTGGACACCGTCAACACCGCGCGGAAGGAAGGCCAGGACGACCCGCAATCCCTGATCTACGCGGTCGCCGGGGAGCTGGAAACCAATCTGGTTCGCCGGGACAAGCAGTCGTCCCGGGAAAACCGGGACGGGAAAACCCTCATGGAAGGCTGCATGGATACCGCCGCCATTTTCGTGAACCAGGTCTGGTTTCCCGTGATGAAGGGCCGCTTCCCGAGCCAGAAATCCCGGCGCGTGCTTTCCAGCATCTACCGGGTCTCATTCCTGGCGACCCACAAGGAGCGGGCGGGGGCGAAAAAGAAGGAAAAAGAGAAGGAAAAGAAGGGCGACAGCTGATTTTTCGATTCCACGACATTTCATCTTTCATCCAACAAGGAGAATATCCATGAAACGCATTCATCCCTATCTCGGCGCCATCGACAACCTGGTTTCCGAAAGCCTCGGTTCGGACGGAAAAAAGAACTACATCCATCCCGCTCTGAAGAATACCGGCTGCGCGACGTTGGTCGTTCTTCGAGAAGCCATCGCGCCGGTGGTTTTCCGCAACGCGGAACAGGAGATCACCGACATCGAATTCGGCACGGAAACCTATGTCCGGGCCGTCCCCAACAAGTTCAAGTACGTGGAGCGGGGGCGCGGTCTTCAGGTGCTTCGGGCCTACGGCGTGGGCGGACGCATGCCCCAAAACAAAACCGCGTTTAGCAAGGGCCAAAAGCCGTCGGACGCCTACGACCTGAACACGCTGGTATTCGGCGATTCGGCCACCCAGGACACGCGCATCCTTCCGGTTCGGGCCGCCGTCAACTATTCGGACGGGTTGAGCATTCTCCCCAAGCACCTTTGCGTGGACGAAACCTTCCACAACCGGGCCATGGAGGACGGCACCCTGTTCGACGCCGAGAGCAAAAAAAACAGCGACAACCTGTTCACCCGCCATTTCATCCTTCCCGGAACGCTCATGATCCAGGTGCTTTCCACCCGGGGGAAAGTGTTGCCGGCGGAAGGCTTCGACCATCTGCTGCTTTCCATGGGCCTGGCCGGGGCCTACGGCGGGCAAACCTCCGTGACGGGCGTGAACCTTCGCACGCGCATGGTGGGCCTGTACGGCTCCCGCTTCGAACGTCCGCTGGCCTCGCCGTATGAAATCCTCGCCAACCTGGAAGCCAAAACGGTGGTGGACCGAAAGGATCCGGAAGCCGTAACCGCCGCCATCCATAAACTGATGCAACCGGTCCATGACGAAAGCATTCCGGGCGCGGAGGTGGCCGCATACCAGGAAGACTTGATCCGCGATTTCGAGGCCGACGCGGCGGAACTGAAACAGCGGTACGCCGGCGCCGCGCCCAAGGTGGCCGAGCTGTTCGATTCCTGGTTCGGGACGGGGAAATAGGCCATGGCCACCAACGCAATCCATGTGACGGCCCGAACCCTCACCCCGTTCGCCTACCACAGCCTGATGGTCCAGAGCGGCACCGCCACGTTGCCGGAGCTGATCGGCGACCGGGCCGCCGCCTTCGGGCTGGCGGCGGCCCTGGGAATGACGGCGGCCCGGGTGGCGCTCCCCCAAAAAGACTACCGGAGCCACCTGGCCGCCATGCCCTGGCGAACCTCGGTTTTCACGACGGATGACCCCCAACTGCTGCCGCCGGTCACCCGGCGGCTGAACCTGGACGCGGAGGCCGGGATACAAGCCAAGGTCGCCAGCGTGGCGAAGCGGGGAAACCTCAAGGATTTTTTCCACACCCAGGAAGTCCCCCCGGGCCAAATCTTCACCGGCGCCATCTTCGGAATGGACGGATTCGATCCCTTCCAAGAAGCCGGGGTGGCGGAGCTGGTCATCCGGATCGGGCTCCACCGCAACGGGATGGTGCTGTTGAAGCGATCCGAGGATCAAGCCGCGCCCGTGCGCCTGAACGCAGCCACCGCCGCCTTGTTCGGCCGGGAGCTTCCGGTGGATCGGTATTGCCTTCATTCGCTACAATTGACGCCGTTGATGGACCTGGAAGCGGCGGCGGCGGAAGTGGCGACATGGATGGGAACTGCCGATTCGGCCGGCGACGAAAAGCGCGGAAAAGGGTGAGATGGTTCCGGGCGCCGGGGGAGGGAAACCCCAATATTGTATCATTTTAATTCGCTACAAATAAAGCTGATTGTTTCGCTACATTTTCATTGAAAGGAAGCACCATGACCGATTCCGTTTCGCTCACCGTCGCCCGGCATTCCGTGGAAAGTTTGCCGGGCTCCGGGCTCTCGCCCTTGCAACGAGATTTGATCGAATCGCCCGCGAAAATCCGCATTGCCCATGCGCCCACCGGAGCGGGAAAAAGCTACGCCTTCGAACGGGCCATGATCGATCGGGGCGACCGGATTCTGTTCATCGTGCCCACCCGGCGGCTCTGCCAAAACCTGGCCGCCGGGCTGGCGGAGTCGCTGGAGGAGGCCGGGTGGACGGGGCGGGCCGTGAAGGAGAAGATCGTCATCTGGAACTCCGACGAGACCCGCAGGTTGCGGCAGGAAGGCGAAACCCGGGTGGGCGCCCGCCGCGTCCGGGAAATCGGCCAGCTCAACGACGCCATTCCCGGCGGCGAGATGATCATCGCGGTGCCGGAGGTCCCCTCCTATCTGCTGCTCCGTTACTCCATGGACAAGGGACTGACCGACAAGGGCGTCTTCGACATTCTGAACGACTTCGATCATGTGGTTTTCGACGAATTCCACACCATCTCCCCCCGGGGATTCGGGCTGGCGGGGCTGTTCGCCAAGCTGGCGGCGGTCCATCCCTCCCGCGCCCGAATCAGTTTCTTGTCGGCCACGCCGGTGGATATCGCCTCGGTCCTGAAACGGCTGGGCGTTCCGGAGTCGGCGGTGGAACACCTTTCCGAAAAATTGGTTCCGGAGGGCAGGGCCGTCCACGGCGACGTGCGGCTTTCCTTCGTCCGGTGCGGAGAAATGGCGGAACTGGTGGCGGAGCGGATTCCCGACATTCGGGGAGAAACGGAGAAGAGGCGGCAGGTGGTGATCATCTACGATCGGCTGATCGACCTTCAATCTCAACGGGATCGGCTGGAGGAAATGTTCCGGAAGGCGGGATACGCCGAGGGGCGGATTCTGCTGATCGACAGCATCGACGATTCCCGCTCCGGGCAAGATCCCGGCGGCTTTTTCCGAGTGGGCCGGGGCGAGGACCCCATGAACTTCGACGTGCTGATCGCCACCTCCAGCGTGGAGATGGGCGTCACCTTCCGGGCCGATCTGCTCCTGATGGAGCCGGGCTTTCAGGCCATGAACTTTTTGCAGCGGTACGGCCGGGCCGCCCGGGGCGATTTCGACGGGGCGGTCTGGGTGCGGGTGGACGACAAGGCGCTGAAGAAGCGGGACTGGTTCCGACGGTTGGCGCGATGGGCGGAAAAGCACCGGGACGAGACCGTGGAGCTCGACGCGATTCGGGACGTGTTGACGGCGGACATCCAAAAACGCTTTGCCGATTGCGACGCGGATCGCCCCGCCCACTTTGGCCGAATGCCCAACCGGGCCGCCCATGTGTCCGGGCTGTACTGGAACGTGTTGATGAACCACTGGAGCAACATCGGCGGGCGCTGGAAGCACCTGAAGGAACATTCCCCCAAGTCGGCGCGGACCATTTACGCGCTGCTGCGGACGGTGCGGGGAATGGAAAAGGATCGGGATTTCGGGGAGTCGGCGAAGAACTGGTGCGACCGGTTCGAGGCCGAAGCCCGGGTGCTGCGGGACATCGACGCCTCCCTGCGGATCATCGAAGAAGAGGGGCGCGGGGCGGTCTTTCACGCCTCCCACCGATGGCTTCGGCGGTTTTCGGGGATTCTGGATCACTATCCCCTGGTCTTCGGCGCGGACGGCGAAGAGGAAATCCATATCCCCGGCCGGCTGACGGATCATCTGGAGATGGACCGGCCCTTCGTCCCGGCGACCCGAAGCGCTCTGTTTCCCCACACCCCGTTTCCGGAAGTTTTGAAGGACGACGCCTATCTGGTGGAAAGCTGGCGGCGGGTGTTTCGAAAAACGGTCGGCGTGGCCGCCATGGCCTGGGACGAATACCCCGAAGCCATGAAGGCGGCGGAAAAGCTGGTGGCGCTGACTGGGCTTGTGGTGTCGGAGGATTCGGCGGAGGGGTTGCCGGACGCGGCGAGCGCGGTGATTTGAAAAATCCCCTTCTGTGAAGTCCCCCTTTTTTAAAGGGGGATTTAGGGGGATTTTTCGGCGTCGGCGACA
>CAYFVR010000308.1:0-4503 GCA_964346545.1 uncultured Desulfobacterales bacterium | reverse complement strand
CGATCTCTACGAGTCCGGCGATTTCGAACTGCTCGGCCCCCAGGAGATGCTGCGAGAGCTGCGAACCCTGATCGCCCACACCGACATGAGCCGGGGCCAGTTCCACGCCAACCACGCCTCCAACTATCTGCCCATCAAGGCGCGCATGCCCAAGGACAAGGAGGCGACCCTTCAACAAATCGACCAGGCCCTTTCCGGAAAAATCGGCCTGAAACCCGAATGGATGCGGGCGCTCTAGCGGCCCGGTCCCCCACACGGAGAATTCACCATGAGCAACGAAGCCCAGGAGTGCCGGGCCTTGGACGACGCCCTGTGCATCAACACCATCCGGACGCTTTCCATCGACGCCATCCAGGAGGCCAATTCCGGCCATCCCGGCGCGCCCATGGGGCTGGCCCCGGCCGCATACGTGCTGTGGACCCGGATCATGAAGCACCATCCCACCAATCCGGCCTGGCCCAACCGGGACCGCTTCGTGCTGTCCGGCGGACACGCCTCCATGCTGCTCTACAGCCTGCTGCACCTCACCGGCTACGACATCGGCATGGAAGACCTTCGCCAGTTCCGCAAATGGGGCAGCAAAACCCCGGGCCATCCGGAATACGGCCACACCCCCGGCGTGGAGACCACCACCGGCCCGCTGGGCCAAGGCGTGGCCAACGCCGTGGGCATGGCCATGGCCGAACGCCACCTCGCCGCCCGGTTCAACCAGGTGGGCCACGAAATCGTGGACCATTACACCTACGTGATGTGCGGCGACGGCGATTTAATGGAAGGCGTGGCCTCCGAGGCGGCCTCCATGGCGGGCCATCTGGGGCTGGGCAAGCTCATCTGCATCTACGACGACAACCGCATTTCCATCGAAGGCGCGACCGACATCACCTTCACCGAGGACGTGGCGCTGCGGTTCAAGGCCTACGGCTGGCAGGCGATCTCGGTCACCGACGGCAACGACGTGGACGCCATCCAGGCGGCCGTGGAAGCGGCCCGGGCCAACACCGAACAGCCGAGCATCATCATCCTGCGCACCTTCATCGCCTACGGCAGTCCCAACAAGCAGGGCTCGGCGGACGCCCACGGCGCGCCCCTGGGAATCGACGAGGTGAAACTGACCAAGCGGAACCTGGGCTGCAACGAGGACGAGTGCTTCTGCGTGCTGGAAGACCCGCTGCGGATTTTCCGTCAATGCATCGACAAGGGCGCGGAAGCCGAGGCGGAGTGGAAGGCGCGGTTCGACACCTGGCGGGAACAGTATCCGGGCCTGGCCCGGGACTGGGACGAAGCCATGAGCGGCGCCCTGCCCGACGGCTGGGACAACGCCCTGCCCGACTTCCCGGCGGACGGCCCCCCGGTGGCCACCCGGGCCGCATCCGGTCAAGTGCTCAACGCGCTGGCGGAGCGGATTCCCACCCTCATGGGCGGTTCCGCCGACCTGGCGCCGTCCAACAAAACGCTGATCAACTCGGACCATGACTTCCAGAAGCCCGGCTACAACGGCCGGAACATCCGCTTCGGCGTTCGGGAGCACGCCATGGGCGCGATCCTGTCCGGTTTGGCGCTGCACGGCGGCATCCGGCCCTACGGCGGCACCTTTCTGGTCTTCGCGGACTACATGCGCTCCACCATCCGGCTGGCGGCCCTCATGCGGATTCCGGTGGTCTACGTGTTCACCCACGACAGCATCGCCGTGGGCGAAGACGGCCCCACCCATCAGCCGGTGGAACATCTGGCCGGGCTCCGCTCCATCCCCGGCCTGGTGGTGTTGCGGCCCGCCGACGCCGCCGAAACCCGTGAGGCGTGGCGCGTGGCGGTCACCTCCCAGGACACGCCGGTGGCCCTCATTCTGAGCCGGCAGAAGCTGCCGGTGCTGGACCGCAAAAAATACGCCGCCGCCGACAACCTCAGCCGGGGCGCCTACATCCTCTCCGAAAGCGACGGCCCGGCGGAAATCATCCTCATCGCCACCGGCTCCGAAGTGCCGTTGGCCCTGGCCGCCCAGGAAAAGCTGGCGGAAAAGGACGTGGCCGCCCGCGTGGTTTCCATGCCGAGCTGGGAGCTGTTCCAGCAGGCCCCGCCGGAATACCGGGACGAGGTGCTGCCGCCCGCGGTGCCCGTGCGGCTGTCCATCGAGGCGGGGCTGCCCATGGGCTGGGAGCGCTACACCCTGCGCTCCGACGCCATCATCGGCGTGGAAGGCTTCGGCGCCTCCGCCGCCGGCCCGGTGCTGATGGAAAAATACGGCTTCACCACGGAAAACGTGGTGCGCCGGGCCCTGGCGTTGCTGGGAGAGGACTGAGCCATGGCCCGGGGAACGGACCGACCGGGCCGGCGGCCTTCCGGGAAGCCCCACCCCAAATCCGCCTCCGGCCCCGCCGGTCCGGGCCGGGGCGGATTTCTCTATCGGAAGACCGGCCGGTATTTCGCCCAGGTTCCCGGCGGCATGGAGGAACTGGCCGCCGCGGAAATCCTGGCGCTGGGCGGCCGGAACGCCGAACCGACCGTCCGGGGCGTCCACTTCGACGCCAAACCGGCGGTGGTCTACGCCGTGACCTACGGCACGCGGCTGGCCACCCGGGTGCTGGCCCCGCTGCTCGCCTTCCCCTGCCCCCATTCCGACGTGCTGTACCAAAAAGCCCACACGCTGCCGTGGAATTCGCTGCTGCGAACCGACGAAACCTTCGCGGTTTTCGCCAACGTCGCCCGAAGCGCCATCACCCACTCCCAGTTCGCGGCGCTTCGGGTGAAAGACGCCGTGGCGGACCGCTTTCAGGAGCGGCTCGGCAAGCGCCCCTCGGTGGACCGGCGGGATCCGGACCTGTGGATCAATCTGCACATTCACGAAGACACGGCAACGATTTCCCTGGACCTGTCCGGCGGCTCCCTGCACAAGCGGGGCTACCGGCTGGAGGGGCTGGAAGCGCCCATGCAGGAAACCCTGGCCGCCGCCATCATCCGGCTGGCGGAATGGGACGGCGGCCGGCCGATTCACGATCCCATGTGCGGGTCGGGAACGCTGCTGTGCGAGGCGGTGATGGAATATTGCCGGGTCCCCGGAGGGCATTTGCGGGAGAAGTTCGGGTTCGAACGACTGCCGGATTTCGATCCGGTTCTCTGGAAAGCGGTTCGCCAGCGAATGGACGAGGATATTCGTCCCTTGCCCGGGGATTTGGTTTTCGGCGGGGATTCCGACGGAAAAGCGGTGGCGGTGACCCGGGCCAATCTGAAGCAGCTTCCCGGCGGGGAGAAGGTGACGCTCCGGAGGGCGCGATTTCAGGAATTGGAGGGGCTGGAGAATTGCGTGATTGTGGCGAACCCGCCCTACGGCGTCCGCATGGGCGACGGCGATCCGGGGGAGCTGATCACCGAATTGGGGGATTTTTTGAAGCAGCGGTGCCAGGGGTCCACGGCGTATCTTTATTTCGGGGATCGGGAGCTGATCAAACGGGTGGGGCTAAAGCCGGCGTGGAAGAAGCCGTTGCGGAATGGGGGGTTGGATGGGCGGTTGGTGAAGTATGAACTCTATTGAGCGAAACCGTCAAAAGATTCGGCCTCTGGCTGACAAAAGAGCGGTGTTTCTCGGAGCGCCAGTTTAGCCTAAAAGCCTGTCATACTCGGCATGGCTTCCAATTCCGGCTTTATATTCTTCGAGTGCTTCCTTTGCCAATTCGTCCAGCTTCCCAGCCGCCGCATCGGACTCAATCTGTGCGTCCCAAATATCGGCGTCGTATTGAGCGAACCATTGGCGAAATTTAGAAAGTTCGCTGGGAGATAATTGCTTAATTTTTTTCTCGATAACTTCAAGCGTTGTCATTTTTTCCTCCCAGAGATATCGCAAGCGAGTGAAACCTATGCGGTTCATATTGCATTTGATCCGGCCGCAGGCCAAGGGATTCAAACGTGCGTCCCTCGCGATCGCTAAATTCAACTTCAAACGCTTTGCCGTCGGCTAAAATTTCAACAACCGTCCCCACCTGCCCTCGCCGAAGGTTATACTCGGGAAGATCATCCGTCAGAGCCACAACGTCCAATAATTTGATATCCATCATCAGTCGCCTTCGACATCCCCCACGAGTAACGTAAAGCTCAGCGGTTTTGTGGGGTGAAGCGAGCTTGCGAGCGGAAGCCCACAAAATCCGCTGGAGCGCCTTGTTGGCTGGCGCTATTACCTTAAACTATTTCTCAATGCCGAGTTGAAAACATAATGCATTGATAATTTCTTCTTGTAATACCAAATTATTGAGATGGCCTAAATTCCTTATCAGTCTTCTTTTATCAAGAGTCCTTATCTGATAACA
The DNA here is from genome assembly GCA_964346545.1 of uncultured Desulfobacterales bacterium. GTDB lineage: Bacteria > Desulfobacterota > Desulfobacteria > Desulfobacterales > Desulfococcaceae > CAYFVR01. The sequence continues at coordinate 208 of CAYFVR010000308.1, read as the reverse complement.
AAGCACAATAGACTCCACTGATAATCCACTGATTCCAGATGAAATTAATACTTCATTAGGATAAATTCGCCGATTTGTTTTTCTTGAAGTAATCGGTAAAACATTTATAACAGGTAAGATTTGGTTTATTTCTTCATCACTTATTACCAATACAGGACGAGTTCTACCTTGTTCAGAGCCAATTGTTGGATCTAAGTTTGCTAAAAAA
>CAYFVR010000307.1:0-4511 GCA_964346545.1 uncultured Desulfobacterales bacterium | reverse complement strand
AAAAAAGGTTCAGAAAGCGCCTTCCTCCGATCCGGAAAAAAACCGGGTAAACACTTCCACCGGCTCCCGGGGCGTCCGGTACTGGTTCACCGGGGCCTCCGGATCGGGGTATCCCAGCGCCATGCCGCAAACGAGGAGGATTTCGGCGGGAACGCCCAGAAACGCTTTGACCACGGCCGGATATTCTCCCAGGGCCGCCTGGGGACAGGTCGCCAGCCTCTCTTCCACCGCCATCAGCATGACCGACTGGAGAAACATGCCGTAATCCATGAAGGAGCCGGTTTCCAGGTCGGAATCCATGAAAAAGAACAGCGCCACCGGCGCGTCGAAGGCCCGGTAGTTGGCGATCCACTGCTCCAGTCGCCGTTCCTTGTCCTCCCGGCGGATGCCCAAGGTTTCGTAGAGCTGGAGTCCGCAGGCTTTTCGCCGCCCCTTGAACGGCTCCTTCCACTCCACCGGATAATACCGGTAATCCATCTTGGGCTTCTCGCCGGATTGGAAGGTAGAGACCAGCCGTTCCCCCAGCTCCCGCTTTGCCGCGCCGGATACCACCGCAACCTGCCACGGCTGGGTATTCGTCCCGGAGGGCGCACACCGTGCGGCGTCCAAAATCCGATGGATTTTCTCCGGCTCCACCGGCCTGTCGAGATACGCCCGGGTGGAAAACCGGGATTTCAGGGCTTCGGCGACGGTCATACTATTGTTCACCTCTCAGAGGGATCGTTTTTCATTTCGCCACAAGTATCCATAAAATTGGCAACACCTCAGTTGTGCCGGGGCGTATGCGATACGCCCCTACAACCAACCGGAATGAACGGCGGAAAAACCCCGCCCCGTCGATATTCGACGGGGCGGGGCCACCTCCCCCCGCTGCACGCTACATATTGCGTCGGTATTTTCCGCCCACGTCGTAGAGCGCCTGGGTGATCTGGCCCAGGGAACAATGGCGGACGGCCTCCATCAGCTCGGCGAAAAGATTGCCGCCGGAAAGCGCCGTCTCCTGGAGGTTCTTCAACGCCTCGGGCGCACGGTCTGCGTTGCGCGCCTGGAAGTCCCGCAGCCGCGTGAGCTGGGACTGCTTCTCCTCGTCGGTGGCCCGGGCCAGCTCCAGCTCGGAGTCGGTCAGGTCTTCGGAGGCGTCCGGGTCGCGGAAGCAGTTGACGCCCACGACCGGCAGGTCGCCGGTGTGCTTCAGCGTCTCGTAGTAGATCGATTCCTCCTGGATCTTGGACCGCTGATAGCCGGTCTCCATGGCGCCCAGCACCCCGCCGCGCTCGGTGATCCGGTCGAACTCGCTCAGCACCGCCTCCTCCACCAGGTCGGTCAGCTCTTCCACGATGAAGCTGCCCTGGAGCGGGTTTTCATTTTTGGCCAGCCCCCACTCCCGGTTGATGATGAGCTGAATGGCCAGGGCCCGCCGCACCGATTCGGTGCTGGGCGTGGTGATGGCCTCGTCGAAGGCGTTGGTGTGCAGGCTGTTGCAGTTGTCGTAGATGGCGCAGAGCCCCTGGAGCGTGGTGCGGATGTCGTTGAACTGGATGTCTTGGCTGTGGAGCGACCGGCCCGAGGTTTGGATGTGGTATTTCAGCTTTTGGGACCGCTCGTCGGCGCCGTATTTCTCCCGCATGGCCACGGCCCAGATGCGCCGGGCCACCCGCCCGATGACGTTGTATTCCGGGTCCATGCCGTTGGAGAAAAAGAAGGACAGGTTCGGCCCGAATTTTTCCAGGTCCATGCCCCGGGACAGGTAGTACTCCACGTAGGTGAAGCCGTTGGCCAAGGTGAAGGCGAGCTGGGAGATCGGGTTGGCCCCGGCCTCGGCGATGTGGTAGCCGGAGATGGAGACCGAGTAGAAATTCCGCACGTTGTTTTCGGTGAAAAACTGCTGGATGTCGCCCATCATCTTCAGGGCGAACTCGATGGAAAAGATGCAGGTGTTCTGACCCTGGTCCTCCTTGAGGATGTCGGCCTGGACGGTGCCCCGGACGTTTTGCAGCACCATCGCCCGGATTTCCTTCCGCTCGTCCGCGGAGGGTTCGCGTCCGTTTTCCTCTTTGAATTTGTCGATCTGCTGGTCGATGGCGGTGTTCAGGAACATGGCCAGAACGATGGGGGCCGGACCGTTGATGGTCATGGAAACGGAGGTGCTGGGCGCGCACAACTCGAACCCGCCGTAGAGCACCTTCACATCGTCCAGGGTGCAGACCGACACGCCGGAGGTCCCCACTTTTCCGTAAATGTCCGGCCGCTCGTCGGGGTCGTAGCCATAGAGCGTCACCGAATCGAAGGCGGTGGAAAGCCGCTTGGCCTCGGAGTCGGACGACAGCAGCTTGAACCGACGATTGGTCCGGGCCGGATCGCCCTCGCCGGCGAACATCCGGGTCGGATCCTCGCCCACCCGTTTCAGCGGAAACACCCCGGCGGTATAGGGGAAATAACCGGGCAGGTTCTCCCGCCGCAACCACCGGTAGGTCTCGCCCGGGTCGGTATAATGGGGCAGACAAACCTTGGGAATTTTCTGGTGGGAGAGCGACTCGGTGTACAGCGGCACGCGGATTTCCTTGTCCCGAACCTGATAGACCAGCTCGTCGCCGGAATAAGCGTCCCGGATCGATTCCCAGCCTTCCAGCAGCTCCTCGGTCTCCCGGTCCACCGCTTTGCGGGCCTCGTTCACCGCCTCTTTCAACCGATCCAGCAGCGCGGCCTGATCTCCACCCAGCCCGTCGTCCTCCAAGGCCCGACCGGTCTCTTCCAAGTGCCAGACCCGGCGAACCTTTTCGGCCTGGTCCTCGGTGCGGGCGTGGTAGCCGCGAACCGTGTCGGCGATTTCGGCCAGATATCGGGTCCGCTCGGGCGGAATGATGATGGTTTTGGAGCCGGAAGTCCGCCCTTCCGGCCGGGGCAATTTGCTCTGAAAATTCGCCCCGATGCGCTCGTTCAGCGTGTCCAGGATGGCGTGATACAGCGCCGTGACGCCTTCGTCGTTGAACTTGGAGGCGATGGTGCCGAAAACCGGCATTTCGTCCGGGGCCTGGCCGTAGGCGTTGCGGTTGCGCTGCACCTGCTTGCGCACGTCCCGCACCGCGTCCTCGCTGCCCCGCTTTTCAAATTTGTTCACGGCGACCAGGTCGGCGTAGTCCAGCATGTCGATTTTTTCGAGCTGGGAGGCCGCGCCGAATTCCGCGGTCATCACGTAGAGGGAGGCGTCCACCAGATCCGCGATCTGGCTGTCGCCCTGGCCGATGCCGGCGGTCTCCACGATGATCAGGTCGAATCCGGCCGCCTTGGCCACGTTGATGGCGTCGGGCAGAAACTCGGGCACCTCGATCTGGGAGCGACGGGTGGCCAGGGAGCGCATGTAGACCCGTTCGCTGTTGATGGCGTTCATCCGGATGCGGTCGCCCAGCAGCGCGCCGCCGGTCTTCCGCCGGGACGGATCGCTGCTGATGATGGCGATGTGGACGCCCTCCAGGTCGTGCAGCGCCCGCAGCACCAGCTCGTCGGTGAGGGAGGATTTGCCCGCGCCGCCGGTGCCGGTGATGCCGACCACGGGGACGCGACGATCGGCCATCCGCTCGGCGAGCCGCTTTCGAAGCTGGCCCAGGTGGCCGTTTTCCTTGGACTTGGCCTCCTCCACGGCGGAGATCATCCGGGCCACCATCAGCTTGTTTTCCGGAGCCAGTGCGTTCAGATCGAAGGAGATATCCTCCACCAGGGAGAAATCCATCCGCTGGACCATGTGGTTGATGATGCCCTGAAGCCCCCAGCGGGTCCCGTCCTCCGGCGCGTAAATTTTGGTCACGCCGTAGGCCTCCAGCTCCCGGATTTCTTCCGGCACGATCACGCCGCCGCCGCCGCCGAAAACCTGGATGTGGTCGGCGCCCCGCTCCCGGAGCAGATCGACCATATATTTGAAAAATTCCACGTGGCCGCCCTGGTAGCTGGAGACGGCGATGCCCTGAACGTCCTCCTCGATGGCGGCGTCCACGATCTCCTGGACCGACCGGTTGTGGCCCAGGTGGATCACCTCCACGCCGGTGGCCTGCAAAATGCGGCGAAAAATGTTGATGGAGGCGTCGTGCCCGTCGAAAAGCGACGTGGCCGTCACCGCCCGGACATGGTGTCGCGGGACATAGGGTTCGGTTTCCATCGTCATGAGGATCTCTCCTTCCCTCTGGAGTTGCGCGGTTTTTTGGGGGTCGCCCCGGACGAATCGGTCCCGCGGGATCGCCGTCGGGCGGTCCGTCCGGAGGCCAACCGTTATGCGTTGGACTTGCCGGTGGAAATCCCCAGAATAAAATCGGTCTGGAGTTCGATGTAGTCGTCGATGCTGTAATGGCGGGCCAGAAACCAGCGCCGGAACGTCCACATGTGACCCAGCACCGAAATATTGTGGGCGGCCAGTTCGATGGACCGGTCGTCCATCCGGGGAAAATTGCCCGACTCCACCAGCCGGGTCAGCACCTTGATGAAAATGCCGGTGATGTTGATCTCGTTTTCCAGCACCTTTT
>CAYFVR010000306.1:0-4548 GCA_964346545.1 uncultured Desulfobacterales bacterium | reverse complement strand
AAATCCGTTGACCCGGGCGGCGGCGGTGGAGTCGGTGAAATCGTCGGCGTCGGCATACATCCGATGGAAATCCCGCATGACGTCTCGGGCGCCCCGCAGCATGTACTTTTGGTGGTAGTCCTCGGCGCGGGTGAATCCGGTGAGCGGCAGGATTTGGGTATGGATTTCCTCCCCCGCCGCTTTTTCCGCCTCGGCCTTGGTTTCCTCGGCCAGCTCCCGTTGGGAATCGTCATGGACGAAGATCGCCGACATGTACTGCCGGGAACCGGTGGGCCGCGTCGGGTCGTGGCCGGACCAGAATTCCTTCAGCAGATCCCGGTAGGAAAGGATCGATGGATCGTAATCGATCTGGATGGTCTCCGAATGGTCCCCGATTTGCCGATAGGTGGGATCGGGCGTTTTTCCGCCCGCGTACCCCACGCGGGTTCGGATGACGCCGGGGAGACTCCCGAACCGGGAGTCCGGGCCCCAGAATCAGCCCATGGCGAAGGTGGCGGTCTCCCATTGCGAAGGCCGATTCTGGTCGATGGCGGGCAATGTGACGGATTCTCCATGAGTTGCGGGTTCGCGCATGGCGGTTCCTCCTTTGCCGGGGCCGTCGCCGGCGGCCGCGCCGCATCCGATCCACAGCAGCGTCAAAATGGCGGTCAGCGGCGCCGTCCGGCGTCCCGGGCTTGTCGGTAATTTCGAAAAAAAATCTATCATGGATGGCTTTTCCAAAGTTTGTGTTGGTTTTCGCAGAACCGGTTTGATTTTCCGTGGCGTGAAACCGGCGCCGTTCACTTTGGCTTTTCAAATGGGCGATCATGCGGATTCGCCCATTGGAAATTCCAAAACGAAAGGTATTGGCGTCAATCCCGGATGATTTTTTTGATGTTGGGCATGGTTTCCGGCTTGTCCCGAAGCATGTAGCGGCTTTCCCCTTCCCTTTGGGTGACGTTTTCGTATACGCCGTCGTCCCGCCGGACGAGTTTGGTAAAGCCCATGTCCTTGAGCTGGCCGTCGGATTTCGGCGTGGAAATGGCCACCCGCGAAACCAGTTTCCGGACCATCCCCTTGCATCGGGGACAGACGGCCAGGGGCGGGTCCGTCATCGATTGCCGAACTTCGAAAACTTTTCCCAGCTCGCATGGATCGTCCAGGTGCTCGTACTCGTAGATTGGCATGGCTTGTTTTCTCCACCCATGTCGTGAACGTGAATTGTTTGGGTTGGTGGATCGGCTCGAATTCTTCCGGTCGAAAGCCAAATCTTGAAAAGGGAACATAGCCATTCCGGGGGCGATTTTCCAGTCCGGGAAAAATGGGGGCGGGGCAATCCCGGTCCCGGGCGGCCCGCCGACGCCTCTTGTTCCGCTTCCCGGCCCCGCGGATATTCCTCGCCGAATCGCCCTTCGAGCGGCCCGTCTCTTGATTCCCCTCCCCAACTGTGACAAGACGAAGGAAAAACAACTTTTCCCTCACCGGAGGCTTTCGTGACCCAAGCGCCCTGGTTCAGCCGCGTCGTTCCGTTCGCGCTCTACATGATTTTCATTCTGATCCACGATCTGCTCCAGAAGGTTCTTCCGTCCGATTCCGCCCTTTCCCAACATCTGATCACCATCACCTATCCCCTGCGGACGGTGGTCGTTTTGGGCGCGTTGTGGTGGTTTCGAAAGGAATACGACGAGTTGCGCTGGGAAAAAGGCGGAGGGCCGGTGTTGCGCCCCATGCTGGAAGCCGTCGGCGTGGGCGTTCTGGTGTTCGTGCTGTGGATTCAGATGGACTGGGGATGGGCGACCCTGGGCGACGGCGGCGAGGCCTACGATCCTCGAAGCTTGCCCCCGGCCGGATACTGGGCCTTCGTCGCGGTGCGCATTTTCGGCGCCTCGGTGGTGGTTGCGATTTTCGAGGAACTGTTCTGGCGCTCCTTCATCTTACGCTATATCGTCAATCCGGATTTCACCAAGGTGGCCATCGGGGCGTTTACCTGGCCGTCGTTTTTGATTTCCGCCGCCCTGTTCGGGTCGGCGCATTTTCTCTGGCTGGCGGGAATCATGGCCGGCCTTTTTTACAATTTGCTGCTCTACCGAACGCGCCATGTATTTTACCCGGTACTCGCCCACGGAATCACCAATTTCTGCCTGGGGATTTACGTGGTGACCACCGGGAATTGGCAATTTTGGTAATGGGGACAACCCATGGGACGATTCCTTGCCATCTCTGTAATTCTTTCCTTCCTCCTCTGGATGTCGGGGGCATGGCCCGCGCCGGGGCTTGCCGAGTTTTATCAATATCGGGACGACCAGGGCCGCCGCCATTTCGTGGACGATCTCGGCCGGGTGCCCGAACAATATTTGGACCAGGTCGAAACCCTTCGGGGCCACGCCGACGGGCTGACGCCGGAGGATCGGGATGCGAGAGACCGGGCGTTGAAAGAACGGCGGGGCCAATGGATGGAGGAGCACATCAACAGCCTCCGCCAGAAAACCTTGGAACACCTTTCCGAACGCGAGGCTCGGCGACTGGAAACGCCCATTCGGTTTTTGGCCGGGCAGGTGTTGCTGCCGGTTCAGCTCGGCTATGGAAGAAGAGAAGTGACCGCCGAATTGGTGCTGGACACCGGGGCCTCCATCACGGCGCTCCACCGCGAGGTGGCCGATCGGCTGGCGGTGCGAAATTTCCGGAAAGCCCGGGCCCAGGTGGCGGGCGGACAGATCATCAACGTGGATTTGGCCACGTTGGACTACATCCGGGTCGGGCCTTTCGAGCGGAAAGACATCCGGGCGTCGTTCCTCGATTTCAGCGGGGACGGGCCGGGGCACAGCGGCTTGCTGGGCATGAATTTTCTCCAGGGCCTCCACTACCGGATCGACTACGACAAACAGGTCATTCGCTGGGAGCCCTAGCCCGGCTTTTCCTTTCACCCATCCACCGCCATGGCGACGTCGGGCAACCGATCCTCTTCGCGGGCCGCTCCTCCGTTTTTCGGAAACCGGCGGTCGGCCTCACGCGTTTTTCCCGTTTGGAGCGCCCTTGTCTGACGGGAGGGGCGGCCTTGGCGACCGCCCGGCTTCCCCCCGCGAAACGCGCCGGGCTCTCGTCTTTTTTTCCCAAATTCGGCGCGCGACCCGCTCCCTATCCCTTCACCCGCTCCACATACTGGCCCGTCCGGGTGTCCACGCGGATCAGTTCGTCCTGGTTGATGAACGGCGGCACCTGGAGAACGTAGCCGGTTTCCACCGTGGCCGGCTTGGTTCCGCCCGAGGCGGTGTCGCCCTTGGCCCAGGGTTCGGTCTCCGTCACCCGGACGTCCACGAAATTGGGCAGGGTCACGCCGATGGGCCGCCCCTCGAAAAGCAGGACGCTGCATACCGTGTTTTCCTTCAGCAGGTCTTTTACCTCCTCCACCTGATCGGCGGACAGGAATTCCTGAACATAGGTCGAGGTGTTCATGAAGCAGTACTCGTTCCCGTCCTGGTACAGGTATTCCATTTCCTGCTCTTCCAGGTTCGCCTCGTTGAACTTCTCGCCGGAGCGGTAGGTTTTGTCGAACTGGGCCCCGGTGACCATGTTCTTCAGCTTGCACTTGTACAGGGCCTGGCCCTTGCCGGGTTTGACGAACTGGAACTGCACCACCACGTAGGGATCGCCGTCGATCTCCAGCTTCAGGCCCTTCTTTAAATCACTGCTTTCGTACATCGGTCGTTTCTCCTTCTATCCATTTTTGAATAATGGATAATTGATAGTTGATAATGGACTACGAATGATTCCTGCCGACGGGATTCCCCGCGCCCGCGTAAATTCCAAAAAGAAACCGCCGGAAAACCGGCGGCGCGGCCGGGCGGTCCGGCCGGGAAAATCGTCTTGCGGCGTGGAGAAATCTCTCCGGGAGATGGTTACGCCCGAGGGGCGATCACGATAAAACGAACCGGGCGGCCTCCACGAACCGCCGGACCCGGTCCAGGTCTTTTTGAAAACGCACGGGGCGACGGTCCCGCCCCACGGCGTTGGTCAACGTGCAACTGTCCACCCCGGCGGGCCCGGTTTGGCGAATGGCTTCGGCCACGTTGTCCGGCCCCAGGCCGCCGGCCAGGATCACCGGAATGCCGCTGGTGCGAACCAGCTCCGCCGCCACGCCCCAGTCGCAGGTGCGGCCGGTGATGCCAACGAAACCGCATACCGGCTGTTCTTCCGCGCCGGGGGCCTCTCCCTCCGTCATGAGCAGCGTGTCGGTCAGAAAATAGTCGCTGACCGGCTCGAATCGCCGGGCCAGTTTCAGGCTGGGGACCCGGTTCCCGAATCCGGTTTCCGCGATGGGCACGGAGCGCATGATCTCGATTTCCGGGAAACGGGCCTTCACCGCCTCCTGCAGGGCGACGAGCCGATCCATCTCCCCTTCCCCGCAACCCGCCAGCGTTTCGCAGAAGTGGACGATGTGGGGCCGATGGTAATCCAACGCCTGGAAAACGGTGTCCGGCGTGTTGAACAACGGGATCAAACTCGACCTCGCCCCGGACTCCGCCACGAAGCGGATGGTCTCCCGCGCGTCGATGTCTCGCCAGCGCCCCG
>CAYFVR010000305.1:0-4655 GCA_964346545.1 uncultured Desulfobacterales bacterium | reverse complement strand
GAGGGGCGGACGGGGCTTGGAATGTCGGGCGGAAACGGGGCGGGGTTAGGCGGCCTCGTTTTCCTCGAAGGTGGGTCGGGGCAGGACGCCGGCGAGTTCGGCGATCTCGGGGACCTTGTGCTCCCACTCGATGGCCATCAGGTGGATGCCGTGGACGCCCTTCATCTCCCTGAACTCCTCGATCTGCTCGCAGGCGATCTTGATGCCTTCCTTGGCGTACTTGCCCTTGCCCGCGCCGCGCAGCCGGTCGATGATCTCGTCGGGCACGTCCATGCCGGGCACGTTGTTTTTCATGTACCGCGCCATGCCGAGGCTTTTCATGGGGGTGATGCCGGCCAGGATGTAAACCCGCTCGGTGAGCCCCATGTCGTTGGCGATGCGCACCCACTCCCGCATTTTTTTCATGTTGTAGATGCACTGGGTCTGAATGAAGTCGGCCCCGGCGTCGATTTTTTTGGCCAGCCGGTGGACCCGCCACTCGAACGGTTCGGCGAAGGGATTGGCCGCCGCGCCGATGAAAATTTTGGGCGGCGTGTCGATGTCGGCCCCGCCGAGGAATTTGCTCTCGTCCCGCATTTTGCGGGTCATGTCGATGAGCTGGGTGGAGTCGATGTCGAAGACGCCCTTGGCGTTGGGATGGTCGCCGAATTTTTGGTGGTCGCCGGAAAGGCAGAGCATGTTGCGGATGCCGTGGGCCGAAGCGCCCAGAATGTCGGCCTGCATGGCCAGCCGGTTCCGGTCGCGGCAGACCATCTGATAGTTGGGCTCCAGCCCCTCCTGGATGGCGATCAGCGACGCGGCCCAACTGGACATCCGCACCATGGCGGTCTGGTTGTCCGTGATGTTGACCGAATCGACGCAGCCCTTGAGCGGCCGGGCCTTCTCCCGGACGGCCTCCACGTTGCCCCCCCGGGGGGGCCCCAGCTCCCCGGTAAACGCGAAATGTCCCGCCGTGAGCACCTTCTCCAGATTGCTGCCTGCTTTCATTATGACGACCTCTCGGTAAAAGTGGAAGAAAGAGGGATCACCAAGCGCCATGAATTTTGCGAAAATCTCTAAGTAGTCCCTTTGGCTTGGGGATGTCAATAAAAAGGTCCGTCGATCCGGCCATGGAAAAGGATTCCTTCCGCTCTTGACAGGAGCGCGCCCGGAAAGCATAACGCAGAAGGATTCTCCGAATCCCTTCCCGGCGGTTCCCGCCGTCACCCAAGCCGACGAGACTCTCCATGTTCCAGAATTTGTTTACCCGACTCTCCCGGAACCCTTCCATCCGGGCGCTGATCCAGTGGGTGGACGCCGACGCCGGCATCGCGGACGGCGACGCCGAAACCGAACCAACATCCGACGCCGAAGAACGCCGGATCGACTGGTTCCGGATCGTCCCGTTTATTTTTCTCCACTTGGGCTGTCTGGGCGTTTTCTGGACGGGAGCGAGCGCCGCGGCGGCGACCAATCACCACCACTACGCGGTTTCGGCCCGCCAGGGTTTTCGCTGGTGGGAACTGGACCTGACCTACCTGGGACTGCGGCTGCTGGAGCGGTTCGGAATCGTGCGGGAGCTGCGGCCGGTGCCGGCGCGGATTCTGGCCGAGGAGGAGATCGGAACACGGCCCGCGGGAGGCGCCGCATGAAGATCGCCATCATCGGCGCGGGGATTTCCGGACTGGTTTGCGCCCGGCTGCTCCATCGGGAACACGAGATCGCCGTCTTCGAGGCGGAAGCGGAAATCGGCGGCCACACCCACACCCTGGACGTCTCCCTGGACGCCCGGAATTTCGCGGTGGACACCGGCTTCATCGTCTTCAACGACGCGACCTATCCCAATTTCATCCGGCTGATGGACCGGCTGGGCGTGGCGTCCCAGCCCTCCACCATGAGCTTCAGCGTGCGCTGCGATCAAACGGGATTGGAATATTGCCCCAGCGGATTTGGCGGGCTGTTCGCGCGAAGGCGGAATCTGGCCTCGCCGCGATTCTACCGAATGCTGCTGGAAATCGTCCGCTTCCGGCGCAAATCCTTGGCCCTGCTGCTGGAGAGCAACTACGAAACGGCCCTGGGCGACTATCTCCGCGCAAACCGCTACTCGGACGCCTTCGTCCGCCATTTCATCGTGCCCATGGGCGCGGCCATCTGGTCGGCCGACCCGGCGCTGTTCGAGGATTTCCCGGCCCGCTACTTTGTGGAGTTTTTCAAGAACCACGGCTTTCTGAACATCGTGAACCAGCCCCGGTGGCGGGTAATCCGGGGCGGCTCCCGGAACTATCTTCGCCCGCTGACGGAACCCTTCGCGGAGCGGATTCGAACGAAGGCGCCGATTCAATCGATCCGGCGGGACGCCGACGGGGTGACGGTGGAAACGCCGGGCCGCGAGCCGGAGCGGTTCGACGCGGCGATCGTGGCGACCCACAGCGACCAGGCCCTGGCCATGCTGGCCGATCCCAGCCCGGCCGAGCGGGAATTGCTGGCGGCGATGCCCTACCAGGAAAACCACGTCCTGCTCCACACCGACACCCGCGTCCTGCCCCGCCGCCGCGCCGCCTGGGCGAGCTGGAATTATTTGATTCCAAAGGACAAGGCCAACCGGGTGACCGTGACCTACGACATGAACATCCTCCAGTCCCTGGACGCGCCGGTGGAGTTCTGCGTAAGCCTGAACCTGGACGAATACGTCCCCCGCGGCCACCGGCTGGCGGAAATCGACTGGAGCCATCCGGTCTACACCCCCGCCGGGATGAACGCCCGAAAACGTCGCGGCGAAATCAACGGAACGAACCGCACCTGGTTCTGCGGCGCCTACTGGGGATACGGGTTCCACGAGGACGGGGTGAACAGCGCGCTGGCGGTGTGCAAGGATTTTGGGAAGGGGATTGGGGATGCGTAGGAAGAAGAAGACAGAAGCCAGAAGTTAGGAGTCAGAAGCGGGAAGTTGAAGGCCGGGGGGGGTGAAAGCGCTGGAAGCGCGGCCGCATAAGAACCCGGGGTTCATACCTCGTGGATGGGCGGCGAGCCGAACGAGACGCCTCCGATTTTCAATTCCGCCCCGACCCCGGTGGAAATGGCTACAACCGATTCCACCAATACCCCGGCCGTCGCTTCTGGTGGGCCACCGCAAGAACGCGGATGAAATCTTCCGATTCGACGGCGAAGAAAAGGCTGTAGGGAAAACGATGGACGATCAATCGGCGGACATTTCGGCCCATCGTCGGGAACGCCTCGGCATCGGCCGAAATGCGGGCCAGCGATTTCTCGAATTCGTCCAGAAAGGCGTGGCCCAGGCCGGACGTCCTGGACTCGTAGAAGGACGCCGCCTCGGCCAATTCCGCCTCCGCCGCGTCGTGGATTGAGATTCGGATCATACAATCCGGTCCCGAACCCGCCGCAACACCTCGTCCGCCGGCGACTCCGCGGCGTTCCCCCGCCGAAGATCTTCCAACCGCCGTTCGGCTTCCGCAACCCACAGACGGAGGGCCTCCGCTTCGGAAGGCGCGTCCAGATTCTCCAAAATTCGCCGGGCGAGTTCGGCCCGGGCTTCCGGCTCCAGTTTCATGATTTCCGCTTCGATTTGCTCGATATCCATCGGACCGCCTCCCCGGGCCTCCGTTGAGTCGATTCCAGGAAAATCCTGGATGAACCCCATGACGAATGATACCGTCAGCATACCGCCCGGCGTGGTTTTTTTCAAATGGGAATCCACCCCGTTCCCAACAAACCGGCGAAGCGCGAGCCGTTTCCCCGCATAGACGCCCGAACCCATTACGCCCCCGCCTCCCATCCCTTGCCAAGTTTTCATTTCGGCATTAGCTATTTCTCGTTCGAAACATGTTCTAATCACTGAACCGAAACCGGAGATGGGACGAGTGAAACATTGTGCGCCGAGGATCGGCAGCGGTATTCCCTCCGCCTGCCTATTCCTCTCCATTGGGTTCGGGAGCGGCGGCCCGTGAACCTCCACAGCGCCATTTACACGGGAACCATCCGGCACCGGCGGTTCCGGCCGGTGGAAAACGCGTTCCAGTACCGGCTGTTCCTGGTCTACCTGGACCTGGCCGAGCTGGAAACCGTCTTCGCCCTGCACCCCCGCTGGTCCCGGGAGCGGTTCAACTTGGCCGTTTTCCGGCGAAGCGATCATCCCCTGGGCGATCCCCGAAAACCGCTGGACGCCGCCGTTCGCGATCTGGTGGAACGCCGCACCGGAGAACGGCCCGACGGGCCCATTCGGCTGCTGACCCATCTCCGCTACTTCGGCCATTGCTTCAACCCGGTCAGCTTTTTCTACTGCTTCGACCGGGCGGATCGGGACGTGACCGCCATCGTTGCCGAAATCACCAACACGCCGTGGAAGGAAATGCACCCCTACGTCTTCGGCCCGGCGGACAACGTTCATCCACTGCCGGAATGGCGGAGCTACCGGTTCGACAAACGCTTCCACGTCTCCCCTTTCATGGACATGAATCTGCATTACGACTGGCGCTTCCGGGTTCCCGGCGAACGGCTCAACGTCCACATGCGCGTGTCGGCCCCCGATGGACAACTGGACGGCCAACTGTTCGACGCCAGCCTGGGCCTGGTCCGCCGGCCCCTGACCGCGAACGCCCTCTCGCGGGTCCTGTGGCGGTATCCGCTCATGACCCTCAAAGTCGTCGCCCTCATCCACT
>CAYFVR010000304.1:0-4668 GCA_964346545.1 uncultured Desulfobacterales bacterium | reverse complement strand
AAAGCCGACCGTTTTCGGACCTTGACCGACGATTCGTCTTGTGAAAAGCTCCGGGAATCGGCTGGTTATCCGTGTCATTTCGATTCGGGGAAAGGAGGGGTGCGTCATGAACAATCCGGAAGATCGCCGCGTCCGCGATCGACCTCCCCAAGTTCCTTCCCCGTCCGGCGGACATCGGTTTCGTCCCGCTCCAGCGCCATTTGATCAAACGGTCGTCCAGGGAGGAGAACGGTATGGAAGGTGCGTGGATTCCGGTTACGATTTTCGTGCTCGTCTACGTCGCGTTGACCTTCGAGCTGGTCAACAAGGCGGTGGCCGCGCTGCTGGGCGTTTCCGCACTGTTCATCCTGAACATCATTCAGGAGCATCACGCGGCCCAATTTATCAATTACGAAACCATCATGCTGCTCATGGGCATGATGATCATCGTCAGCATTCTCCGCCATTCCGGCGCCTTTACCCTGGCCTCGGTCCGCATCGCCGAATGGACCGACGGCAGCCCCGCAAAAATTCTGCTCCTTTTCTCCGTGGTCACGGCGGTCATGTCGGCCTTTCTGGACAACGTCACCACCGTGCTCATCGTCATTCCCATCCTGATCGAGCTGACCTCCGGCATGGGGCTGGACCCCAAGCCCTACGTCATCAGCCAGGCCATCATCTCCAACATCGGCGGGACGGCAACGCTGATCGGCGACCCGCCCAACATCATCATCGGCTCCGAAGTGGGGCTGACGTTCAACCAATTCATCATCCATCTCACGCCGCCGGTGGTGTTCTGTTTCATTTTGGGGCTCGGCTATATCTACGCCGTGAATCGGCGGGAATATCGCGACATCCGGGACGACCTGATGAAGCTGTTTTCCGTTCAGCTTCTGCTGGAAAAAATCCGGTTTCGCTTCACCAGCGTCGGCATGGACCGCAAGCTGCTTAAAAAAGGGCTGGCCTGCCTCGCCCTGGCGTTGCTGCTGTTCGTCACCCAGACCGTCACCGGCATTTCCTCCGGCGTGGTGGCGCTTTTCGCCGCCATGGTTTTGCTGCTGATCTCCCGGGTGGACGTGGAGGAAATTTTGCTGGACGTGGAATGGACCACGCTGCTGTTCTTCGCCGGCCTGTTCATCCTGGTGGGGGTGCTGGAAGAAAAGGGCGTCATCGAGTGGATCGCCGAGACGGTGTTCATGCGGGTGGGAAGCAACCCCTACGTCATCGTGCTGGTAATTCTCTGGGTGTCGGGCATCGTCTCCGGCTTTCTGGACAACATCCCGTTCACCGTCACCATGATTCCGGTCATCGAACATCTCCTCAAAACCAGCCCGATTCCCGACAACGTGCTCTGGTGGTCCCTGGCCCTGGGCGCCTGTTTGGGCGGGAACTTCACCTACATCGGCGCCTCGGCCAATATCGTGACGGTGGGCATCGCCAAAAAGCACGGCGTCAACATCACCTTCATCGATTTCATGAAAACCGGCGTGCCGGTCACCATCATCACCCTGCTTGTCGCGTCGGGCTACATGGTGATTCATCTGTGGGCGGTCATGTAGAATCTGTGGGCGGTCATGTAGAAAAGGAGGCGATTCCATGGAAACCGTGTTGGAAGAATCGAAAACACCGGAACAAATCCGAAAAGAGCGGGACATCCTGTACGGGCTCTTTCGGGACCACATGGAGCTGCAAGGCTCCCTGCACGCCACCGAAATCGCCCTGGAAGCGCTGCTGAAATCCCTTCGCCTGTTCAAACCCGATGACCCGGCGGCCTTCGACCGGCAACTGCCCGAACTTTACGACGCCATCTGGTCCAGCGAGCCGCGCGTCACCCCGCTGATCTCCATGCTCTCCATTTGCGACACCGACGCCCAAACCAACGCGCTGACCGACAGCCGGGAAAAGATGATCGCCTGCATTCAGGGTCGTCTGGAGTACGTCAACCAGAGCGTGGAACGGGTGGCGGAGGCGGGGGTGCATCTGGTCCAAGACGGGGATTTCATCATCGTTCATTCGGTCAGCATCATTTTGCGGCGGCTGCTGGGGAAGGCCCAAAAACAAGGCAAATCGTTCAAGGTGCTGATTTTGAAGCAGGACCCGAACAAAACCGGCCAGGTGATGCGGCAACTTCGGGAAGAGGGGGTTGATTATCAGGCCGCGCCGGAGTACTCCATTTCCCATTTCATGGACCAGGCGACCAAACTGTTTCTGGGCGCCATGGCCATCACCGAGGACGACAAGGTGGTCTGCTCCATCGGGACCGCCTCCATCGTGGGAATGGCCCATCTCAACAACCTGCCGGTCTACCTTTTCGTCAGCCCGCTGGCGATGTCGGACAAGGTCTGCCGCGAACACAACATCCATCGCAAGGAAGAGGTCTGCGTGGACGGAGCCTTGGAATACACCCAGATCATCCACTCCAACGACGTGGTGGACATGTGCATGATGAACCATCTGGTCGGCGAGGACGGCGAAATGGACGAAAGCTGGCGGGAGCGGTTCGCCTGTCGGATATGATATGCCGAAACGAGGGGCGATTTTCGTTGGGTCGCTCCGATTCGGGGGGGATGGAAATCCCGGTTTTCGCGGAAGGAACGCGGGAACTCCCGGAGTCGGGCGGCGCGGTTTCGGACGGGTGGAAGGCCGCGAGAAAGGTTGTTGGATGAACGGTTGGATCGGAAAAAGAAGGTGGCCCGTCCTGGCCCTCCTTCCACTTCTTTGGTGGGCGGCGGCCGCCGGCGCGGCCGAACCGGCGGGGGACTACGACTATCCCATCGAAGATCCGCTGAAGGCCACGGTGGCCGGCGCGCCGGGGGAAAAGGCGCTGGACGAGATTCTCTTCCGGGAGCGGCTGCTATCGGTGACGCCCTTTCCGGATCGCCCGCTCCCGGCGCGGGTGGACGACCTGCGAGACCTGCCCTTCATCCTGGCATCCCGACCGGAGCCCGCGCCGCTCATCTTCTGCGTCGCCGGGACCGGCTCCAACCACGACGCCTTCGGCATGCGGCGGCTGCGGAACGTGTTTTACAACGCCGGTTTCCATGTGGTTTCCATGAGTTCGCCCTTCACCCGCCGGTTCACCATCGCGGCGTCGGAGTCGGCGGTCCCCGGGCTGGCCATGGCCGACGCCCGAGATCTCTACCGGGCCATGATCCTGATCCGGGAGGAAATCGCGGATCGAGCGGAGATCACCGAAACCCATCTGATGGGCTACAGCCTGGGGGGATTTAACGCCGCGTTTCTGGCCCGGCTGGACGCGGAGGAGGGCGCCTTCGGATTCCGCCGGGTGCTGCTGGTCAATCCGCCCATGAACCTGCTGGAATCGGCCGCCCAATTTGACCAATACATCGCCGAAAACGTGGCGGGCCGAACCGACCGGTTTCTGGACCGGCTGATGG
Organism: uncultured Desulfobacterales bacterium; assembly: GCA_964346545.1. Taxonomy (GTDB): domain Bacteria; phylum Desulfobacterota; class Desulfobacteria; order Desulfobacterales; family Desulfococcaceae; genus CAYFVR01. The sequence goes on along the minus strand of CAYFVR010000304.1, from coordinate 1,291 downwards.
AAAAGATGTCGGCCTTTTTTCAGCGCCAGGGCCGGGTGGCGGTGGACGACAAATTTCTGTACGAACTGGAACAGATTTCCCCCTTGGAAGAGGACGAGCTGGAAGGACTCGTCGGGATCGTCTTCCGGCTGGCGCTGTCCAAGGTCTTGTTTACCTCCGACCTGCTCAACGGCGGCGGCCATGTGCTTCCGCCGGGAACGGTGCTCCGCGTCACCGATTCCACCACGCCGTTTTTCCGGGCCTCGCTGCGATGGACCTTCGCCGATTACGCACGGGAAATCGTGCTGCCCCAATGGCGGGAAAGCCATCCCGGGGCCGATCTGGCCCATCTGCGCCGGGGCAACGACCTCCGCCGGATCGCCGATTTTCTCCGAAGCGCCTCCCATGTGGCGATGGTTCACAACCGGGACGACATCATCCTGAACCCGGGGGATATCGCCGCCTTCCAAGATATGTTCGAAACCCGGGCCACCATCTGGCCCCGAGGCGGCCATCTGGGCAATATGCTCCACGGTCCCAACATCGACCATATGCTCCGATTTTTGACGGAGACGGAGGATGGCGCGTGACGATTTCCCGAATTTCCGCCCTTTGGATGTTGGCGCTCCTGAACCTTGCGCTTTTGGGCTGCGCCGCCGGCAACGCCCCGGCCCCCCTGCCGCCGCCGGGCGCAAGCTCCCCCACCGACGGGGACCGGTTGGACTTTCTGGACGCCTACGATCCACTGGAACCCATGAACCGGGCCATTTATCAATTCAACGTGATGGTGGACCGCAACGTGCTGGAACCGGCGGTGCGGGTCTACGAGCGGGTGTTGCCGGAATACGCCCGCGAACGAATTTCCGACTTCTTTTCCAACCTGGGAGACGTGCCCATCCTGCTCAACTGCGTGTTGCAGGCCAAGGGCGATCGGGCCGGAACGGTCTTGGCCCGAATCATGGTCAACACCGTGGCCGGGGTGGGCGGACTGTGGGACGTGGCCGAAACCCAGGGGCTGCCCAAGTACAACGAGGATTTCGGCCAGACCCTTGCGGTGTACGGCGTGGGGGCGGGGCCGTATTTGGTGATTCCGGTGCTGGGTCCCTCCACGATCCGGGACGCGGGCGGCAGAATCGTGGACGGCACGACCCGAAACGTGGTGACGGGGCTGGTGGGCGGCGACGCGGCCACCGATCTGGCCCTTTCCGTGGTGGACGGCCTGGAATTCCGGGCCTCCATGCCGGTGGGATACGGGGGCTTCGATTCCCCCTTTGAATACGAAATGGTCCGGACGCTCTATCTGGACGTCCGG
>CAYFVR010000303.1:0-4671 GCA_964346545.1 uncultured Desulfobacterales bacterium | reverse complement strand
CTCAAGGGGCTGTGGGAAAAGCCCACCATCTTAAACAACGTGGAAACCCTGTCCAACATCCCCCAGATCATCCAGTACGGCGGCGACTGGTACGCCAGCGTCGGCACCGAAAAGAGCAAGGGGACCAAGGTCTTCGCCATGTCCGGGGACATCAACAACATCGGCCTGGTGGAGGTGCCCATGGGCACGCCCCTGCGCGAGCTGATCTACGACGTGGGCGGCGGCATCCCCAAGAAAAAGAAATTCAAGGCGGTGCAGCTCGGCGGCCCCTCGGGCGGCTGCGTTCCCGAGCAGCACCTCGACATTCGGGTCGATTACGAGGAAATCGCCAAGGTGGGCGCCATCATGGGCTCCGGCGGCGTCATCGTCATGGACGAGACCACCTGCATGGTGGACATGGCCCGCTTTTTCATGGACTTCATCCAGGAAGAGTCCTGCGGCAAGTGCACCCCCTGCCGGGAAGGCACCAAGCGGCTGCTGGAACTGCTGGAAAAAATCTGCGACGGCCGGGGCGAGCCCAAGGATATCGACACCCTGGAGGAGCTGTCGGCCACCATCCAGGAAAGCTCCCTGTGCGGCCTGGGCCAGACGGCCCCCAACCCGGTGCTCTCCACCCTCCGCTACTTCCGGGACGAGTACGAGGCCCACATCGTGGACCGGAAATGCCCGGCCAAAAGTTGCGCGGCCCTGTTGGCCTTCGAGGTCGATACGGAAAAATGCACCGGCTGCGGCGCCTGTTTCCGGGCCTGCCCCGCCGACGCCGTCATCTGGAAGAAAAAGGAAGTCGCCCGGATCAACAAGGAAAAATGCGTCGAATGCCTCACCTGCTACAACGTTTGCAAATTTGACGCCATCGACTGAGGTCCGCGATCGACGCCGACCCCGAATTTCCTTCGGGCGAAAACCCGAAGCATCCAAAACCCAAATCTTCCCCAAGGAGCGGTTCCATGTTTGAAGCCATTGCCATCATGGGGGGCCTCGGAGTGGTCGTCGGCGCCGGTCTGGCGGCCGCCTCCAAAATTTTCTACGTCTACGTCGATCCCCTCATCGTCGCCATCGACGAGGAACTTCCGGGCGCCAATTGCGGCGGCTGCGGCTTTCCCGGCTGCGCCTCCAACGCCGAAGCCATCGCGGCGGGCAAATCGCCCCCGAACTCCTGCGTGGCCGCCGGCATCGAAACCGCCGAAGCCATCGCGGCCGTTCTGGGCGTCACCATCGAGGCCAAGGAGCCGGACATCGCCCGACCGGGCTGCTATTTCGGATATCAGGACGCGGACACCCGCTACCTGTACGACGGCCTGAGCGACTGCCGGGCCGCCTCCCTGCTGGGCGGCGGCATGAAAATCTGCGAAATCGGCTGCCTGGGTCTGGGAAGCTGCGCGACGGTCTGCCCCTTCGACGCCATCGTGATGGGCCCGGACAACCTGCCGGTGGTGGACGCCGAAAAATGCACCGGCTGCGGCACCTGCGAGCGGGTCTGCCCCAAGCACATCATCACCCTCTCCTCGGTCACGCGCCGTATCCTGGGGGAATACACCGACGACGAGTGCACCACCCCCTGCCAGCGGGCCTGCCCCGCCGGCATCGACATCCGGGAATACATTCGCCAGATCGAGGTGGGCGACTATCACCGTTCGGTGCAGGTCATCAAGGAGCGCAACCCCTTCCCCGCCGTCATCGGCCGCATCTGCCCCCGCCCCTGCGAAAACGAATGCAGGCGCAACATGGTGGACGATCCGGTGGCCATCAATTTCCTCAAACGCTTCGCGGCGGACTACGAGCGGGACGGCGGAAAACGGATTCAGCCCTACAAGGCGCCGAAGTCCGGCCGCAAAATCGCCGTGGTGGGCGGCGGGGCCGAAGGGCTTTCCGCGGGCTTTTTCTCCGCCCGGCTGGGCCACGACGTCACCCTGTTCGAGGCCACGGACAAGCTGGGCGGCATGCTCTGGACCGCCATCGCGCCGGAGCGGCTGCCCGCCGGCGTGCTGGAATGGGACATCGAAGGGGTGCTGGACATGGGCGTCACGGCCGAAACCGGCAAGACCCTGGGCAAGGATTTCACCATTCCGGCGCTGCTGGCGGGGGGCTACGAGGCCGTCTTCACCGGCACCGGCGGTTGGGACAGCCGGCTCACCCGCATTCCCAGCGGCCAGATCGAATCCCAGTTCCCCGGCACCTATCTGCTCATCGACCTCATCAAGGCCGACACCGGCCGCAGCAACCGGATCGCCCCGGCGGGTCCGGTGGCCATCCTCGGCGGCGGCCGGGCGGCCATCAAGGGCGCGGAAATCTGCCGCGACCTGGGGGCCGAATCGGTGACCGTGCTCTTCCGGGAAAAGAAGGAGCAGCTCTCCAAGGAAGCCCTGGCCCGGGTGGCCGAGGTGGAGGAGGATTCGGTCGTCACGCTCCGTTTCGGGGTCGGCATCGGCGCCATCGCCGGCCACGGCGGCGAACTGACCGAAATTGAAGTGGTGGACCTGGAAAACGAAGAACGGGACCGCTTGACGGTGCGCAGCCTCTTCCTCGGCGCCGGCCGGTTCCCCGAGATGATCTTCACCCGACGGCCCACCGCCGAAGCCGGTCCGGTGGTCTGGCGCGGGGTGCCGCCCTACAAGAATCCGTATTACAAGGAGGAGGAAGGGCTCTTCTCCGCGGGCGACCCGCTCACCGACTTCAGCGCCGCCATCCGCGCCATCGGGGCCGGACGCCGGGCCGCGGCCTCGGTGCATCGGCTGCTCTTCGACATTCCGCTGGAGCTGGACGAGGGCGTGCTGACCCCCGATTCCCGCATCCAGGACGTGGATTCGGTCCACAACGTCAATCCGACCCCGCGCCAAATCATGCCCATCGCCGGGCCACGCGAGCTGGCGGAAACCCGGGAACTGGAAAAGGGCTTCACCGAATCCCAAGCCATTCAAGAGGCCGGACGCTGCCTCCAGTGCGGCCTGATTTGCTACGAACGGTCGGTGAACGTGCCCATCGGCCTGGTGGGCGAACCGGCGGAGGGGGCCGAAGCCGAAACGGCGGCCTGATTCGAATACCGTTCATTTTGACGAAAATTTGAAGGGGCGAATTGCATTCGCCCTCGGACAATCGGGCACATTCTTCCTTTGGAAATCCCAAAGTGAACGGCATTGGGCCCGATCCGGCGCTCCGGCCGGAGATGGAAGAAATCCCCGCGCCGGGGAGCGCCCCCGCGCTTCCCGGCGCTTTTTCATTCCAGATTTGGAAGAGGTTGCTTCGTGGTTACGGAAAACGGAATTGTCGTTCGAACCGACGATCGGCGGGCTTGGATCAAGACGATCCGCGCCAGCACCTGCGAGGGCTGCGGCTCCCGCGACCTGTGCCAGGGCGGCAAGGAATGCGAGGTGGAGGTCGCAAACACCGCGGGCGCCGGCGTGGGCGACGAGGTGGTCATCGGCTTCGCCTCCGGCTCCCTGGTGAAAATCACCTTTTTGCTCTACATGGTCCCGGTGATCGCCATGATCGTCGGGGCGGCGGTGGGAATGCGCATCGCCCCCACCTACGGCGTGGACGAATCGGCCATGTCCGCCGCGTTGGCCTTCGGCAGCCTGGGGCTGGCCTTTCTGTTCATCCGGCTGTTCAGCGGAAAACTGGCGGGCAACGAAAAATTTCAGGCGCGCATCCTCCGCATTCGGGCCCGGGCCCGAACCGCTTCCGCCTGATCCCGCCCGATCTCATCGGGCGGGGAAAATCGATCCCATACCGCTTTTCAAATCCCGGCTTCGGCCGGGATTTTTCGTGGCAGATTTTTTTGTAACCGGATTTCCCCGGGGGACGACTCCCTTCATAGAGCGCCCGAAAAACGGGCGGAAACGAAACTCAACATTGAAAAAAAGGAGTTCGTCATGCGCAAATCCATTCTTTCCCGGTTCTCCCCGATGGTTCCGTCTCTGGTTCTGGCCCTGCTCCTTGTGGCCCTGATGGCCCTCCCCGCCCTGGCCGGTCCCCGCCGGGGCGGCGGCTTCCGGTTTCTGCGCCACCTGGACCTGACGGAGACCCAGAAAACGGAAATCCGGACCATCCTGGACAACCACCGAAGCGACGAGGCGGTCCAGGCCCTGCGGGACAACCTCCAAAACGCCCGTCAGGCGGTGCGTGACGCCGTCCGATCCGAGACCTTCGACGAATCGGCCGTCCGCAACGCTCACAAAACCGTCGCGGGCTACGCCGAGGAGATGGCCGTCCATCGGGCCAAAGTCTTCGGCGAAATCAACGCCGTTCTCACCCCCGAGCAGCGGGAACAGCTGAAATCCCTGCCCGAACGCGGACCCAAGGGACAGGGTCGCGGCATGGGCCGAGGCAAAGGCCGGGGGATGGGTCATGGCCGGGGCTGGGGAGACGGTCCGGCCTGGGACGACGACCTGGAATCGGATTTTCTCTGATTTTCCAATCGATAAACGAGACCGCCGGGACGCGCCTTGGGGCGGCGTCCCGGTGATTTCGGCCTTCGCCCATGCCCGCTTCCGGAACCATCGATGATTCGCTTCGAATCCAACAAGTCCTCGACGGCGACGTCGGCGCCTTCGAGGGACTCATCCGCGCCCACGAGGCGGGGATTCTGCGAATTCTCAAGCGAAAACTTCCCGTCGACGCGGTGCCCGACGTGGCCCAGGAAGTGTTCATCAAAGCCTACCGGTCGCTGCCGGA
>CAYFVR010000302.1:0-4823 GCA_964346545.1 uncultured Desulfobacterales bacterium | reverse complement strand
CGCCCGAGGAATCGAAACCACGGGCGAGGGGGGGAAGTTTTTGCCGGAGCGTTAAGAACGGAAAACAGAAATGTTCCCGCCGTCTTCACACGAAACGCCCGATACGGAACGCCCGGCCGCACCGAAGGCCGCCGCAACCATCCATCCAACCCGGAGGTGTCCCATGCACCGACGTCCGCTTCTGGCCATTGCCCTCCTGCTTTCCCTGGCCCTTGTCGCCTGCGGCAAAAAAGAGGCCGGCCCGGCCCGCACTCTCACTATTGTGGCCGGTTCCGAAAGCCGCCAGATCGAACCCATCATCCAGGAATTCGCCAAATCCGAGGACTTCGCCGTCCGCATGACCTACAGCGGTTCCGTGGAAATGATGCTGGACCTCCAGGCCGAAAACTTCCCCTACGACGCCGTGCTGCCGGCCAACTCCATGTGGATTCGGCTGGGCGACGCGGAGCGGCACCGGGTCACCGACGAGGCATCCATCATGCGTTCCCCGGTCGTGCTGGGGGTCAAGCGCTCCAAGGCCGAGGCTTTGGGCTGGGTGGGCCGGGAGGTCCGGGTGGCCGACATTCTGCAAGCGGTTCGGGCCGGAGACCTTCAGTTCGCCATGACCTCGGCCACCCAGTCCAACTCCGGCGCGTCAGCCTACATGGGCCTGCTGTACGCCCTGGCCGGCGGCCCCACCGTGCTCACCAGCGAACATCTGGCGGAACCCGGCCTGCGAAACCGGGTGCAAACCCTGCTGGCGGGGGTTGACCGGGGTTCCGGCAGCTCCGGCTGGCTCAAGGACCTCTACCTGCGGAAGTCCAAGGACCTGGACGCCATGTTCAACTACGAGGCCATGATCATCGCCGCCAGCCGGGAATTGGAGGACAGCGGCCGGGAACCGCTCTACGTGATTTATCCGGCCGACGGCCTGGCCATCGCCGACAGCACCCTGGGTTTCGTGAAGCGGCCGGACAACGCGGAAAAGCGGGAGTTTTTCCAGAAGCTCCGGGACCATCTGCTGACCCCGGACGTGCAGGAGGAAATTCTGGAGACCGGCTTCCGCACCGGCCTCATTGGCATGAACCCCGAAAAGGCGGACAAGAACGTGTTCAACCCCGATTGGGGAATCGACCTGACTCGGATCATCTCCCCAATCCCCTGGCCGCCCGCCGACGTGATCCATGAATGCCTCACCCTCTATCAAACCGTATTCCGCAAGCCCTCCTTCACTGTTTACCTGTTGGACATCAGCGGCAGCATGGAAGGTGAAGGGATTCAACAACTCAAGGCCGCCATGACGGCGATCATGGACCAGGAACAGGCGCGACAGTTCTTCTTGCAAGCGTCCGGACGGGACGTCACCGCCGTGATCCCTTTTTTCGACAAGGTCGGCGCCGGCTGGCAGGTGCAGGGAAACCGGCCGGAGGACATGGCCAAGCTGATGGGCTTCGTGAACAATCTCCGGGCGGGAGGCGGCACCAATATCTACCTCCCGGTGATGTCGGCCCTGGACCTGTTTCAAAAGCAGGGAGACTCGCTTTCGGAATATCTGCCGGCGGTGCTGCTCATGACCGACGGCCAGTCCCAGGACGGCAACCTCTTCGATCTCCAGCGCCACTGGCGGGAAATGAACGCCAATTTCGACCTGCCGCCCATTTTCGCCATCACCTTTGGGGACGCCGACGAACGACAGCTCCGGGAGTTGACCGAATATTCCGACGGCCGGGTGTTCGACGGGAAAAAGGACGGGCTGGAACAGGCCTTTCGCAAAGTGAAGGGATACAACTGAACTCCATGGACGCCTTCGCCCGACATATCGAAATCTGGGCCGGCCTGGCGGCGGCGGCGGCGCTGCTGGCGGGGGTGATCCTCTTTCAAGCGCCCCTGACCCCCGCCCTGGTGGTGGCGGTGCTGCTGTACGCCGGGCTTTATCTCATCGGCGTAGACCGCACGGAAAATGCTATCCGGAAAGAGGCCCGGGGACTGACCCGGGAGCGGATGCTGGAAAAAATCCGGGAGGGCAACAAACGGCTGGCGGTCATCCGGGAACTGGGCCGGAAAGCGGGGGACCCGGAGGTGCGGGACCAAATTCTGCGCATCTGCGAAACCGGCGACCTGATCTTCCAAAACTTCGGCGAGGACCCGGACGACGTGGCCCGGTCTGCCCGGTTCTTGCTCTACCTGGACCGGCTTCTGCCGCTCATCGAGAAATACGTGCGGCTTTCCACCACCGCCGCCGGCCGGGAACTGTTGGCCGAGGGCGGCGAAGGGGCCGAGTTCCGGGAAATGCTCGACACGGTGGAGGCCGGTTTTAACCAGGGCCTCAAAAACTATCTGGCCGGAGACGCCACCGAAATGCGGACGTTCGGGCGGGTGCTGAAACGGATGATGAAAACGGCGGAGATCGGAAAATGAAACGAATCAAGTTCATCGTTGGCCTGCTCCTGGTTTTGGCCGCCGCCGGCGTGGCCGTCTATTTCACTCCGGGCGGCGGATCCACGACAACGGTTCGCATTCTTTACGGCAGCGAGAAGGACGGCCTGCTCTCCGACCCCGAGGTGCAAAAAATTCTCGAAAAGGACCACGGGCTGGTGGTGGACGGCCGGAAAATGGGCAGCCTGGAGATGGCCGATTCCGACCCCGCGAACATCGACGGCGCATGGCCCTCCAGCGGGGTGGCGGCCCAGGTCTTCCGGGAGCGCCATCCGGGCCTGACGCCCAAGTCCCAAAACCTGTTCAACACGCCCATCGTCTTCTACTCCTGGCCGGAAATCACCGACGCGTTGATCGCGGCCGGAATTGTGGAGGAGCGGACGAACCGGTACTACGTGATCGACGTGAAGGGCTTTTTGGAAATGGTAAGGGAAGGCCGCCCCTGGAAGGCCCTGGGGCTGGAACGGCAAAACGGCCCGGTCTCCCTCCACGCCACCGACCCGACCCGGAGCAATTCCGGCTTTCTCACCGCCGGCCTGTTTGCGGTAATCTTCAACGACGGCGGCATGGTGGACGCGGCGGCGCTTTCGGCCCACATCGAAGCGATCAAAACGATTTTCCGAAACATGGGCTTCCTGGAAAGCTCCACCGGCTACCTTTTCGACAAGTATCTCAACCAGGGCCAGGGCGCCTATCCGGTGGTGGCCGCCTACGAAAGCCTGATTATCGAATTTTACCGGGCCTATCCCAAGCATCAGGAGATGATCCGGGAGCGGACCCGGGTGCTGATCCCCGAGCCCACGGTCTGGAGCGAGCACCCCTTTCTTGCCTTTACGGAACCCGGGGCCCGGCTGCTGACGGCCTTGCAAGACCCGAACATTCAGGAAATCGCCTGGGAGCGGTACGGCTTTCGCTCCGGCGTGATGGGCATTGAAAACGATCCGGCCGTTTTGGCCGATGTGGGTCTGCCCGAGCGGATTGAATCGGTGACCCCCCTGCCGCCACCGGACGTGATGGAGAAAATCTTGGCGGCGCTCCGATAATCGTTTTCCCAAACTCTTCCCAAGGGAGATATCCAATGGCCGAAAACGGCGCCAACGCCCCGGAAGCCACGCCTTCCACCTCGGCGGACCTCGATTCGCCCGCCGACATCACCGATCTGGTCCCCGCCGCCCCGGCCCCGCCGCCGGGCATCCCCGAAGCCGAGGCCAAAAAGGCCGAAGCGGCGGCGGAAGCCATCGCCGGCCGCATCCTCGGCGCGCCCGACGACCGCTCGGCGGTTCGGGAAGCCACCCGGCTGGGAGAAGGCATCGAGTCCCGGACCAACGACCATTTTCGGCTGATGCGCACTTCCTTGGGCCAGGTGATGGACCGAATGGCCCGGGGCGAAAGCCAGAGCATTCCCGGGGATTTGAAAAAACTCCGGGAGGTGATGGACGAGATCAATCCGTATCCCGCCCTGGAGCAGTTGAAGCGCGGCCAGAACGCCGGTTTCTTCAGCCGTCTGTTCCGGCGGATTCCCGGGGTGGGCAAAGTTCTGGCCGACATCGCCCAGCGCTACGAATCGGTGCAGACCCAGGTGGACGCCATCATCCAATCCCTGGAAGCGGGCGGCGACAAGCTGCTGGAAAACAGCATCGAGCTGGAGGAGCGTTACAAAAACCTGAAGGCCATGCAGGCCGATCTCAAGCTCCGGGCCTACCAGCTTCAGCAAATTCTGGCCCGGCTGGACGGGGCCAAGGGCGAGTTGACCGACGCCCATCAGCAGGCCATGCTGGAAAAGGCGACCGCCAAAATCCTCCGCCGGCTGCAAAACCTGCGGGTGACGGAAAACGCCTTCGCCCAGTTTTTCATCACCATGAACACGACCCTGGACAACCATGAAAACCTGCGGGAAGCAGTGCGCTCCATGACCGGGCTGACCCGTCCGGTGCTGGAAAACGGACTGGCCCTAAAGATCGCCCAGCAGGAAGAGCGCCAGATCGCCGAGGCCCTTTCCGCCTCCCAAGATTACCTGGGCAGCCTCATGGTCAGCGTTGCAGAAGAATCCATGGACAACGCCGCCCGCACCGCCGAGGTGACCAGCCAGCCCCTCATCAAACTTCGGGACCTGACCCGCAGCTACCAAGTGCTGGTCACCCGCATGGACGAAGCCGCCCAAATCGAGGCCCAAATGTCCCAGCAGACCCGGGACAACATCGTCCAACTGGAAATCATGACCGACGAACTGGAAAAACGGGCGCAGTCCCAGGAACGCGGCCGGGAAGTAGGCACAAGTGCCTGAAATACAATCGATTTTCTTTTTCATGCCCCCTGGGAATTGGTTCAAATACCCATGAAGATTGACCTCGGTTCCGAGGCCATCACGCGGCGTTTGAAAACCGTGGATGAGTTGCGAAAACTCTGCC
>CAYFVR010000301.1:0-4836 GCA_964346545.1 uncultured Desulfobacterales bacterium | reverse complement strand
CGTGACCGGCCTTGAAAAAAGCGAGATCGAAAAATTGAAACGCTCGCTTTCGTAAGGGCAGGCACGGGGGGCTGCTACGTCCGAATTTCCGTTCTTCAGAAACGCAATTTATGCCGCCTCCAAGTATATCCCCCATGGCCAAAAGCCTGGAATAACCGATCGCAAAAAACTTGCGCCTCGCCTTTTTCGTCCCCCTTCAAGGTCTTCGCATATTCTAAAAATGAGTGAATGCTTTCTTGAAGAGTTTTTGGATCTGTCATGAAACGCTCCTTTGATTTTTTTGTTTGATCTTTGGCTTTTTTTGCGTAAATAACTGGAAAATATAGGATATTTTTAAGCATTTCGAGTTTGGGTAATAAAAAAAGCGGCTCTCCCATCGGGAGCGCCGCTTTTGAGTTTTACGCTGGCGTAAAAAAATCGCTCAGCCGCCAAACACCCTGGAAAAGAACCCCGCTTTGTAGTACTCCCGGTTCAGCCGGGCGATGTTGACGATGGAGATTTCCTTGGGACACTCGGCTTCGCACTCGCGCTCGTTGGTGCAGTTGCCGAAGCCGCAGTCGTCCATGGCCTTGACCATGGCGATGGCCCGCTTGGCCGCCTCGGGCTTGCCCTGGGGCAGCAGGGCCAGATGGCTCACCTTGGCGCTGGTGAACAGCATGGCCGAGGCGTTGGGACAGGCCGCCACGCAGGCGCCGCAGCCGATGCACTGGGCCGCGTCCATGGCCAGCTCCGCCACGTCGGCGGGAATCGGGAGCGTGTTGCCGTCCGGCGCGCCGCCGGTGTTCACCGAAATGTAGCCGCCGGCCTGGATGATGCCGTCCAGGGCGCTCCGGTCCACCATCAGGTCCTTGAGCACCTTGAACGCCCGGGCCCGGAACGGCTCGATGGCCACCTCGTCGCCGTCCTCGAAATGGCGCATGTGGAGCTGGCAGAGGGTCGTCCCCTTTTCGCCGCCGTGGGGACGGCCGTTGACCACGCTGCCGCACTGTCCGCAGATGCCCTCCCGGCAGTCGCTGTCGAAGGCGATGGGCTCCCGGCCTTCCAGGGTCAGCTTTTCGTTGACCACGTCGAGCATTTCCAGAAACGACATGTCGGTGGAGATATCGGTGGCGGCATAGGTTTCAAATCGCCCCTTGTCCCCGGGGCCGTTCTGTCGCCAGACCTTGAGGGTCAGGTTGATGGATTTGGCCGTCACTTGTAGCTCCTTTGCGTGAGTTTCACGTTTTCGAACTCCAGCGGCTCCTTGTGAAGCTCCGGATCTTCGCCGACGCCCTTGAACTCCCAGGCCGCAACGTGGCAGAAATTCTCGTCGTCGCGCAGGGCCTCGTTTTCCTCGGTCTGGTATTCCTCGTTGAAGTGGCCGCCGCAGGATTCCTGCCGGGCCAGGGCGTCCACGATCATCAGCTCGCCGAATTCCAGAAAGTCGGCCACGCGGCCCGCCCGCTCCAGGCTCTGGTTGACGTCGGCGGCCGCGCCGGGCACCCGCACGTTCTCCCAGAATTCCCCGCGCAGCTCCTGGATCATCCCCCGGGCCTTTTGGAGTCCCTCGTTGTTCCGGGCCATGCCGCAGTATTCCCACATGATGTGGCCCAGCTCCTTGTGGAAGTCGTCCACCGTCCGTTTGCCGTCGTTGGTCAGGAACCGGTTGGTTTGCTCCTGGAGCGCCTTGGCCGAGTCCATGAAGGCCCCGTGGCCGGCCTCCACGTCGCCCAGCTTCGTCCCGGCCAGATAGCCGCCGATGGTGTAGGGAATGACGAAGTAGCCGTCGGCCAGCCCCTGCATGAGCGCCGAGGCGCCCAGCCGGTTGGCCCCGTGGTCCGAGAAATTGGCCTCGCCCAGGACGAACAGGCCCGGCACGTTGCTCATGAGGTTGTAGTCCACCCAGAGGCCGCCCATGGTGTAGTGGACCGCCGGATAGATCATCATCGGCTTTTCGTACGGATCGTCGGCGGTGATTTTCTCGTACATGGCGAACAGGTTGCCGTACTTCCGCTCGATGACGTCCCGGCCGTCGCGTTTGATGGCGTCGCCGAAGTCCAGGTAGACCGCCAGCCCGGTCTCGCCCACGCCCTTGCCCATGTCGCACTGCTCCTTGGCGTTCCGCGAGGCCACGTCTCGGGGCACCAGGTTGCCGAAACTGGGGTATTTGCGTTCCAGATAATAATCCCGATCCGACTCGGGGATTTCCTGGGGCGGCCGCCGGTCTCCCGGATTCTTGGGCACCCAGACCCGGCCGTCGTTGCGCAGACTCTCGCTCATCAGCGTCAGCTTGGACTGGTAGTCGCCGTGGACCGGAATGCAGGTGGGGTGAATCTGGGTGAAGCAGGGGTTGGCGAAGCAAGCGCCGCGTTTGTAGGCCCGGTAGGCCGCGGTGACGTTGCAGTTCATGGCGTTGGTGGACAGGAAGAAGACGTTGCCGTAGCCGCCCGTGGCCAGCACCACCGCGTGGGCGGAATGGCGCTCGATCTCGCCGCTCACCAGATTGCGGCAGGTGATCCCCCGGGCCTTGCCGTCCACCAGCACCACGTCCAGCATTTCCCGCCGGGGATACATCTTCACCTTGCCGGACGCGATCTGGCGGGAGAGGGCGCCGTAGGCGCCGAGCAGAAGCTGCTGGCCGGTCTGCCCGCGGGCGTAGAAGGTTCGGGAGACCTGGGCGCCGCCGAAGGAGCGGTTGGCCAACAGGCCGCCGTACTCCCGGGCGAAGGGCACGCCCTGGGCCACGCACTGGTCGATGATGTTGACGCTGGCCTGGGCCAGTCGGTAGACGTTGGCCTCCCGGGCGCGGAAGTCGCCGCCCTTGACCGTGTCGTAGAAGAGCCGCCAGATGCTGTCGCCGTCGTTCTGGTAGTTTTTGGCCGCGTTGATGCCGCCCTGGGCCGCGATGCTGTGGGCCCGCCGGGGGCTGTCCTGGATGCAGAAATTTTTGACGTTGTAGCCCAATTCGGCCAGGGAGGCGGCCGCGGCGCCGCCGGCCAGGCCGGTGCCCACCACGATGACGTCGAATTTCCGCTTGTTGGCCGGGTTGACCAGTTTCAGCTCGAATCGGTGCCGGTCCCATTTGTCCTGAACCGGGCCGCCGGGAATGTTGGCGTCAAGCTTCATGAGATCCAAACCTCCTTAGGCGAGAAGGGAAACGTAAATCGGAATAAACCCGAAGCCGATCCCGAAAACGATGCTGGCCACGATTCCGACGATCTGAACGATCGGCATGTATTTGGGATGGTTGGCCCCCAGGGTCTGGAAGGCGCTCCAGAAGCCGTGGCTGACATGAATCGCCACCACGATCATCATGGCCACGTAGAACGCCACCGTCGCCGGGTTTTGGAACGCGTTGCGGACGATTTCGAAAATGGTGATGTTGGTTTTGTCGGCAAAGGTGAAATTGGCCAGGTGGAGGACGACGAAAACCAGGATCAACAGGCCGGTGTAGGGCATGGTGCCGGAGCCGACGGTGCGGCCGCCGGCGCGGGCGTTGACGGCGTACCGGCTCGGCCGGGCGCGCCAGTTTTGAAAGAAGAGCAAAAGCCCCATGGAGATGTGGATCAGCGCGAACAGAATCAGCCCCGCCTCGGTCCCTTTCACCACCGGCGCCAGGGAATGGAGATGCTCCGCGTACGAATTGAACATGTCTCCCCCCGCGTAGATGGTGAGGTTCCCGACCAGATGCCCGATCAGGAACAGGATGAAGCCGAGGCCCGTGATCGCCATCAGGAGCTTCTTGCCGATGGAAGAGCCCAGAGTGTTGACAAGCCAGTTCATCCGATCCTCCGCATTGAAAATGTTGAACGAGATTTTATGTTATGAATCCCTAATCATTGGGGATTTCGTATTCCGAAGCGGAAACTATCTTCTTTAATGGAACCCCCTTCGGGTGTCAACCATCTTCTATGGCTTTTCGCCACCAGGCGTCCGACCGCGTTTCCAAGATCGTCTCCGCCAGCCGCCGTCCCGTCTCGGTTTGAAGCCGTTCCAGCACCGGCGGGAGCCAGTCTTCCGGCGGGCGATATCCCACATCCCGCAGCGATTTGAGATCGAGAATCAGGGCGAGCTGGTCGGCGTCCCGGGCCAGCCGCGCCTCCAGGGTCTCGGCGGCGTTGAACTCGGCGATCAACGCGGCCAGGTCGGCGCCGAAGGGGATTTCGGCGGCGAGGTCCCGAACCGCCCGGTCCTCGTCCGCCCGAACGTACTGCTTGTTGACGTAATTTTGATCCCCGATGCGGGATTCGGGCAGGTCGTGGACCAGGCACATGGCGATCATCCGATCCCCGTCGGCCTCGGGGACCATTTGGCCCAACACGTAGGCGATGAAGGTGACCAAGAAGGAATGCTCCGCCACCGACTCTTTGCCGGCGCCCAGGAACTGGTAGCCGGAGCGGGGCAGGGTTTTGAGGATGCGGGCTTCGAACAGCAGATTGACGATGGATTTCATGGGGGGACTCCGGGCGCGTCCCGGACGGTGCGCGGGAGGCGGGAACGGGCGGCCGGTTGGACGGAAGGGTGGCCGCGTGGACGAAAGGGGTTTGGTACGGCGAAAGGGCGGGGATGTCAAGCTGTCATGGATTCGCGAGGAGAACGGGGCTGGGCGAGGGCAGCCCGTCTGCGACGGTCGAACCCTGGTCGGCAACGTGGCCTACAAACCCTTCGGCCCGGCCGAGTCCATGGACCTGGGGCCGCTGGCCCTGACGCGGAGCTACGACCAGCGGTACCAGGTGACGAGCATTCAGGCCGGAACAGTGTTGAACTACGCCTACACCCACGACGGGGCCGGGAACGTCGAAACCATTTCCGGCCTGCCCAAGCCGGACTTCTTCCCCCGCCTCACCGACCTGACCT
>CAYFVR010000300.1:0-4855 GCA_964346545.1 uncultured Desulfobacterales bacterium | reverse complement strand
TACACCGTGTCCAGCGCCTCGTCGGAAATGTCGAAAGTGACATTGTGCGGGGCGATGGCTTCGCGCTGGAAGTAGCGCGGCAGCCGGTCGTCCAGGGCGGTGAAGCCGGCGCGCTTGTTGAAGTCGCGCTCGGTGGACAGAATCTGCTTGCCCAGGGCCACCACGTCGTCGGCGGTCATGTTCAGGTTATACATTCCGTTGATGGACTGCACCATGGCGTCGAAGGTCTCCGGCTGATCCAGAATGGCGAAGGCGATGAAGAGGCAGTAGCCGGTGGCGTCCAGGGCCGCGGTGGCGATCTGGAGGTTCCGGGACAGCTCGATCTGGCCCTCGGTGGACAGGGGATCCACGTCGCCGCCGACCTTCAGGATGTTGGTGGCGATGGCGTAGCCGGCGGTGTGGTCCGCGCCCATGGTGGAGGTGGCGTAGGTGACGCCGATGCCCTTGACGGCGCGGGGATCGTAGGCCGGCATCGCCTGGTTCTTGACCACCGGCGCGCGCTCGATTCCGAAGGCCCGGGCGGTCATGGCCGCGCCGTTGCCCAGAATCCGGCCCAGCGGCGTTCCCTGGGCCACTTCCTCCAGCAGTTTGACGGCGCCTTCGGCGTCGCCGAACTTCAGCAGGCCCGCTTCCATGGCCACGCCGATGGTCACGCCCATCTCGATGGTGTCCAGCCCGATGTTATCGTCCATGAAGTCCAGCCGGGCCACCGCGTCGGGATCGCAAATGCCGCAGTTGCCGCCGTGGGCCCAGACCGTCTCGTACTCCGGCTGCTTGGTGATGTAGTTGCCGTCCTTGTCCATGAAAATGCCGGAACACTGGATGGCGCAGCCGCGATGGCAGCCGTGGGTCGGGTTGCCGCCGCGCTGGGTCTCCAGCTCGGCGTAGGTCTCGCCGGAGAGCTTTCCGGCGTCGGCGTACTGGCCCTCCTTGAAGTTGTAGGTCGGGTAGGCGCCGGCCTCGTTGATGATGTTGGTCAACACGTTGGTGCCGTAGGCCGGGAGCCCCTGGCCGGTGACCGCGTGGCCCCGGAGGCCCTGGTTGAACAGCTTGTTGGCCTCCTTGAACTTGTCGGCGTCGGCCGGTTTGCGCATCTTGCAGCCCTCGTCGTCCAGCACGAAGAGCTTGATGTTCTTGGAGCCCATCACCGCGCCCACGCCGCCGCGGCCGCAATGGCGGGTCGGCCGGAACTCGCGGTCGGTCAGCGCGATGGAGGCGGCGCACATCTTCATCTCCCCGGCGGGGCCCACGGAAATCATGGCCACCTTGTCGCCGTGATCCGCCTTGATCTTCTCGGAGAGCGGATAGTTGCGAAGGGTCTTGTACTCGTTGCAAGGCGTGATTTCCACCTTGTCGCTGTTGATGAAGACCTTGTACACATCGTCGGTCTTGGGCTCGCCCTCCAGGATGATGGCGGCGTAGCCGAGCCGCGCCATGACCTGCGCGCCCTGTCCGCCGGCGTTGGACTCCTTGATGCCGCCGGTCAGCGGGCTCTTGCAGCCAATGGAAATTCGGCCCGAGGTGGACGCGGCGGAGCCGGACATGAGGCCGGGGGCGATCACGAGCTTGTTCTCGGGTCCCAGCGGATGGCAGTCCGCCGGCACTTCCTTGGCGACGACGGTGGACGTCATCCCCCGGCCGCCGAGCCCCGCGTAGCCGCCCAGCGGTTCCGTGGTGAAAGTGGGGCCGCCGTCCGCGCCGACATTGATTCGAAGTATTTTGTCCATACCCGTCAAACCCTCCTTTTACTTGCATGGCACAGGGTGCCGTTCGGATTCTCGTCTGTATATCTCCGTCTTGGTTGTTTCTTTCTGTTTCGGCGAATCGCAAGAACAAAAGAACCCGAACAAACCAAAATGGAGCAATACAAACCAACTAATTAAATTTATTATACATTCCCGGCGGTTTGCTGTCAAATCCAAACATCCGCCAGGGGGAAACGGGGGAAACGGTGTCACGCTCGCCCCCAAGACAATGCAATAAGTTTGCCAAAAGTCAATCCGCGGAAGCGGTCACCCGGATCATGGGGGCGTCGGCGAGTTCCGGCGAACCGTCGCCCAGACATTCCGCCAGGGCGGCCCGGGGGGCGCGAAATCCCATACGGAGAAAATGGCCGCCCATCTCCTCCGCGATCATGTTGAACAATTTGACCCGAATCCAGCCGGAACGGGCGAAATCCGTCGTCCCCGCGTCGCGATGGCTGATGTCGCCGCGAAACCCGCCCAGCACCCCGCCCCGGCGCATGGTCGCCCCCACCAGGCCGGGCATGGCGGCGGAAAGCGCCAAGACCGACTCGTCGGCCACGATCACGTCGAGATCGTCCACCGGCTTGGCGTCCAGAAAAATGGTGGAAATCCGGCCGGCCACGTAGTCGGCGGGAATTTTCCATTGGCCGCAAAGAATCTCCTGGAGCGGACGGCCGGTTTCCGCCGCGACCCAGACGCCGGATTCCAGCAGCGGCCGAAGCGCCAGGACCGCGGCGGGCGAAAGCGCAACATTCGGAACCGATTCAATCATCCGCTGGCGTCCTCCAATCGAATGTAGGTCAACGTCTGGTTCAGCAGCTGGTAGGCGATTTCCCCGAAGGTGATGGGACCGGTAATGCCCGGCGTCTTTTTGCCTTCCAGCTCGGAATACAGATAGTTGAGCACGCAGTTGCAGGCGAAGGCCACGTTGCGGGTCTCCTCCCGGGCCATGCGGGAGGTGAACTCCTCCACGTAGCCCCCCACGGGACGGGCCTGGCGGTATTCCACGCCGGGGAACACCGGGGCGTAAAATTTGACCTGTCCGGCCTTGGGGTCCACCGACTGGAAGCTGATGTTGACCTTCACCCCGTAGTAATCGGCCACCAGGGGAAGCCGCTGGTCCAGCTTTTTCTCGGCGGCGTATTGGGCGAAATTGACCCGCTCCCCGTTGACGACGGCGGTTTCCGCGCTGAAGCCGGACTCGGGGAAAGTGATCAGGTCGCCGTCCCCGGGCTCGAACAGGTTGAAAATGCCCACTTCGGCCACCTTGCCCGGGGGCAGGCGAACCTGCATCACCACCGCGCCGTCGGACAATCCCTCGGCATTCCGCCCGTCGTAGATTCGGGGAGCGCGTCTTCCCAAATCCTCCGGCCGCACCCCGGCCACCCAGCCGATCAGCGGGCGCATGGCGAAATCGACGTATCCCGGCGCCTTCAGGGCGAATTCAAAGTGGGTCCAGCTCATGCCCGGCATGATGGCCACCGCGAAGCCGTTGTCGGGGATGTCTCGATACACGTCGGCCAGGGTTTCGCCGTCGTAAACCTTAATCGAAACCGATTCCACCAGCTCGGGAAGCTCCGTTACGCAAACCTGCTCCCGACTGAACAGTCCTCCCCGGTCGGTCATGAAAAAGGCGCTGGTGCCGCCGATCCAATCGCCCGCCGGCAGCTTGGCCAGCGCGGCTTCGTCGCCGGCCAGCAACAAGGGACGGCCGGTTTCAATCCGGCGCGCCGCTTCCTCCGGCGTGTACATTTCACTGCCCATGGCATCCCCCCTATTTCAGAATCTTGGCCAGATCCCGCTGCACGGACGGCATCTGAACATTTCGCGCGAACACGTCGTGCAGTTCCCGAGCCCCCTCCTGAATCACCGACGGTTCGTTCCGGTGTCGAATCTTCACCTTCAAATGACCCATGAGGATCTTGGCGGCGACAAAATCGAACTGGAACGTCCGCTTTCCGGAGACGATGTCGCTCCAGATCGGATCGCTCGCGGATGGTACGGATAAAGCCATTCTTCGCCTCTTTTCTTCAAAGACCACGATATCCGCCGACCTTGGGGCGGCGGGCCTGAAATCCATATGCAAAAAAAACGCTCAATTTCGACGGAGGCCCCTCTTTCGCGCAAAAAACCGCAAGGCTTCGGAGACGCGAACAATTTTCCGAAAACATAAAATAAAGGGAAGAAAAAATCAATCCAAAGTCCGGTCGGGAAAATCGAGGCGTTTCCCGAATTCAAAGGTTTCGGGCGACGCGTTGCGGGGCATGAGTTTCCGGCGGCGGAAACGGGATGATTCGCGAAACGGCAGACCGTTTTCGCCGGGGGATAAAGGGATCGCGGTGGGAAAACGGATCGATTTGAACGGGCCGCCTTCGCGAAGAAAGCGGGAAAATAAAAAAGGGATTTGGACGAAACGAAGAATTCATGGTATGGGAAACCGCCAAGTTGGACGAATCGGGAGGGTCAAAAAGACCCGGGATTCCGCCTCGCGCGGGTCATTTAGACCCGCCGAACGCGGCCTTCGTTTTCGACCTTGCCCCGCTTTCGCGGAAAAGGGCCGAAAAATCTCCGGAACGGAAAGATTTGGTCGCAATACATCCATCTTTATCCACCTTGAAAAACTTGGGTCGGATTCCGGCCCCAAAAAACCTTACAAAAACAAAAAACGACGCGGAATCTCCGCATACCGCGAAAAAGCTTTTCGCACGTTTCCCAATGGACAAAT
This sequence comes from uncultured Desulfobacterales bacterium, assembly GCA_964346545.1. Lineage (GTDB taxonomy): Bacteria > Desulfobacterota > Desulfobacteria > Desulfobacterales > Desulfococcaceae > CAYFVR01. The sequence goes on along the minus strand of CAYFVR010000300.1, from coordinate 385 downwards.
CTCGCCCCCCAAACCAAAGGAGTGCCCATGATCTCGCGCCGCCGTTTCGGATGGTTCCCGATGGCCTTCGCCTTGCTGCTCGCCGCCTGCGCCGGGGAGCCGCCGCCCGAACCCATGAAGCCCGGAGCCGCCCCGTCCGCGCCCAAGGTCCGCACCGCGCCCGCGCCCCAGCCTCAACCCGCCACCGGAACCGGCGACTGCTACCAGGCGGGCTACCGCTACGGCGTCTGCGCCGCCAAAAGCACCACCGACGGCAGCTGCGATCCCGCCAGCCAGACGCCGATCCCGCCGGAATGCCGGCCGCGCCCCGAAACCCAGCAGGGCATCAAGGACGGATTGCGGTCGATCCACATGAAGCACCGGACGCCCGGCTCCTGAAGCGGCG
>CAYFVR010000299.1:0-4867 GCA_964346545.1 uncultured Desulfobacterales bacterium | reverse complement strand
CAACGCGTCCAGACATTCCCGGATCGCCGGAGCGGCCAAATGAACCACCTTGGCCCGTCCCCGCCACGGCGGATCCAGCGGGACCTCGCCGCCCACCAGCCATCCGCCGTCCCCGCCCATGAACCGGGTTTCGGCGAAATTGTTCAACCCGCACCGGATGGCCGCGCAGGCCGCCGGGGCGCTCAATCCCACGCCGGTCATCATGCCCGACGCGCGGACGGCAAGGGTTCGCCCGCTCACTCCCCGACTCCCGTTTCCGGCAGATCATCCGCCGCGTCTTCCGCCTCTTCCTCGTCCTCCCCCAAAATGCCCGGGGGGGGAAAGGGCTCTTCCTCGGGAATCACCCGCTTCAAATCCTCGGGATCTTGGCCCAGCACGGCGAATTCCACCTCGAAGAGATTTCGGCGCAGGGGCAACGCCGTCCGGCAGGTCACCGTAAATCGGCCCAAATCGGGCTCCAGGCAGACCGTGTCCACCGGGGCTTCCTGTTCGATCTCCTCGCCGTTTTTGAGAAAGAACCAGATCCGCAAGGTGATCTTCGGGAACCGGAAGCCGGTTTTTCCTTCCGGGGTGAGGTTTCGCAGTCCCACGATTTCCCCGCCCACCGGGTAATCCACCTGCTGATCGGCCGGCGCGCATTGGTGATAGGCGTCCTGGAAATCCGCCGGCAGAAAGGGAAAGACCTCGTCCAGCCATTTCTGGTCGTAGGTGCCCGCCAGCTTGGCCCGGGGCTGCCAGCCCCGCCCCACCGGACCAAAGGCCATGGGCCGGTAGGTTCCGTCCGGCTCGGTCACCGGATGCTTTGGCCCTTCGGTGTTGGGCAGCGGAACTCCTTTTACATGATCGTCGATCAGGTATTTGCGAAAGCCCTTCCCCACCGGATTTTCCACCACGGCGGCGATTTTTTTCGGGTCCTTGGGATGGGTGTCCACGCCGCCGAAGGCGTTGTCGTAGGAAATCGGTTTCACCGCGAAGGGACGCTCCGGCCCCGGCTTGTAGGAAAGCAGGCCGTTTTGCCAGACGCGATCGCCGCGAACCAGAAAGGATTTGGTCATCGCGCCGAATTGCAGGGAAACCGGAACCTTTTCCGTCACCTTCCGGCCCGGCGCATAGGCGCTGCCGTTGAGCACCACGTCGCAGCGGGGTTTGAACGGCGCGAAATCGCTTTCCTGCACCGGGGCGGAATGGCCGGGTTCGCCGGTGAAGGTGTCGGCATAGACCAGCGGAACCTGTTCCTCGGCCCACCGGGGCGCACCCCCGGATTTGGGGAGAGTGAAGGTCCCCTTGGCCACCACCACCAGCAATTCCCGACCGTCGGGCCGCATGCCCTGGGTGTATCCGGCGGTAAAGTCGGTGGCGTTGTCCAGCCGCATGGGCGAGAACTCCTCAGTTGATCTGCACCGAAGCGCCCTTGATCCGGTTGACGCCGGAGGAGCGGTTCAGCAGGTAGGCGCCCCGGATGATGATCTTCCCGGCGCGGGTCAGGGTAATGCTGGACTTGCCGCAGCGCAGGACGATCTCCTCCCGGGCCTCGAAGGCGATCCGACGGCCGTCCACGGTCACGGTCTCTTCGGAATCGGTGGCGAAGACCGCCGCTTCCGGCGGGGCGGCCGCGGTTTCCACCGTGTCCACCGCCACCGGCTGTTCCGGGTCACCGTCGGCGAAGAGAAGGAGCACCGGGGCGTTTTCGGCCACTTGGCCCCGCCCCATGCGCTCCGCCAGCGCTCCGGACAACCGGGCCGTGCGTGGCCCCCGCCGGTTTCCCGCCCAGGTCACCCGGACCGTTCCGTCGCCGTCGATCTCCACGATCCGGCCGGTTTTCATGCCGTCGATGCGGTCTTCGGTCGAAAGGGAATGGATGCTGGGGGCCGGATGGTTCATGGTCAGTTCTCCAGGATTTTCTTGCCCTTGATGGTGATGTTGCCGGAGCCCTTGATGTTGATTTTGCTCCCCTTGATGGCGATGTCGCCGCTCTTTTTCAGGGTGATGGAAGCTTTTCCGGTTTTCAACGTGATTTCGTCGTCCGCCTCGATGACGATGCTTTTGGCGTGATGGGAACTGGATTTCTTCACGTCCACGCTCTGGCTTCCGCCCACGGAAACCGAGCGGGACCCGCCCACGTCGGTGTTTTCGTTGGCGCCCACGGAAACCGATTTGGCGGCGGCGACTTGCTCGGATTTGATGCCCCCCACCGTCTGGTTCAGGGCCGCGCCCACGCTGATCTGGTAGGCCGCCCCGATGGTCAACGCGCTGGCCACGCCGATGGTCTCGGTCTTGTTGGCGCCGATGGTGACGAGTCGGTTGGCGCCCACCGAAAGGTTCATGTTCGCGCCCACGGTTTCCGTGTGGGACGCGCCCACCGCCAAGGTCTTGGCCGCGCCGATGGTCTCGGAATGGTTGCCGCCCACGCCGATGGTCTTGTTCACCCCGATGGTTTCGCTCTGGTCGTTGCCCACGCTTTTGGTGCGGTCGTTGCCCACGAAGAGGGTTTCGTCCCGGCCCACGGTCTGGTTTTTGTCGTTTTCGATGACGATGGACCAGTCCTTCTGGCCGTGGAGATAGATTTCCTCTTCGCCCTTTTTGTCTTCGAACCGGAACTCGTTGTACCCGCCGCCCCCGAGGCTGGAATTGGATTTGAGGGTGGATTTGGTCTTTTCCCCCGGCAGCGGATAGGGCGGCTGGTTCTGGCCGTGGTAAACGCGGCCGGTGACGATGGGCCGGTCGGGATCGCCCTCCAGGAAATCGACGATCACCTCGTGGCCGATGCGCGGGATGTACATCGCCCCCCAGCTCGCCCCGGCCCAGCCCTGGCTGACCCGAATCCAGCAGGAGGAGTTTTCGTCCCGTTGCCCCTCCCGGTCCCAGTGGAACTGCACCTTCACCCGGCCGTGCTCGTCGGTATGAATTTCCTCCCCGGCGGGACCGGTGACGATGGCCGTCTGGCTGCCCCGAACCGTCGGCTTGCGGGTTTGCCGAAGCGGACGGAACGGCACGTCGTGGGGCATGCAGTCGAACCGGTTGGAATAGGACATGTCGTCGCCGGTTCCCCGGGTGACCGGCGTATCCCCGGTGGGGACCAGTTCGTGGACCACCCGGGTCAGAAGGAGCGCCTTGTTCAGGTCGCTTCGGTAAAAGCCGGACAGGGTGAACCGATGGCCGCCGACGAGGCTTCGCGCGTCGCTGGTTCCACTGATCTCCAGCACCCGGGCCTCCTCGGCCTCCATCTGGATGGCGGAAAGGCGCTCGCCCTCCCCCACCTTGCCGTAGCCGCCGGGGTAGTCGTAAATCTCCCGTTCCCCCGGTCCCGGGCTTTCCCGGGCCGCCGTGCCCACCTGAAGCGGGGTGGTGGGCACCTCGAAATTGTAGTCGTTCAGGCTCACCTTCCCCGGCTGAATGAGCTGCCGAACCGAAAGGCCCTGGATCACGTCTTCCTCCATCCAGCCGCCGCCGGTGGTCTGGTAGCGGACCTTGTCCTGCCCCGGACAGGGTGGATTTTCATCCGGATTGTCCGCCATCACCAGGACGTGTTTCCCTTTTTCGTGGGCGAAAAAGTAGAAAATGCCCTCGGATTCCAGCAACCGCGAAATGAAGTTGAAATCGGTCTCCCGGTACTGAACGCAGTAGGTGCGGGGCTCGTAGGAACCGCGCAGGCGGAATTCGTAGTCGGAAAAGCCGGCCTCGCCAAAAATCTGGGAGATGATGTCGGGAACGGAAAGTTCCTGAAAAATGCGGGAATCGGCGGTGCGGCTCAGCAACCAGGGCCAGGGAACCAGGGTGGCGGTGTAAAAGGCGACGCGGGTGTCGCTGGATTCCGACGTTCCGGCGCCTCCGCCGCGACCCTGCGCGAATTCGCCGACGATGCCGTTGAAAAACCGCTGACTTCCCTCGGCCAGGGTGAAGGCGATGGTGACGTTTTTCCCGATGATGTCGGTAAACGGGATGGAATGGTTTTCCGAGAAGAGTTCCGCCTCGAAACGGAACAGCCGGGACATGGCCTCCTCTCCCCGAAAGGCGGAGAGCAGCAAAACGTCCTTGCCCAGCGGCGTTTCGATGGTGGCGACGCGTTCTTCCTGGGAATACTGACTCATGGCCGTTCACCTTTCCAGGCCGAAACCTTGTCCAGGCCGAAACCTTGCGGCGGGCGGTCGGGATTGCGGGCGCTTTGGCAAGCGAGAAACCGGCGGAGGGGAGCGAAGGGTGAAACCTCGCTGGAAAAAGCCGGTGCGGCGTGCTACGTCCTCAAATTATTACTCCCGCTCGACCGGGGTGTCAACACCGACGAGGAGGCCCGCCATGGCCCAGCCGTTTCTTGAATTTTCCGATCCCGACGACTACACCCGGCTTCGGGAGGCCCTTGCCTCCGCCGGTTTTTCCGCCCAGGGCGTGTTGGATGCCCTGGGCGTCGCCGAAATTCACGGCATTCGGCGAACCGACCCCGGCCTCCTGCTACGCCGAACCGGCGCGGGTCGGCCCGTGGACACGCTGATTCGGCTGTTTCTCATGGAACGGTCGGTCCCGGTGGACGCCGTCGTAAAGGCCCTGGACCCGTTTCCCGTCCCGCGGCTGGTGGAGACCGGAATCCTGACCCGGGAGGCGGGCGGGGTTCGCGCCGCCATCCGCCTGCAACCGTTCACGAATTTGGTTTTGGCCCACGATTCCCCGGCGCTGATCCATACGCCCGAAGCGGAAAACTACGTGATGGGCGTGGCCCGCAGCAGCCTGGCTTTGGCCAATTTTACCATCCGCCGTCGGGTGGGCCAAGTGCTGGACATGGGTTGCGGCTGCGGGGTTCAGGGCTTGCTCGCCGCCCAGGACGCTCGGGAAGTGGTCGGCGTGGACCGCAATCCACGGGCCATCGCCTTCTCCC
>CAYFVR010000298.1:0-4903 GCA_964346545.1 uncultured Desulfobacterales bacterium | reverse complement strand
CCATGCCCACCGCCCGGCCGTCTTCCACCGCCTTCACTCTTTCGGTGATTTCATCTTCCCGGCTTGCCGCGACCTCCGGGGCGCCCCCGGCATCTCCACCCCCGCCAAGGTTTTCCATCAACTGGCTCCATTCGGCTCCCCATCCTTTGGCGACCCGACGTTCAATCCACCCCCACCGTGCTCCCCTCCTCGATGGTCTCGCCCCTGATTGGCTCCACCACCGCGCGGCCCACGTAGACTTCGGTCACCTTGACCTTGCCGGCGGGAATGCCGGGAATGCGAAACCGCTGACCGTCCTGCCCTTCAATGGTTCCGCCCGGGGAAAACAGCGTCAATTCGTCGCCCGACTTCAGGTTGGCCTCCCGACCGGAGGAAAGAATTCCCCGTCCATCCTCCACCGATACCACGAAACCGCGCCAGGGTTCATTCCGGATGGCCTTGCACGCCGCCTCGCCGGCCTGTCGGGAAAGCGCGGTCATCATTTCCGGCAGCTCCAGCACCCTTCCGGCGGTTCGGGTGCGAACCGCGTCGAATTCCTCCCAGTCCACCTCTTCCCGCCGGACGATTTGTCGATCCGCCAGCTTTGCGCCCGTGGTCATGCTGTAGACCTCCAGCCGAACCCGGACGGAGACGTAGTAGGCCGGCCCGCGAAACATCAGCATGCCCTCCGGCCGCTCTTCGCTCTCCACGGAAAGGTCTCCCAGAAAAATGGCGGCGTGGACGCCATACTTGCGTCCGATTTCGGCCAGGGCCAGATTGTCGATCCGGCCGGAAAGCTGGCGGGGGGGCCGCAACAGCTCCGCCGGGGAGCCCTCCTGGGCGGGAACGGTCAGCGAAAGGTTCGAGCAGAAGCCTTCCATCGCCTCCAAAAACGGATTCTGAAACCGCTCCACCACCTGCGCGTCGCCCAAAAAAGTCCGGTTTCGAAGCGAAAGCAACGCCGCCCGCTTGACGTAGTTTGGAGAAAAGGCGATGGCCCCGGCCACCCGACGGGTCCCCTGCTGAACCGCGGTGACCCCGCCGCACCCCGTCAGGAACGCCAGCAGCAACGCCAGAAATCCGAAGAAAAAACGACGCTTCCCTTTCACCGTTTCCGGGGGGGGCCAATTCCATCTCATTGGGACGCCCCGTCGAACACGGCCGTCACCCGGGTGGATATGCCCCCCCGGGCGGTAAAATCGCCGATCACCTCCATGCGCTTGGGCGCCAGCGCGCCCACCAGGTCGTCCAAAATTCGGTTGACCACATGCTCGTAGAAGATGCCGACGTTCCGGTACTGGAGCAGATAGTATTTCAGGGATTTGAGTTCGATGATTTTCCGATCCGGCACATAGCGAATGATGATCGCGCCGAAATCGGGCAGTCCGGTCATGGGACAGACCGAAGTAAATTCGGGTTGGCGAATCTCCACCTCCACGTCCCGTCGCTCGCGCCAGGCATAGTCGATGGGGTCCAGCGGGTCGGTGGTGATTCGATCCGGGGAATCAATGGGATAGGATGTTTCCGCCATTGCGGTGGCCTCATGCGGGTTTGGGTTTTTTTCACCGTGTTATGGGCGATGCCGCGTTCATTGTCAACGCCAAACGGGGAAGCGACCGACCGGAAAAAGGAACCGGGAGAACTCCCGAGGACGATACGCCGGCGGCGAGGAAGGAAGAGGGCCGGCCCCGGGCCGCCTTCGAAACCGCTCCGCCGGGGAGGGCGGGCGGAATCGAAGACGGCGGGGCCAAATCGGGTTTGCCCAAAGGGGATGGGATCGGCCGCGGATCGGCCCTCGTTTCGCCGGGGCCGGCGCCAAGCGGGTCCCCGACGAGGAAAATCAGCGGTAGTCGATGGAAATGTAATCCCGCTCCACCGAACCGGTGTAGATCTGTCGGGGCCGGCTGATCCGCCATGCGGGATCGTCGATGCTTTCCTTCCACTGGGCGATCCAGCCGGGCAGCCGGCCGATGGCGAACATCACCGTGAACATGTTGGTGGGAATGCCGATGGCCCGCAGCACGATGCCGCTGTAGAAATCGACGTTGGGATACAGGTTGTGATCGATGAAGTAGGGATCTTTGGTGGCGATTTCCTCCAGCTTCATGGCGATGTCCAGCAGCGGGTCGTCCAGCCCGAGTTTGGAAAGCAGCTTGTCCGCCATCTTCTTCATGATCTTGGAGCGGGGATCGAAGGTTTTGTAGACCCGGTGGCCAAAGCCCATCAGCCGGAAGGAGTCGTTTCGGTCCTTGGCCTTGGCGACCGCCTCGTCCAGGGTCATTTCGCCCTCGTGAATGCGGGCGAGCATTTCGATGACGCCCTGATTGGCTCCGCCGTGCAGCGGCCCCCACAAGGCCGCGATCCCGGCCGAGATGGCGGCGTAAAGATTCACCCGTCCGCTGCCCACCACCCGGACCGCCGACGTGGAGCAGTTCTGCTCGTGATCGGCGTGAAGGATGAGAAAAATGCTCAGGGCATGGACCACGTCCGGGTCCAGCGCGTAGGGCTTCACCGGCGAGTCGAACATCATGTTGAGAAAATTTTCGCAGTAGGACAGATCCGGCCGGGGATAGTTCACCAAGTGGCCCCGGGAGATTTTGTAGGACATGGCCGCCAACGTCCGGATTTTGGAAATCAGCCGGGCCATGGAGGCGTCGGTTTCCTCCTCCTCGTCCTCCAGATAGGGATAAAAGCTCTTGAGGGCGTTGACCATGGAGGAAAGAATGCCCATGGGATGGGACTGGCGGGGAAAGCTTTGGAAAAAGGTCCGCATGTCCTCGTGGACCAGGGAGTGGTCGTTGAGCAGGGCCGAGAAACGGCTAATCTCCTCCTGGCTGGGCAGCTCGCCGTTGATGAGCAGGTAGGCGACCTCCCGGAACGTGGAGTGCTCGGCCAATTGTTCGATGGGATAGCCGCGGTAGCGGAGGATGCCCTTTTCCCCGTCCATGAAGGTGATGGCGCTTTTGCAGCTTCCGGTGTTGGCGAAGCCCGGGTCCATGGTGACGAGCCCGGACTGGGCGCGAAGACGGGAAATGTCGAGGGCGAGTTCTCCCTCGGTTCCCTCGATCACGGGCAATTCGAAGGTTCCGCCCTTCCAGTTGAGGGTGGCGAATTCGGTCATGGGTTCTCCTTTTCGTTGCAAATTTTCCCCGGCGGGCCGAGGGTTCACCCCGGCGGCGGTCCGCCGGGACGGCCGGGGAACGGCGGTTCGGGGACGTTTTTTTTCGGATCGCTGGCCGGGGGAATGCGGACGTTCCGTGGAGGGCCGACAAGGTCGGAGGTTACGCGGGCAAGTGGGGATTTGTACCCTGTTTCGCCAAAAGGGTCAAGCGGGGAAATTTGTCGCGGCGTCGTTCATCTTCATCTTTTACTCCTCGGCGAGACAACTCTCGAAGCCGCTTTGGAGCAATTTCCGGTCCAGATCGCGACCGATAAACACCATCTTGTTGAGGGGCGCCTCCCGGGCCAAAGGCGCTCCGAACATCCCCTCGAACATCATGTGGACGCCTTGGAAAAGAAACCGCCGGGGCTCGTTTTCGATGCAAAGAACGCCCTTCATTCGAAAAATGTCCGCCCCGAAACCGGCCAGCAAAACCCGCATCCAGGTTTCGAGCCGTTCCAGCCGCAACCTGCCGGGAAACTGAAACGATACGGCGGACACCTCCTCGTTGTGGGAATGGGCCGAACGAAATTCCCGATGGGTTCGAGGCGGCGTCCACTCCGTTCCATCATAAAGCCGGATATCGAATTCCTCGGGGTGGTGTTCCAGAAAAAGGGCGATTCGACCTCCTCTGGACGAGGATATCTCGAATACGTTTTCCGTATCGGAAAGCGCCAAACGATACAGCCGGAACCCGGGTTGAATGACGTCTCCGGGTTTCGCGTTCTTCCAGGGGGTGTCGAAAAGCGAACGAACCGATTCAACCAAACCGTCCGGAATGTCTTCGGTTCCCTTGAACAAGGGGATCGCGGCCAATTTGAGAAAGTCTTCCGGCCCCGGCTGAACGATCAGGTCGGAAGCGCCGGCGGGAAGCTCGAAAACTCCGGCCCACTCGAACGGGCTTTCCGGCGCCAGAAATTCCGAATCCATCTCCAGGGCCCGCTCCAGGCGAAACCCGCCGACGTCGAGCACCCGCTCCAGATCCACGTCGGCATGACGGACGAGATGTCTCGGGGCCGAGCCATTGATGGAAGCGATTTTGGCTTCGATGTCGGCCAGTTCTTCCTCGGAAACCAAATCCGTTTTGTTGACGAGGATCACGTCCGCGAAGGCGATCTGCTCCCGGGCCTTGTCCGCCCCGTCGATGTGGTCCAGAATGTGGAGGGCGTCCACCAGCGTCACCACGGCGTCGATCTCCAGCGCTTCGCGGAAATTTTCCTCGGTGAAAAAGGTCCGGATGACGGGTCCGGGATCGGCCAGACCGGTGGTCTCGATGAGAATATGATCCAGCCGCTTTTCCCGTTTCAGAAGTTTGGAAAGAATCCGGATCAGGTCGCCGCGCACCGTGCAGCACAGACAACCGTTGTTCATCTCGAAAATCTCCTCTTCCGCCCCGAGGACCAGGTCGTTGTCGACGCCGATTTCGCCGAATTCGTTCTCGATCACGGCGATCCGCTTCCCGTGGTTTCCGTGCAAAATCCGGTTGAGCAATGTGGTTTTTCCGGCGCCCAGAAACCCGGTGAGAACGGTGACGGGAATCCGCTTCGCGCCGGACGCCTCGGTTTCTTGCGTTCCTTGCCGGCCATTTTTATCCATTTCACACTCCTTCGAGGCCCATGTTTCGAATCTGGGCGGTATGGTACGTGTCGTGTTGTAAAAAAACGTGCATGGGTTCGTTCAACCGTCTTTTTTCGGGCGGGTCTCGGGCGGGCCTCATGTGGATTTCATGCGGGCCGCCAAAGAGGCCAGCAGGAACGTCAATCC
>CAYFVR010000297.1:0-4916 GCA_964346545.1 uncultured Desulfobacterales bacterium | reverse complement strand
ACAAATTTTTAACAAATTTTTAATGATTCCTTAATTCTTTCCAAATCCGCGAAGGCTTTTATGGGGGGCGTTCCGGCCCGAATCGTCGGTTCGGATCGACCAACCAGAACCATTTCCTTCCCCAAGGAGGTTTTCATGGCCTTCGCCCAACTCGCCGAACCCGATCCTCTCGAATTCGAAGAACCCTACATGACTCCGGCCCATCTGGACTACTTTCGCGACAAACTTCTTCATCTCAAAGAGCGTCTTCATCGGAAGCTGTCCGAATTGACGCGGGAACTGCAACACGTCGAGGAAGTCGCCAACGAATTGCTGGACCGGGTGGAAAACGACCGATTCCGAAGCAATATCGCGGAGGAATGCATCCGCTATCGCCGTCTGGTGGAGGCCAGCGACGCCGCCCTGGTCCGCATCGCCGACGGCTCCTTCGGTTATTGCATGGAGACCGGCGAGGAAATCGGCCTCCGCCGGCTGGAGGCGGTCCCCTACGCCGCCCTCTGCGTGCAGGCCCAGGAACGGCTGGAACGCGGCATTTCCCGATAAAACAAGCGAATCCACTTCCCGCAATCCCCCCGCGACGTCGCGGGGGGATTGTTCCGCGGTATTTCAATTTTGAAGAATCGCCTCAATCGCCCGGCCGCACGATTCGCCAGCCTTTTCCCCGCAGCGGATCGGTCAGGTTTGGCGGCGCGTTGGTCACCAGCACTCGTTCGTCGGCCTCGGCGATTTCCGGCATGGGCGCGGCGTCGGCAAAGCTGGAGAAGTCCCGGGGGGCATACGGCGAAAGCTTGCCGATGTCCAGGGTGTCGGACCAGGAGTGGACTCGTCCCTTTTCCGTGAGCAGCGCGAATCGGGCGTACCGGGCCGCCGTGATTTCCCCCAGCCGGTCCCGGACCCCGCCCCAGGCGTCCCGCATGGGGAAGGATGTATCCACGGCCACCGCGATCCTTCGCGGATTCCGGGTCAAATGGACGTGGTAGCCCGCCGAAAAGCCGCCGAACACCAGCAAGGTCAGTCCCAGCCAGATGGCGAACGGTTTCATGTTTCTCCCCGGCTACATCTGCGCGTTGAGCAACGCGCCGATTTTGTATGCGATTTCTCCCTCGCCGGCGTTGAGGCTGGCCGCCTCCACCAGGGAGGAGACCCGCTTCAACTCCTCGATATCGGCTTCGTATCCGATGGTGTAAATGGGGATGTTCAGGGCCGGAATCATCTGGTTCATGTCCGAAAAAATAAGGCCCCGGTTCGTTTCCCCGTCGGTGAGGACGAACAAGATGGGCTTGGCGTCGGGATTTTGTTCCCTGACCTCGATCAGTTGCCGCAGGGACGCCGCGATGCCGTCGTACATGGCGGTGGGGCCGTCGGCGGTCATGTCCTGAACCGCCGCGTGGAACGCCGCCTTGTGGTTGAGGTCGAAGGGCTTGATGGGCAGAATCCGACTGACTTGCTGGTTAAAGATCACGAGCCCGATGCTGTTTTGCGGCGAGATGAATTCCGCGCCGTCCAGCAGCGCCGCTTTCAGCCGACTGAGCCGCTCCCCCCGCATGGAGCCGCTCACGTCGCAGAGGAAAATCGCGGCGATGGGGCGGCCGGCGTCCTTTTTTTCTTTCCAAACTTTTTGTGCCCGCACCAGCACGTCTCCCGGGGGCGCCTCAAAGGGCGCCGTGTGCCGGATATTGGGCTCGAAGCCGTATCTGGCGGCCAGTTGGGCGTATTTGCGGCCGCCCGCGAATTCGCCGAATGCCTTCAGCACTTCCATTTCCTCGGGGCTCGCGTCGCCCACCGCGTACAGCGGGTTGTCGTGGCGAACGCCGAAGGGAATGAATTCGTATCCGGATTTCAGAACGGGCGTGTTGGCGAAGGTCTGGTATTCCATGACGAAGGCGTCCAGGGAGCCCTCGTTCATCACCGAATCGCGCATTTGGAGGGTGGTCAGGGCCACGAAGGGAACCCCGCGCTGGAAGCTCTCGAAAGAGCTGACCACGTCGGGGGCAAGCATGGCCGCCGGGTCGCCCTCGGCGAAGGTGGCCAGCACGGTGACCAGAAAGTTGAGACCGGTGCTGCTGGCGAAGGGATTGGTGTATCCCATGACCAGGTTGCCCTGGACCACCGCGTCGATGATGTTTTTGACGTTCAGCTCGCCGTAGGCGGCCCGCAGCTCGCTGGCCACCGCTTCCTTCATGACGATGCCCGCGATGTTGGCCACCATGCTTTCCCGCACCGGCGTCATGGCCACGCCGTGGGCCTCCACCATTCGAACCCAAAGGTGATTGGAGGGCGAAAACCCTCCGGGCAGGTATTTCCGCGCGGCGACGTAGTCGTGGCCGGTGCCGGAGGCGATCTTCCGGATGGCGACTTTGCCGCGCCGCCCGTCGCCGATTTGTTGATTCCGGGCGTTGAAGTCTCTGGCGATTTCCACCATGACGCCGTCGGTGCCCTCTCCGGATTTTTCGGTGGAGGTGAAAATTTCCACCACCACGTCGCCGCCGGTTCGGGGCGGGTCCACCACCAGGGGGAACTGGGCGATATCGGGCAGGTTTTTGGTCAGATCACGGGTCACCCCCAGTTCCAGGTTGGCGCGGCGTCGAACGAAATTGTCGATGGGGCGAATTCTATCCACTTCTTTGTCCAGGCGCGCCCTCGCCTTTTCGTAGGTCATGGGGCCGGAGAAGGGATTTTCGCCGGTCATGAACACATACCCAAAAAAGCCGCCGCCCACGAGCGCCCCGACAAAAATGATGAAAACAATGAATTTTCTACCCATGGTCCACCTCCTTCATGGCGTCCTGAAGCCCCGCGTTAATGGCCTTGAGTTCTCCGTCGATCTCCTGGTGGTCCTTGATCCGCAGGTCGAACAGGGTCAGGTTTCCCCCCAACCCCTTGAGGGCGGCCAGGGTCCCGTCCACCGATTGGGCCTGTCGCCGGAGCATTTCCCGCATGGTTTCCCGCTGTCGGTCGGTGCCGAAAGTCCGGGACCGGTGAAGCAGCTCTCGGTGATTGCGGGCCAGTTCTCCCAGGTTTTGGAGAACGGCGTCCACGTCTTCCAGAAAGGCCTGTCCCTGAAACTCCTCCCGGATACGCTCCGCCAAGACGAGACATTCCCGGGCCGGCTTCTGGAAGGCCGGCTCGCAGTCGTCCAGAAGCCGGCGAAGGTCGCCGGCTTCCAAAGCTTTCGGAACGCCGTGATAGCGCCGGCGAAAGGTGGCGGAGCGGGCATAGACCACGGGCCACAGCAGCAGGAGGAATGCCCCGACTCCGGCCGCGATCGCGGAGACGGTCCACGGCGGCCGGAACCAGTGGATGAAGCCCGCCTCCAGCGCCAACAGGGTGAACACGGCCATCCAGGTTTGGGGGGCGGTTAGAAATAGATGGAAGATGCGCCTGCCCTTGTTCATCCGTTCCTCTTTCTCCCGTTCGTTTGGGGTTGGCCGAAGCCGTCGCGGGCGACGAATCGACCCACGACTTCCGTTTCTACAGGAAATCGTTACAAAATTCGAGTCCTTTGTGGACGTTGCGAAAAGATGGCGGTTGGAGAAGAATTCCGGGCCCCGGGAGGGAATTCGCGGTTGGAGAAGGCATCCGGCGGACGTTGCGACGCGATTTTCAAGGGATTTCGGCGCCGTTGGCGGACGGGATTTTGGCGATGGCCGGACGGGAGACCGGGCTGGATTGCGCGGGAAAATAAACGCCAAATTGGAAGAAGCGGCAACCAGAAATATCGCAACCCGGCGGGGAAGTCGCTATCGGCTTCCGCCTCTGGGGGAACGGGGAAACGGATGGGGAAACCCGCAGGTGGCCGCCGGAGAGAATCGGCAAATGAACCGGGGGCGGCAACGGCAAACTCGCTGGAATTTTTTCCTGGGCGGCTTGCGGGTTCCATTTTGGGAGGCGCGGCGGCGGCGATATCGCCGGACGGCCCAGAGGGCCAAGGCGTAGCCGGCGGCGGCCAGAGGCAGACCCGTCACGATCCCTCCGAGGGTCATGACCCATAGCAGCCGGGGCGCGCTCTGAACCACCCAGAGGAAGGTTTCCAGGTTGAACGTCTGGGGGAAGGGGACGTTCATTTGCGGGCCGGTCAGCCAGAGGCCCACCTGGTAGGTCAGGCCGTAAAAGAAGGGCAGGGTTAGGGGATTGGTGATGAGCACGCCCAGCGCCGCGGATACCCGGTTCCAGCCAAAGGCGGCGGCCAGCAGGACGGCGGTCACGGTATGGCAGAGGAAAAACGGGGTCATCCCGATAAAAATGCCCAAGGCGAAGCCCAAAGCGATTTCCCGGGGGCAACCTTTCTGGGCCACCAGGCGGATCACCCATTCTTTCAGGAAAGCCGGAACGCGGATCATTTTGGTGAAAGCTCCGTCGGCGAAGTGTATGCAAGGGGGGACAACGTTCCCTATGCCAGAGAATTGTTAGAATGAGATTATTGTTCGCGAAATTCCGGCGGGTCGTCCGTTCCGGGCCCTAATCCGGTCTGATCCGATCCGAAGCGGCATGGCGTTGGGCGGAAAATTTTCATGATTGGTTTGCCACGTCGGATTCTTGGCCTTATTTTGATGCCGAATTCGGTTTGCGCCAATTTTCCCGTTTGCTCGTACGGGAGTACCCTCTTCACGATTGCGAAAATGCACGGCCAATTGGAGGATGCGATGATGAGTACGGTGTCTCGGTTGAATCGGTTTTCGGAAGCGGTTGCGGGCAAGGAATTGCTGGAAGTCCTTTACGAGGCGGAACGGGAGGCGACCCGGGCGGAACGCCTGGAGATGTCGTCCCGTTGCGAATCGGGCATGGATTGCGGAGAGTACGCGACCTGTCTGAAAGACCTGATTCTTTATCTGCGTTACGGCGTCCGCCGGGGCCGCGTGAACGACGCGCTCCGCCGTTGTTTCGAGCAAATTCGAGACGCCTGCCGACGGAGCCCG
>CAYFVR010000296.1:0-4955 GCA_964346545.1 uncultured Desulfobacterales bacterium | reverse complement strand
TTGGTCAGGTCGAAGGGGTTGAACCGGTATTTTTCCGCCTCGTTGAACGGCATGATCTGCACCTTCAACGTCCAACTGGGGGGATTCCCGTCCCGGATGGCGTTGAACAGGTCGCGGCGGTGGAAGTCCGCGTCCTCGCCGGCGATCCGGTCGGCCTCTTCGTCGGTGAGGAAGTCGATGCCCTGGTCGGTTTTGAAATGATATTTCACCCAGAACCGCTCGCCCTGGGCGTTCACCCACATGTAGGTGTGGCTCGTGTAGCCGTTCATGTGTCGATAGGTTTTGGGAACGCCGCGATCGCTCATCAGGATGGTCACCTGATGGGCGGTTTCGGGAGACAAGGTCCAGAAGTCCCACTGCATGTCGTGGTCGCGCAGGCCGCTGTCCGCACGGCGTTTTTGGGAATGGATGAAGTGCTGAAATTTCATGGGATCGCGGACGAAGAACACCGGAGTGTTGTTGCCCACCATGTCGTAGTTGCCCTCGGTGGTGTAGAACTTCAGCGCGAAGCCGCGCACGTCCCGCCAGGTGTCGGGGCTGCCGGATTCGCCGGCCACCGTGGAAAAGCGCGCCAGCGCCTCGGTCTTCGTTCCCGGTTGGAACAGCGCCGCCTTGGTGTAGGCGCCGACGTCTTGCGTCACCTGAAAGTGTCCGAAGGCCCCGGAGCCCTTGGCGTGGGGCTGGCGATCCGGGATCATCTCTCGGTTAAATTGGGCCATCTGTTCCATGAGGTAATGGTCATGATGGAGCAGGGGACCATCCGGCCCGACGGTGAGCGAAAATTCGTCGCTGCTTACGGGGATGCCGGCATCGGTGGTGGTCGGTTTGCGTTTGTCTTCCGCCATGGGTTTTCCTCCTTTTGAGGGGTTGAAGTTGGGCTTGCGCACGGTCGCCCGGTGGACGCCGGGCGGGTTTTCTTCCGGTTTCGCCCGCCTCCGCCATGCCAGATATGCGCATGGCGGAGGCGGGCCAACCGACGGGGGAAACTTGTCTCACGGGAAGCGCAAGCGAAACCATCGGATAAATCCTTTATTTTTTCTTCAAAAAAAGGGGTTTTCGCAACGGAATCAAGTCTCGGGCGACCTCCTTCCCAATGGTTTTACATTTCAGGGAAAGGGCGCGAACGTCGGATGCCTTCCTCGGAATCCCGCCCGGCCGCTTGGCATCCGGATTTCCGCATTTGGATCCGTTCCAGTTTGTGCAAATTGTTTAAATAGGAACAACTCCTATTCAAAGGGCAAAAAAAGGGGCGCGGTTCGCCGTTCATTCTTTTTTTTGGCAGTTTTCACAAACCCCCTTGAGGTGAACCACTTTTTCCTGAATCAAAAACTTTTTTGCGATTTCCGGCGGCACGTCCAACGCGTCGTATGGATCGTGCCGGAAATCCACGATGGTTCCGCAGGATACGCATCTGAAATGATGGTGCGGTTCCAAGTTGGGATCGAACCGTTTGGGGTCTCCCGAACTTTCCACGATCCGAACCAGCCCGATTTCGTGGAAGGTCAACAGCGTTCGGTTGACCGTGTCCAATGAAATGTGGGGAAAGGTTTTCCGCACCCGGGCCAAGATGGTCGCCGCCGAGGGGTGTTCTGCGGAAGCGATCAGCTCCTTGTGGATGGCCGCGCGTTGAGGGGTCACGTTCAGACCGTTTTTGCGGCAGATTTCTTCAAAAGAAATCTGTGGATTTTCCGTATAATTCCGGTGGGATGTCATGCGGATCCCGGCGCAGGTCCGAGCGGAACGGACTTCCCCGGCGGATGGGATGCGGGACCCGTTCGTTTTTGGGATGAAAAATTCATGGTGAAGAATCCTATATCGTATTCAATCCTATCTCGTCAAGAGCCGATTTTTCTTGGCTCGCGGAAACCCCGCCCCCCGTCATGGCTTCCTTCCCCTTCGCGTCGGGCACGGAGCGGGCCGGATGGCGGAAGACCGTTTTATTCTCGATTTCCGGTGATTTTCGTCGGCGGAAGCTTCCCGCCAATTTCGCACGTTCCCATATCCCGGGTCCGGCGGAAATAAGGAGAATCCCCCATCCTTGCGGGAAGGAGAGGCCACCCTGTTGATCGGCGTTCCCCGGCTGTACGACGCGCTTTTTTCCGGCATTGCCGACCGAATTGCCCCCTGGGACGCCGCGCGACGCTTGTTGGACGCCGTTCTCCGGGCCGTCGGCTGGGTGCGCAAAACCACGGGACGATCCCCCGGCCGACCGCTGTTTCGGCCGATCCATGACCAATTCGCCCCCCGACTGCGCATCATGGCCTCCGGCGGCGCGCCGCTGGACCCGGAATTGGGGTGGAAACTGGAAGCCCTGGGCTGGCCCGATCCGAAGAATGGCAAAGATGGTTTTTCTGGTGTTTTTGGCGGCTTCTCTTTTCCCCGCCGTGACAATGGCCGACGCCAACGCTGGTTTTTCGCTTACTGCACGGAAATTCCCGGTGCAAACGGGTAGGGCCGAACCAAGGAGGAATGCCGACGCAGTCTTTCTGCGGCGGTTCAACTGATTCTGGAAGATTGGCGGGAAGATGCGCTCCGAGGATTCAGCCGGAGGCTATCCGGGTAGGGATTCGGGTGGCGGGAACGCCCCGAACTTCTGAATTGTACCCTTCAGATGGCGAGCGGATTGAACCATTTCAGCCGAGGGAAGCGAGCGAAATCGGAATCGGTGGAAGCCATGGTGGCTCCATGCTCGATGGCAAGCGCGGCGAGATGGATCAATGCGCGGCTTCCCCTTCCATCGCAGACAGCAACTCCTGGATATGATCCAGGTTCCGGCCAGCCTTCAATCCCATGGGGCGGGGTGTCGTCTGATACGGACGTTTTTGGGACGGCTTTTCAACGTCCGCCAAGCCTTCCCGCAAGGCTTCGTTGATCACCGCTTGAAAGGGTTTTCCAAGCTTGGCCGCCATCGCCCGCGCCCTTTGGAGAACGTCTTCGTCCAATGAGATAGTTGTTTTCATAGCTGAATTGTATCATTTCCCAGGAATCGTCGAAAGGCCCTTTTTTCCATTTCAGGCTGGCCGAGCGACAATCCTTTCAAGAAGATTGCGGAATGCCTTCAATCG
This sequence comes from uncultured Desulfobacterales bacterium, assembly GCA_964346545.1. Taxonomy (GTDB): domain Bacteria; phylum Desulfobacterota; class Desulfobacteria; order Desulfobacterales; family Desulfococcaceae; genus CAYFVR01. The sequence goes on along the minus strand of CAYFVR010000296.1, from coordinate 1,890 downwards.
CCCGCACCCGCTCCACAATCGGCGGGTGCGAGTAATGGAGAAAAACGTACAACGGATGCGGCCCCAGGTTGGAGAGATTGTGGGCCGAAAGCTTTTTCAGCGCCTCGATCATCGCCGACCCGTCCCCCGTGGTTTTCACCGCGAATTCGTCCGCCTCGTATTCGTTTTTCCGGGAGAGCAGCTGCATGGCGATGCCCAGGAAGAAATTGATGGGCGAAAACAACATCCCGAAGAAAACCAGCCCGGCGTGGACCGAGGGCGTGTCGATATAAAACGCCTCGAACAGTGGCGGCCAAGAGATGAACCGGGAGAACAGGAAGAACAGGATGCCGGTCTGGACGATCCCGATGGCCATGTTTTGGAGGATGTGCTTCCGCTTGTAATGGCCCACCTCGTGGGCCAGCACCGCCACCAACTCCGGGACCGTGTGCCGCTCGATCAGCGTGTCGAACAGCGCCACCCGCTTGTTCTTCCCGAATCCGGTAAAAAAGGCGTTGGACTTGGCCGAGCGGCGGGAGCCGTCCACCACGTAGACGTTCGTGAGCGGGAAATCCGCCGAATCGGCGTAATCCAGGATTGCCGTCCGAAGCTCCCCGTCTTCCAGCGGCTCGAATTTCAGAAACAGCGGCATGATCCAGGCCGGGGCGACGAACTGAAGCAGCAGAGAAAAACCGGTCACCGCCAGCCAGCAGGGGAGCCAGGCTTCCGGCCCGAAATGGTCGAAGAAGGCCAGAATCGCCGCCAGCAGCGGCCCGCCGATGGCCGCCGACAGCGCCATCCCCTTGAGCCGGTCCATCACGAAGGTTTTCGGCGTGGTTCGGTTGAAGCCGAACCGCTCCTCCAGCACGAAGGTGTGGTAGACGGCGAAGGGGAGATGGAGCAGGCTCCGCCCCGCCATCAAAACCCCCACGAAAATCAGACCGGCCAGCACCTCGCCCCAGCCCAGGGAGCGGGTCCATCGGTCCAGCCAGGCGAATCCGCCGCCGAACCAGAACAGCAGCAGCACCAGCAGATCGAACCCGCCGCCGATCCAGCCGAACCGGGTGTTGGCCCGGAGGTATTGCTGGCTTTTTGGGTACCGCTCCGGATCGAACACGTCCTCGAAGCCCTCCGGCGGCCGGTCTTTCATGGCGCGGAGGTTCAGAACGTCGGCGATCAGCTCCAGAATAAATTCCAGCAGCAGCGCGGCGAGAATGAGGACGGCGACCCAGTTCACCGGCGTCCCCCTTCCGCCGCGTCCGGATGTGCGCTCGGGATTTCCATCATGAGGTGTAAATCGAACACTGGCGGGCCGACATGGCCGCTTCCATTAGCGCCTCGGCGAAGGTGGGATGGCCGTGGATGGTGCGGGCGATGTCTTCCGACGCCGCGCCGAATTCCAGGGCCAGCACCGCCTCGGCGATCATGTCCGAGGCCCGGGGGCCGATGATGTGGACGCCCAGCAGCCGGTCGGTGCGGGAGTGGCAGATCAGCTTCACGAAGCCGTCCTTTTCACCCATGCAACGGGCCCGGCCGGTGCCCGAAAACGGATAGGAGCCGATGCAGTAGGGGATTTCCCGCTGCTTGGCCTGCTCTTCGGTGATGCCCACGCTGGCCACCTCCGGCCAGGTGTAGACCACGGACGGAATCGCGTCGTAGTTGACTTCCGCCGGTTCCCCGGCCATGTGCTCCACCGCCGCGATGCCTTCCGTGGATGCCTTGTGGGCCAGGGCCGGGCCGGGCGCCAGGTCGCCGATGGCGTAGATGTTTGAAACGCTGGTCCGCAGGTAATGGTCCACCTGAACGTGGCCGGTCTTCGGGTCGGTTTCCACGCCGACGTCTTCCAATCCCAAGTCCTTGCTCAACGGCCGCCGGCCCACCGCCACCAGCAACCGGTCGAATTCCTCGGTG
>CAYFVR010000295.1:0-4999 GCA_964346545.1 uncultured Desulfobacterales bacterium | reverse complement strand
CCCCGCCCCCCCCCCCCCAAACAAATCCCCTTGAAATCTATCCCCAAAATGCGCTACTAATCCCCGAACCAGAAATCGAACCCAAAACCACGGCCATTCCGGGGGATTTGTGAGCGACACACCGAACAGAATCATGCGAACCGTCGATGGCAGGGAGTACATCTTTTACGGGCCGAATGCGACGCTGGTCCATTGGATGGGCACGTCCGATCTGGCTTCGGCGGTGATGGGGAAGGCGGGGCTCGGGGAAGAGGTGATGTTCCGGGCGTTGTCCACGCGGAATCCCGAGGATGGGATGCTGGCGGGGAAGGCGGCCATCAAGGCGTTGTGGTATGCGTGGCCGGAGTTGGGGCCGTATCCGTTTCTGGATACGTTGTCCGATTTCGAGTTCAACCGGGAGTTTTATCCGGATTACCGGGAACATGTGAACCATCAGCTCCGGGTGTTCTGGCTGGGGTTGTATCTGTTCGAGATGTGCGGGCCGATCCGGGAGCGGGTGCTGGCGGAGATCGGGGCGGGCGACGCGGCGGCGGGCGTTGCGGAGTTTCTGCGGCGGTGGTGTGCGTGCGCCATCTATCACGATATCGGGTATGTGCTGGAGTGCGAGGGGGCGAATGAGCCGGGGGGGGCGGCGTGGAACCGGATTTGCCAGGTTGTCAACGACACGCTCCATGCGCCGCTCTCTGGGTTGCCGATGTTTTCGGAACGGCTGGGGGCGGATGCGGAGCATTCGGCCATTGATGATATTGAAATCCATCGGCCTAAAATCAAATCGCTGCGGTCCATCGAGCTTCACAAAAGACAGGATTTGCTGGATCGGATCGCCGGTTATGGGGCCGGTGCGGGGCTTGGGAAGTCGGATGGGGATGGGAAATCATCGTTTCGGCGGTATTACGATTACGCCATGAGCCATCGCCCTTTGGGCGGCGGGCGAGATCCATTCCGGGACCACGGCATCGGCAGCGCCATGTTGTTGATGAAGATCTGGTCGGATTTTTCGGAATATGTGGGGAAGGTGTCGGAAGCGGCGGCGGGTCATCACTTGTTTCAGGGCGTTGCCGAGGACGTTCTCGGGCTGAAGGAACGGCTGGCCGATGCCGAGAATTCGATTGTGGCGGCGGCCGGGGCCATTGCGCTGCACAACATCACGCCGTCGATCTGGGACCGGGCGGATACGCTGGGCTATGATTTGACGTTGCACAACAATTTTTGCATCCGGTTCCATGAGGATGGGCTGAAAGGGCCATTGGCCGCCGCGCCCATGGCGTTTCTGCTCGGGTTTGCGGATACCCTGCAAACGTGGGATCGGCCAAAATTCAGGGCATTGGGAAAAGAAGACATTCCCGGTCTGGCCGACCAGGACATGCAGTTGCATGTGGAAGAGGCCAAGGTTTTTCTTGCATTCCGGGAAGACGAGCGGTTCAAGGATGCGGCGGCCGACGCCGAAAGCCGTTTTTCAAAGACGCGGAAAAACCTGAAAGAATACCTGGACCCCAAGGCCATCGATCAACTGTTGGGGCTTGCCGAATTTGAAGCCATCAAAACCCATTACGAGCCGCCTGAACGGCTTTACCTCTCAAGACTGCCTGAAACAAGCCCGGTGTTGTTCGGCCGCGAAAAAGAACTCAAACTCCTCGACGCCGCCTGGGAATCGCCGCAAACGAACATCATCACCCTGATCGCCTGGGGCGGGGTGGGCAAGACTTCGCTGGTGAACGGGTGGCTCAACGGCATGGAACGCGATAACTACCGGGGCGCGCGGCTTGTTTATGGCTGGTCGTTTTACAGTCAGGGGGCGGCCGAAGGCAAGCAGGCATCGGCGGACCCGTTTTTTGCCCATGCGCTGGAATGGTTCGGCGACCCCGATCCGAAAAAGGGAGCGGCGTGGGACAAGGGCGTCCGGCTGGCTGAGTTGGTGCGACAGAAAAAGACGCTGCTGATCCTCGACGGGCTGGAGCCGCTCCAGTATCCGTCGGGCGAGATGAAGGGGAAGCTGAAGGACCAGGGGCTACAGGCGTTGTTCAAGGAGCTGGCCCGGTTGAACGATGGGCTGTGCGTCATCACATCCAGGCTGGCACTGAACGAATTGAAAAGCACGGTAGCGGAATGCGCCCTGGTCGAGGGTGAAACGGTCGAAGTCCCGGGGCCTTGCGCCCGGCTTCCGCTGGAAAACTTGTCGGTTGAGGCCGGTGTGGAATTGTTGAAAAGCCTTGGGGTAAAAGGCAGAAAAGATGATTTGAAAGAAGCGGTCGAAGCGTTTGGCGGCCATGCACTGGCCCTAAACCTGCTCGGCAGCTTCATTTCTGTGGTCCACGACGGCGACATCCGGCGGCGCGACCGCATCGCTAAGCTGACTGAGGAAGAGGAACAGGGCGGCCACGCCAAACGGGTGATGGAATCGTATAAAGATTGGCTATCCGGCACACCCGAGTTGAACATCCTCTACCTGTTGGGTCTGTTCGACCGCCCGGCTGAGGGCGGGGCCATCGAAGCGCTAAAAGCGGAACCGGTAATTGAAGGCTTGACCAATGAAATTCAAGGGCTAACCGAAGCCAAATGGCTTTATGCTGTCAAGCGCTTGCGAGAATTGCGCCTCATCGCTCAGGAAGACCCCCAACGAAAAGCCATCCTCGACTGCCACCCCCTAATCCGCGAATACTTCGGCGAGCGGCTGCAAAAAACAAACCCCGACGCCTGGAAAGAAGCCCACAGCAGCCTGTACGAATACTACAAAAGCGTTCCGGAAAAAGAACTGCCTGATACCCTGGAAGAAATGGAACCGTTGTTTGCGGCTTGTGCGCATGGGTGTATGGCGGAGCGTTACCAGGAAACGATAGAAGATGTGTATTGGGAGAGAATCAAAAGAAAGCAAGAGCATTATTGCACAAGCAAACTAGGGGCGTTCGGTTCTGACTTAGCGGCACTGGCAGGCTTTTTCGAAGAAATATGGTCAAAACCAGCTTCAGCTTTAAACGAACTGTTCCAAGCTGGCGTTCTAAACTGGGCTGGCTTCCGCCTCCGCGCCCTGGGCCGCTTGCGCGAGGCGGCCCAGCCCATTCAGGCCGGAATGGAATCCAGCATTCAACAAGAAGACTGGAAAGGCGCAGCCCAAGACGCCGGCAACCTCAGCGAACTCTGGCTGACCCTGGGCGAGGTCGAAAAGGCCGTGGACTATGCCCGCCAAAGCGTCGATTTCGCCGACCGGAGCGGGGATGATTTCCAGAAAGAGAGCAAACGCACCACCCTGGCCGACGCCCTCCATCAGGCCGGCGACCTGGAAGAAGCGGAGCGCCTGTTCCGGGAAGCCGAGGCCATGCAGAAAGAACGGCAGCCGCAATACCCCTGCCTCTATTCCCTTCAAGGCTTTCGGTTCTGCGACCTGCTGCTTTCCCGGGGGCGGTATGCCGAAGTGCTGGAGCGGGCCGGGCAGACGCTGGAATGGGCGGAACAAAATCGAGCAGCGCTTTTGGACCATGCCCTAAACAAACTCTCCCTCGGCCGCGCCCACCTGCACAAGACCCTGGCGGAGGCGTCCGGCGATTTCACCGAGGCGGAAACATGGCTGAACGCGGCGGTGAATGGGCTGCGGGAATCGGGGCGGCAAGATATTTTGCCCCTCGGCCTCCTAACCCGCGCCGAACTCCACCGCCACCGCGACGACTTCATCCACGCCCAAGCCGACCTGGCCGAAGTCCTCGAAATCGCCGAACTCAGCGAGATGAAGCTCCACCTCACCGACTACCACCTCGAATCCGCCCGCCTCCACCTTGCCATGAACCACCCCGACAAAGCCGAACCCCACCGCCAACAGGCCCAACCCCTCATCGAAAAAACCGGCTACCACCGCCGGGACAAAGACCTCGCCGCTTGCCGCGAGGGAATAAACTCCCACGCTATTCTATGATGTCCCTACAGGACATGTCTTGCAATTTCAGTCCCGCAGGGACGACACATAGCAGCGTGGGAGTTCACTCCCGCGCTGCAATGGCCTACCCCGCCGCCAGCGACGCCGCTCGTCTCCCTTCCCCGCGCTGAAACCGGCGCCATTTATGAAACACTATTGATCCTTTTCCTCTCCGGCAGCTATACTCGATCAAGAAAGAAACGAAACCGATCACCGCTTCATGAGGAAGGCACAACATGACGTCTAATCCGCCCGTCCGCACCCTTCAGGTTCCCCCTGACTATGACCTTTCGGTTCTTGTCGCCGATCTTCGGGAATGGCTTTCGTCGGCGCATGACGCCGAAACCGATGAGGAACGGAGGGAAAATTCGGTTCTCATAGAAGCCCGGGTCGGCGGCTGGAAGGTGGCCCGGGTCCTGAAGCGGCGGGCGGAACGGTTCTACATCGTCCTTCAGCGGGACGATAAGGGGCTGCATGTGGCCTTCTCGGACGAGAAGCCGCGCGAGAACGGGGGGCCGAGCGCGGCCGCCGCGGGGGGATCCGCCGGCCCCTCCGGTATCCGGGGGCTGGCATCGCGGGCGATGGCCTCTACCCGGGATCTGGCCGGCGATATGGCGGAGGGCATTACCGACGCCCTGACCGAGAAGAAAACGCCGGCGGCCATTTTGGCCTTCATTCAGGATCATATCGCGGCCCGGTTCGTGGCGGCGGGGCATCCGGCGGATCTGAAGGTCGATCCGGACCGGTCGCCCTTCACCGAGACGCCGTCGGCCATGGAGGCCAACTGGCTCCGGTCCCGACTCCGGTCCGGCGAGATCGTGCTGGCCTGGATGGAGACCACCACCACGCCGCCGTCGGCGACCGTCGAGTGGCGGTTCCTGCTGACCCCCCCCCCGGCGGCGCTGGCGGGGGTCTCCGACCGGGGGGGGGGGGGCGCCGAAAAACCGCCCCCCGTGGCCCTGGGCGGCACCCCCCCCCCCGGTCGGGATACCGTCACGATCGGTCGAACCACCTTTCGGACCACCATCGGCAACGGCCACCTTTACCGAAAGATCGCCCCGCTCCTCCCCTTGGACTCCGAAGGCCGCCTCGCCA
>CAYFVR010000294.1:3168-5036 GCA_964346545.1 uncultured Desulfobacterales bacterium | reverse complement strand
GCGGCCAGTTTCGTCCGGCGCGGGTCCACCACGATCAGCTTCGCCCCCGCCTTCAGCCGGTCCAGCAGGTTCCGGCCGATTTGCCCTTCCTCGTTGGTCGCCAGGGGATTCCCGCCCCAGACCAGCACCGCCTCGGTGTCGTGATGGAGATCGGCCACGGGATAGAAGCCGCAGGTGTGCAAGCCGGTCACCTCCCGGGGCGCATGGCAGACGTCCTGCACCGCCACCACGTTGGGCGAGCCGAACAGATTGGCCAGCCGGATCAGCGCGAAATGCTCCATCCCCTTGGGCATCCCCTGGCAAAAGGCCACGCCCTTGGCGCCGTGCGCCCGCCGCGTCCGATCCAGCCCCTCGCAAACGAAATCCAGCGCGGACTCCCAGGAAACCGCCTCCCACTTCCCTTCCCCGCGTTTTCCCGTTCGGCGCAAGGGCCGCCGCAGCCGATCCGGGTGCTCCAGCTTCTCCCCCAGCGCCAGCCCTTTGGGGCAGACGTAGCCCCGATTCAAAAATCCGTCCGGGTCCCCCACGATCTTGACGACCCGGCCGTCCCGAACCCCCACGCGAATGGCGCAGCCGCCGTGATCCATGCGGTTGCAATGGGTGCAAATCCAGCGAATCCCCGCTTCCATGAACGCCCCCCGCTGATTCGAAAGTTTCGAACGTTCCCTTCGATTCGATCACTCCGCCCCGTCCGGCCGAATCCACTCCCCGTCCTTCCGATAGGGCAGAATCACCCGTTTCAGCTCTTTCCGCTGTTCCATGAAACGATCCTTCATCGACCGAAGCCATTCCCCGTGGTCTTCCACGTCCTTCCGGGTCAGGAAAAGCTGGTGCTCTCCCCGCTCGATCTGGAAGGACGGCCCGTCCGGCCCGTCTTCCATCCGTCCCGCGTTGCTGCACAACATGCAGCGGACCCGGTCCCCGCCCAGAAACCGGAAGGTATCCCCGCCGCACAGCGGGCAGACCGGTTCGGCGGCCGGAACCGGTTCTCCAAACAGCGCCCGGCCCAGCGCGGCCGCCATTTCCCGATTTTCGTCGGCCAGAAACACCTCGCCGGGCAACGCGCCGTAGGCGACTTCGACGCCCTTCACGTCGGCCAGCGTCAGCTTGAGAAAACTCTGGACGCCCAACCTGGCGTACCCTTCCCGCCCCGGAATCCCGGCCACCGCCACCCCCACGGCGGGCGTCCCCCACAGACGGTCCGCGTGGGCGTAGAAGGAGAGCCCACGATCCAAAAAGTTCTTCAGCGCCGCGTTCGGCCCCAGGTAGTAGGTCGGCGCGGCCACGATCAAGGCGTCCGCGCCCGCCATCGCTTCGATGACCGTCGGCAGTTCATCCCCGACGGGACAGACGCCGTCCCCGAACAGGCACGCGTAACAGGCCCGACAGGAACCGAGCGCGAAATCGTGGAGATGCAACAGCCGGAGTTCGTGAGGCTCCGGAACGGCCCGGGCGATCTCCTTGACCATCAATTCGCAGTTCCCCAGCCGTCGCGGCGAGGCGATGATTCCCAGCACCGTTTTCATGACAGCTTCTCCGTGACGCTGGAAATTTTGTCGGCCATGGTCTGCGCCCGATCGGTTCGGGTGCCCAACTTCAGGGTCGTCGAAACGCGGGGGGCGCCCATTTCGTGGACCGTTTCATGGCAGCGCTTCACCGCCGCCATCACCGCGTCCCATTCCCCTTCGATGTTGGTTCCGTAGGCGTGTAGCGTCGTCTCCAGCCCGGCGTCTTTTAGAATTTTCTCGCAGGCCGCGATGTATGGCGACAAGGAAAGACCGACGCCCAGGGGCACCAGGCACAAATCGGCAATCACCTTCATGAGAGTCTCCCAATCCCGAGTTGAAAGTACCGCCTTTGGGCGGAAT
>CAYFVR010000294.1:0-3068 GCA_964346545.1 uncultured Desulfobacterales bacterium | reverse complement strand
GTACCGCCTTTGGGCGGAATCGGGTTGCGATGGCGTTCTCGGTATTCCCGCGAAGCGGCGGAGGATTCCAGGCGCCTACCAGACGATTCGCCAGCAACGGTGGACGGGCGGACGGTTGCGGACATAGTCCTCCGGCACGGTCATGGCGGTGATTTCCCGAACGTCGGCGGATTCCAGCGCCGGGGGCGGACGGAAGTGGAAATCCTGATGATTCGTGGAGAAAAACAGCGTCCCGCCGGGCCGCATCACCGCCGCGGCCGCGGCCAGCAAACGGGGATGATCCCGGGATACGTCGAAATCCTCCCCGGTGGCCTCCGTCTGGGAAAAGGACGGCGGATCGACCAAGGCCAGATCAAAGGCCCGCCCTTTTCGTCGGGCTTCTTCCAGAAAATCCATGGCGTGGGCCTGGAGCAGCCGATGGTCCGGTCCCCCCAGCTTGTTCGCGGCCAGGTTTTCTTCGGCCCAGCGAATGGCGGTCTCGGCGCGATCCACCGAGACGCTGCTTTTCGCGCCGCCGCGAATCGCGTAGCAGGTAAAAGTTCCCGTATAGCAGTAAAGATTGAGAAAATCCTTGCCGGCGGCCAGCTCTCCAACGATTTGTCGGGTGTTCCGATGGTCGGAAAAAAGCCCGGTGTCCACGAAATCCTCGGGATTGACCCGGAACGAAAAATCCCGTTCCCGAATCTCGATTTTCCGTTCCGTAAAATCGAGCCGTCCGTACCGCCCCCCTTCCCGATAGCCGGCGCGACGTTCTTTCAGGTGCAGATTTTCCGGGGGAACCCCCAACGCGCGGGCCGCCGCCTCTCCCATCAAGGGCAGCCATTCCGGCACGGATTGCTTACGGGCGTATTCTCCCACCACCAGATGTCCGGCGTACCAATCCACCACGGCCCGGATCTCGGGAATGTCCCAGTCGTACAGCCGAAACGCCTCGATCCTCTGGCGGGCGTACCGTTTGGCGAAGTGGCGATGTCGCTTGCGAACTCGGTTGGCCAGCATTTCGGCCTGGCGTTCGAACAATTCGAGATCGGTCGGTTGGCTCATGAAATCAATCCTCGTTTCCGTCGGCGGGCGTCTCGGGAACGAATCCGTTCGGCCGAACCGCGTCTTGGGGATGCCAGAGCGGGGAACGAACCATGGCGGCCAGAATTTCCGGCGGAATTTCGAGCCGCCTTTGTCCCGAAGAACCCGCCGCGGTTGTTGGGCGCAGGCCGCGTCCGGCAAAGGGGACGCCCTTCGCCGACATCCCGGCGGTTCAGCTCAGTTGAATCCCGTGTTTTTTGACCAGGCTGTACATGCGGGATTTCCCGAGTTCCGCGATCTCGCACATCTGGTTCATGTCCCCGCCGGTTTCCGCCGCCAGCCGGCGAAGATAGGATTCCTCCATGGCCAGCAAGGTGACCTCCCGGGCTTCCCGAAAGCTCGGAAGGGAATGGGCGGAGCGCTGGGCGGCCGACGGCAGGGAGGGATAGCCATCGTCGCCGCATTCGGCCTTTCTGCGGGCCACGGAATCCCGGACGTGGCGCAGCCGAATGGGTTCCGGGAGGTGAACCGGATACAGCACGGCGTCCCGCTCGGCCGCTTCCAGCGCGACTTCCAGCGTACGAATCAGTTCCCGCACGTTTCCGGGCCACTCGTATCCGCCGAGGACCTCGATGAATTCCTGGGAAAGGGATTTGGGAGAGCCGCCCCGCTTTTCCACGAGGCGATGAACGTAATACTGGATCGTTTCCAAAATGTCTTCGGGCCGCTCCCGCAGAGGCGGGATCTCGATGTGGAATTTTTGCAGCCGGAGCAAAAGATCCTTTCGGAACCCTCCCTGCTCCGCCATGCGCCACAAATGATGACGAGTGGACGCGATCAGTCGAAATTCGCTGTCCTTCCCGCGTCGGGCGCCCACCGGGTGGGGCTTCTGGTCCTGAAGGACGCCCAGAAGCCGTTTCTGCACATCCATGGGCAGCTCGCCCACCTCGTTCAGAAACAAAGTGCCCCCGTCGGCCTGCCGCAGCCATCCATCGTCGGCCGTTTCCGAATCTTCGCCGGTGGATTGGCCAAACAGCGGGCCCTCCATCAGCCCTTCCGGGATGGTTCCGCAATCGACCATGACGAAGCGCCGGCCAGATCGCAGGCTGTTGGCGTGGATGGCCCGCGCGAACAGCTCCTTGCCCGTTCCGGTTTCGCCGGTGATCAAGACCGAACCGTTGCTGGCGGCGCATTGGCCCATCTTGGCCAGACATTCCATCAACGCCGGACTGCTTCCAATGATTTGCTCCCGCTTCAAAACCACGCCGTCGTCCGAAGAGCCGCGCCGCTTGCGGAACTCGATGACCCGGCGGATGTGCCGCGCGATCTCGTCGGTGGAAAACGGTTTTTGCAGGTAGTCCCACACGCCGTGGCGAATGGCCATGGCCGCGCCGTCCGGGTCGCCCACTCCGGTGATGATGATCACCTGGGGAGAGGCCGGCGCGTTTTGGAAGAGGGGCACCGCCTCCAGTCCGTCTCCGTCCGGAAGCCGAACGTCCAGAAATACCACATCCACCGCTTCGGATCGGGCCATGGCTTCGCCCTCCTGGAGGGTCGCGGCGGCCAGCACCTCGTGACCCAGGTCCGAAACGTGTTCCGTGAGCGCCTCCCGCAGAAGTTTGTCGTCGTCGACGATGAGCACGGCCCCCATGGATGAACTCCTTTCCGCGGCGTTACCCGCTTTCGCCCGAGTTTGGCAAAGATTTTCAACGATTTGCGAACGATTGACGGGGGGGGCCACGGGTTTGCTTCAATCTCAAAAATGTATAACCGGCTGCGGGGAAGGATGCAAGCGTCCACCGGAAATTTTTTTAACGAACCGCTATCGCTCCAAAAACCGGCAAATCTTATTTTCCCGATTTTTAAGCCATTTTTTTGAGCGCCATTTCCAATATTCCAAGATTTTCGGAAACGGCGGCAGATTAGTCGAATTGCACGAATTTTCATACCGAGAAAAACACCCCCCTGGGCCCCCTCAAGGGGGGATGGAGTCGTTGTTTCCCCCCCTTGACCCCCCTCAAGGAGGGATGGGGTCGTTGTTTCCC
>CAYFVR010000293.1:0-5044 GCA_964346545.1 uncultured Desulfobacterales bacterium | reverse complement strand
TTCACCCCGTGCTCTGCATCGCTCCGGCGATTCCGCCGATGGTCAGAAAGATGGCATGGCGCAGGGCGCCGCGTTCGTCATCCTTGGCTTCCCGCCACCGGTCCAGCAGCTCCACCTGGACGAGATTGAGCACGTCGGTGTAGGGGTTGCGCAGACGAATCGATTTCTGGATGACGGGGTGGATGTCCATCAGCTCGTCCTGGCCGGTGATTTGCAGGATTGCCGCTTCCGCTTTCCGGAAGTCCTCTTCAATTTTCCGATGCAGACCGCCGCCGCCCCGACGGGCGTAGCGTTTGGCCATGACCAGACGGGCGCGAGCCATTTCCCGCTGGGCGTTGTCCAGCACCGTGCGGAAGAAGGTCCAGCCGTCCCACATCCGCCGCAGTTTTTCCAGGTTGTCTTCGTTCTCCGCGATGAGGTCCGAAAACGCGTTGCCGATGCCATGCCAGCCCGGGACGTTGTAACGGGTCTGGGTCCAGCCGAAGACCCAGGGAATGGCCCGCAGATCGTCGAACTCCACCTCGTCGGCCGACTTCCGCGACACCGGCCGGGAGGCGATGGGCAGGTTGCCGATATGCTCGATGGGCGTCACCTCCCGGTACCAGGCCCAAAAATCCGGATCGTCGATCAGCTCGCGGTAGGCGGTCATGGAGCGGCCGGCGATGTCGTCCATCATGGCGATCATTTCGGGACTGCATCCCACGTCGCACTGGCTTTCGTGAACCGAGAGCAGCACGGCGTTGGTGATCTGCTCCAAATGGCGGCGGGCCATGGGGGCCAGCGCGTAGCGAAAGGAGATCACCTCGCCCTGCTCGGTGTACCGCAGCCGGCCGTTGCGGCTTTCGGTGGGCATGGTGAGGATGGCCTGATTGGCCCGGCCGCCGCCTCGGCCCACGCTGCCGCCCCGCCCGTGGAAGAATCGGAAGTCGATCCCGGCCTCCCGGCAGACCACCGCCAGCCGCTCGTGTCCCTTTTCCAGGGCCCAGTTGGCCATCCAGTAGCCGCCGTCCTTGTTGCTGTCGGAGTAGCCCAGCATGATTTCCTGGAAATCGCCGCGGGCGGCCAGATGCATCCGGTAGATCCGGCTTCCGAAGGCCGATTCCAGCAGGGCCCCGGCCCGGTCCAGGTCGTCGATGGTTTCGAACAGCGGCACCACGTCCACCGGCGATTCCACCCGGTCTCCGGCCACCCGCCACAGACCGACCTCCTTGGCCAGCAGGAGAACCTCCAGCAGGTCGCTGACCTCGTGGGTCATGCTGACCACGAAGCTGCCGATGGCTTCGGCGTCTCGCCGCCAGGCGTCCCGGGCCACCTCCAGGGCGTCCAGGGCGATGGTGACCGAATCGGGGAGAATCTCCTCTCGCCCCACCAGGGGGCGGGGATTCACCAGCTCGGCCTCCAGCAGGCGCACCCGTTCGGTTTCGTCCAGACCGGCGTAATCGCCGTGGACGCCCGCCCGACGAAGCAGCTCGGCCACCGCGACTTCGTGGATCCGGCTGTGTTGCCGGATGTCCAGGGAGACGAAGTGAAATCCGAACACCCGGGCCCGGTCGATCAGTTCGGCCAGCCGGCCGTGGCGGGCCATGTCGCCCAGGCCGGCGGCCACCAGAGAGCGGCGCAGCACCTCCAGGTCGCGGATGAAGTCGGCCACGTCGTAGGCGAGTTCATCGTCTCGAAGTCGCCGCAGCCGCGCCTCCATTACGCTCAGATGAAGCCGCCACGGCTCGTTCCGGTATCGCCTGCGAAATTCCGGAGAAAGTCCAGCCGTCTCGGAGGCCGCCGCCAGTCCCTCCGTCAATTCCGAAGGGGCCTCCACCCGCAGGACGGAAATGCTCGTTTCGCGCCAAAGTTCCCGGATTTCGTCCTGGTAAAGTCCCAGCACCCGGTCTCGATAGGTGTCGAAGGCCCAGCGGGTCACCTCGGGCGTCACGAAGGGGTTGCCGTCCCGGTCGCCGCCAATCCAGGACCGGTACCGCAGAAACACCGGCGGGGCCGGCGCCTCGTCGTAGTAAAGTTCCAGTGCTTCGCGCAGATCGCGGTAGATGCGCGGCACCGTTTCCCATATGGTGGTGGTGCAGTAGTAGAGCCCGTTTTCCACCTCGTCGGACACCGTCAGTCGATCCCCCCGCACGTCGTCGGTGGCCAGGAGCAGGGCGATCTGATGGTAAATCCGGGTGAAAATCCGGTCCTTCTCGTTGGGTCCCAGACGACCGTCCCGGGGCACGCCGGAAAGCAGGCCGGCGATGCGCTTCTGCTTGTAGAGGATGGAGCCCCGGCGGGCCTCCGTGGGGTGGGCCGTCAAGGTGGGCTGGATGTCCAGCCGGTGGGCCATCTGGTCCGACAACGCCTTCAGATCGATCTTCATTTCTTGGAGCCGATGAATCGCCTCCCGGATTGATTCGCCGCGGGGATCTTCCGGGGTTTCGGAAATTTCCGCCTCCCGGTTGATTCGGATGATCTCCTGCCGCTCCGCCTCGTTGACGAGGTTGAAAAAGGCGGAAAAGGAGCGGATCAGCCAGAAAAGGTCGTCCAGGCTCATTTTTCGAAGGCGTTCGGCGATTTCGTCGAACGCGGCGTCGGGGTCGGCGGCCGCGTCGGCTTCTTTGCAGGCGTTGCGAAGGGACTCGACCTTGCCGAAAACCGGTTCTCCCGCCTGCTCCCGGATCACCTGGCCCAGCAGGGTGCCCAGCAGGTTGACGTGGTAGCTTAGCGGCGCGGAAATCCCGCTGCCTTCCGCCTCAATGTCCAGCCCTTGCCAGTTGCGCATGGCGCCTCGCTTTCGTGGTCGCTTTGTTCCGCCCGGGTAGAGCAAGGCCGGTGCTTCGCCCGCCCACGCTTCCTCCGAATCGGTTCTTTATGGGTGGTCGGACGCTTCGCCGGCCCCCGTCCCCTCCAGCCAGACGAACTGGTAGGGGCCGAGCTGGAGCGGCTCGTCGGCGGCGTATCGCTCCCCGCTCACATGGTCCACGAATGGGTGGCTCATGCCGTAGACCCGCAGCCGTTTTTCCGAGATGGTTTGGGGATACTCCGAAAAATTGTTGACAATCAGCAGCCGTTGCCCGTCGTTTTGGCGGATATAGCCGAAGAGATGGGGATTTTCCGCGCCAATGACCTCCATGCCGGCGTTTCGCAGGGCCGGGGTCCGTTTGCGCAGGCCGATGAGCCAGGCGGTTTCGGAAAAGATGCGTCGGCCCACGGCGGACGGATCGTTCCAGCGCTCCACGTCCTCCCAGCGGGTTTTGGGGCGGTGGACCCAGCGGCTGTCGCGCATCTTCTTGGCGTCGGCCACGTAGCTGTAGTCGTTCAGCATGCCCCATTCCTCGCCCAGATAGATCAGGGGAATTCCGCCGGTGGTCATCACCACCGCCCGCAGCAGCAGAATGCGGCGCACCGCCATGTCCAGCAGCACCGGATCGTTCAGATGGATGGCCTGCTCCAGCCCGGCCAGGGACGCCAGGGTGCCGGCGACCCGCTGGTCGCCGTTTTCCGGGTTGAACTGGAACGGCACCCCCCGGGAAAAGGAGCCTTCGAACTGTCCGGTATAAAAATTGTTGAGAAACCGCCGGTGGGCGGCCGGATCGATGCCCAGCTCCCAGGCGTCGTCGTCGTCGAAGGTCCAGCCGATGTCGTCGTGGCAGCGCAGGTAGTTGACCCAGGCGCAATTTTCCGGAATCCGGTTGCGCTTGCGCATGGCGTGTTCGATGAGGCCGGTCCGTCGGGTGGCCAGCGCCTCCCACAGCAGGGCCATCAGCGTGGGATTGTAGGAAAGCTGGCATTCCTCCGGGCTGATGTAGCGGATCACCTCGTCCGGATGGACGATGGCTTCCGATTTGAACAACATGCCGGGCGCGGCGATCCGGACCACGGCGTTAAACGCCTGGATCACTTGATGGGCCTCGGGCAGATTTTCGCAGGAGGTTCCCATCCGCTTCCAGATGAAGGCCACGGCGTCCAGCCGAAGAATTTCCACGCCGGCGTTGGCCAGGAAGAGCATCTCCTCGGCCATGGCCCGGAAAACCGCCGGGTTGGTGTAGTTCAGGTCCCATTGAAAGCTGTTGAAGGTTGTCCAGACCCAGCGGTTCATGTCCGCCCGCCAAGTAAAGCTGCCTCGCCGCACCTCGGGAAAGATGTCTCGCAGATTGGCTTCGTACTGGTCGGGCATCACCCGATCCGGAAAAATGTGGTAGAACGCCTGGTATTCGGGATCGCCCGACTGGGCCAGCACCGCCCACTCGTGTTCGTCCGACGTGTGGTTGAAGACGAAGTCGAGCACCAGGCTGATCCCCTCGGCCCGGAATTGCCGCGCGACCTCGGCCAGCTCCTCCATGGTGCCCAGCTCCGGGTTGACCATGCGGTAGGAGCTGACGGCGTAGCCGCCGTCGCTGTCGCCCCGGGGCACCGAAAAAAGCGGCATCAGGTGAATGTAGTTGAGTCCCAGGCTTTTGAAGTATTGGATGTGCTTGGGCAGGTTGGCCAAGTTGTCGCTGAACAGATCGACGTAGAGCACTCCGCCCACGATTTCCTCGGACTGGAACCATTGGGGATCGGCCTCCCGTCGTCGGTCGAGTTCTTTCAGGTCCTCGGGGCGGTCCAGCCAGCTTTCCGCCATGGTTTCCACCAGCAGTTCCAGGTGGTAAAAACAGTCGTAATGCCCCCCGTACAGGCCCACGAGCAGGCCGAAGAGGCGGCCCCATTCCCGTTGAAGCCGGGATTGAAAGGCGTCCCATGCCTCCGGGTTTCGGGCGATCCGATCCTGGTACCGGAAACGGACTCGCGGCAGGATGCGCTGAAGAGAAACTGCGGTGTGATGTCGGATCCAGTCCGGCTGACTCATGAACGATCTCCGTTGCGACGGCCCCGGCCGTTGCCGGGGCGTTGGAAAAAGCGGTGTCGCTTGCAAATGGGAAGTGTGACTTCTCGATCTTTGTGGATCTAAGGCGGTTTGCAAAACTACCGATACCGAAGCCCCAAACACCCCCCTGACCCCCCTCAAGGGGGGAAACAACGAGCCAATCCCCCCTTGAGGGGGGCAGGGGGGTGTTTT
>CAYFVR010000292.1:0-5182 GCA_964346545.1 uncultured Desulfobacterales bacterium | reverse complement strand
GCGCCTCTCCCGGGAAACCTGCCGCGAGCTGGGGCTCGACGCCCTGGTGGTGGTGGGCGGCGACGACTCCAACACCAACGCCGCCTTCCTGGCCCAGGAAATGAAAGAAGACGGCGTTCAGGTGATCGGCGTGCCCAAAACCATCGACGGCGACATCCAGGTCCGGGACGACAACGGCCAGAGCCTCTGCGCCGTCTCCTTCGGCTTTCACACCGCGGCCCGGGCCTTCGCCAACTCGGTCAGCAGCCTCAGCACCGACGCCAGCAGCGACGTCAAATACTGGCATTTCTGCAAGGTGATGGGCCGGGTGGCCAGCCACCTGGCGCTGGAGGTGGCGCTCCAGGCCCATCCCAACATGACCTTCATCGGCGAGGACATGGCCGACTACGTGGACGAAAGGCGGCTGAAAAAGGCGGAGGCCGAAGGCACGGTGGACTACACCGCCTACGGCATGACCCTGCGCCATCTCTCCCGGGTCATCTGCGACGGCATCGTCCGCCGGGCCGCGGTGGGCAAAAACTACGGCATCGTGGTGATTCCCGAGGGCATCCTGGAGTTCATCAACGAAATCCAGGTCTTCATCATCAAGCTCAACACCATCATCGCCGAGTACAACGAAACCCACGACCAGGCCTTTCACCACGACTTTTCCGCGCTGGAGGACAAGCTGGACTACCTGCGGCGGCTGGCCCGCCGCTCCCGGGACGACGAATCCGCCTCCTCCATCTGGAACACCCGGGACGACGATCTGTTCAACGACATCCCGCCCTTTTTCCAGGAGGGGTTGCTCATGGAGCGGGACAGCCACGGCAACTTCCCCTTCTCCCAGGTGCCCACCGAGGACGTGATTTTGGGGCTGGTGCGGGACTATCTCAAAATCCTGCGGGAACGGGGCGATTACAAGATCGGCATCCACCGCGACCATTATCGAAAAACGCTGGAAAAGGGCGACCTCGATCCCGACCGTTTCGGCCCGGCGCTCTTTCGGAACTGGGGGGAGGAATGGCTGCTGCTCAAGCCGTCCATCATCTCGGTCAAAACCCTGCGGATCGAACTGGAACGGGCGGAGGTGCTGGCGGCCAGGAACCCGCCGCCCCCGGCGCTGGAAAAGATCTACAACGCCTCCATGCCCGACGTGAAGACCCAGACCCATTTCTTCGGCTACGACGGCCGGGGCAGCGACCCCACCCAGTTCGACTGCATCTACACCTACAACCTGGGGCTCACCGTCTGGAGCCTCGTCGCCAACGGGGCCACCGGCCAAATGGCGGCCATCCGGAACCTGGAGTTCGACTTCGACGCCTGGGAACCGCTGGGCCTCCCCATCGCCCCGATGATGCGGCTGGAGGAGCGGAAGGGCCGACTGGCGCTGGTGCTGGAAAAAAGCTTGGTGGACCTGGAATCGGCGGCCTTTCGAGTGGTGAAGGCCAAGCGGGAGGAATGGCTGGCGGCCCGAACCGGAGACGACGAATACCGCCGTCCCGGCCCGATCCGGTTTTTGGGGCAAAGCGAGGACAACCGGCCCCTGACCCTCACTCTGAACGCGCTGGCGGATCGTCCGCCGAATCCGCCGACGGAGTAGCGGCCGGCGCTTCGGACGGACTTCCCCCGACGGCGGGCCGCCGGGGGAGCCGCTCCGCCAGGGCCTGGACCACCGGAACCACCGCCTGAAAAAACGGCTCGGAAAAGCGGGTGGCCACGCGGAATTCCCCGACCATCCGGTCTCCGTCGATCCGGGCGGTGGACATCAGATAACGGAACGCCTCCAAGGGTTTCGTGTCCCGCGCCTCCACCGGCCGGCCCCGGTTGAGCTGGGTCAGCAGGAAGCCGAAATTTCGGCTGGCCTGAACGAGCTGGTCCACGTCCAGAAAAAAGACCGCGGGATCGTTCTCCCAGGCGTCGGCCGCGGCGAGATCGGGGGCGGGGCGGGCCTTTTCGGCCGACACCGCCTCCTGGAACATCCGCCGCCCCAGGGAAACCAGCAGCCGATCCTCGTGGACGCCGGCGAAAATCTGAATGAAGCCGAGCACGTTCACCGCCACCGCGTCGGTCTCCCCCACCCGGGTTTCGGCGACGGTCATCCCGCCTTGCCCGCGAAGCCGGTCGGCCGCCGCCTTCAGGGTTTTCCGGGCCTTGTCGGCGTCTTTCACGCCGGCGGAAAAGAGCGTGTTGTGGTTGGCCATGTTGAGGCCGACCCCGTCGAAGACGCCGAAACCGAATCCGCCGGTGAAATTCTCGACGAGATCGCGTTCCACGTCGATCCCCAATTGCGCCCCCGCCGCCGCCATTCGGGCGTCGAAGGCCTCCCGTTCCGCTTCGGTCATCGCCTCCCGGAGGACGCGGAGGTAGGTTTCGGGCGCCAGGCTGCCCAGGGAAAGCAGCAACGGCGGGGACGGCACGTCGAGCAGCGGCTTCCGCCCCGGCCGCTTGTCGGTCAACGTGGCCGGCAGCGGCGAATCCTTCCGAACCGCCACCATGCCGGCGACCCGAAGATCGGAACGGTCCAGGTCGAGCCAGGCCGCGCCCCAGCGATAATCGGCCGCGTAGCGGGCCATCCGGTCCGCCCGGTCGACGGGAATCCCCGCCCCTTCCAAGGGTTCGCCGGCGGCCATCCGGTCCCGGAGCCGATCGTGGAGAGGAACGAAGTCGGCGAAGACCAGCAGGTCGTCCTCGGGCCCCATGGCCCCAGCCGCATTCTTGTAGCCTTCGACGCCCGAAAGACGGTCCTCGGCGTTCAAGGCGTCCCGAATCAGCGGCAGAGCGCCGGCCCCCGGCCCCATGGCCGCCAGCAGGGCGCCGTTTCGCTCGGCCACCGCGCCCTGCACGTTTTCGGCCGCCGAGGAAAACCGAAGAATCCCCGCCTCCTCGGCCACCACCGCGTCGGGCAGGGCGGTTTCCACCAGATTTCGCGCCGCGGATCGGGCTTTCTCGGAATCCGCCGCCGGCAGGCAGATCAGCAGAGCGAAATCGGACCCGGGGACGGCGCCGGCGACGGGTTCTCCGGCGATTTTGGCGGGAAGTTCGGGATCCAGACCGCGCAAGGCCAGGGCCGTCGGCCCGGCGGGATCAATCCCCCGCTCCGCCCAGGCGGCCGGGACCAGGGGATTGAAGCCGAGCCGGGCTTCCCACCGCTCCGCCGGGACGGACCCGCCGAAAATCGTGGACTCGGTCACCGAAAAATGTTCGAAAAGGGAGGCCACCCCCGGCCCGGTCACGGCCATTTCGACGGCGGCGGGCACTTGGTCGGCCACGGATTCCTTCGCGGCGATTTTCTGACCGCAGCCGGCGGGAGCGGTCAACAAAAAGGTTCCGATCAAGGCGAACAACGGAATGGACGGCGATATTTTCATGTGAAATTCCGGCTTGAGGTGAAGGCGCGCCGGCCTCCCATCGATCCGGATGATTCCAAGGGCGATTTGCTCCCCGGCGTCGTCCGGAGCGAAAAAGAAGGGCCGGCGAACCGATTTCGCCCATTATAGACGGGCGACCCCGACCGGCGCAACCCGTTTCCCGGCCGTTCGCCGGGGTTTCTCGTTGACACTCCGGCCGCCCTCCGATATGTTTTTTTGTTAAACTGGTATCTTGCGAAATCAACATCGACGCCGCCTCCGCCCCGCGGGCCGATTGCATTTTTCCTCGCGATTTCGTATAACCGACCGCACCGAAGGGAAGCACCCCGATGAGCAATGATTCCCCCGGCTCCGGCGCCGCCAATTCACCCCCTGGCCAACCCGATCCGGCCAAGGATTCCGAAGCGGCATGGGATCGATACATCAACGAAGGAGCGTCCGATCCGAAGGGCGCCGCCGACGCCGTCGAACCGGCGACGCCCGAAACGCCGCCCGCCGAACCGACCTCGGGTCACGTCCTTCCGACCCGGCATTCCCCGGAATCGGGACCGCCGCCCCGGGAACCGGAAATCGGCCCCCCGACCGGCCCGAATGTCGGATCGGACATTGACGACGACCCCGGATATCTGATCGCCGGCGAGGACGACGACGAAATCATCGACCCCATCCAGATCAAGCTGGAGGAAATCCACGAGGTGGTGGAGGGGCTTCGACGCGATTTCGAGTTCAAACTGAAAAACGACGCCCAAAAGAACAAGATCATCGACGGCCTGCACACCGAGCTGCAAGCCTACAAAAACGACATCGTCAAATCCCATCTCCGATCCCTGGTCATGGACGTCATCCAGTTCATCGACAACACCCGGAAGCTGACCCAGCATTACGCGACGCTGGAGCCGGCGGAAGTGGACCCGGTCAAGCTGCTGAATCTGCTGGACGGCATCCCGTCGGAACTGGAGGACTTGCTGAACCGGCAGGGAGTTTCCCCCTTCGCCTGCGAAGGCCGGACGTTCGACCCGTCCCGACAGCGGGCCATGAAGCGGATTCCCACGCCGGAGGCGGATCGGGACAAGACGGTGGCGGAAACGATCCATCCCGGCTACGAGTGGGACGGCCAGATCATCCGCCCGGAGATGGTGAAGGTACATGTTTTCCAGCCGGCCCCCGCCGCGCCCGAGCCCCAGGAAGGGACCTCCGATGAGTAACGGCAAAAAGCGAATCTTTGGCATCGACCTGGGAACCACCTACTCCTCCATCGCCTGCGTGGACGAATACGGCAAGCCCGTCGTGGTGCCCAACGCGGAAAACCAGCACGTCACCCCGTCCGTGGTCTTTTTCGACGGCGACAACATCGTGGTGGGAGACGTGGCCAAGGAAAGCGCCAAGCTCTATCCCGAAGACGTGGTCAGCTTCGTCAAGCGGTCCATGGGCGAGCCCAATTTCCTCTTCGAGCACAACGACAAGCATTACCGGGCCGAGGAGATTTCCAGCTACGTCCTCCGGAAGATCGTCCAGGACGCCGAACAGTCGCTGGGGGAGGAGGGCATCACCGACGTGGTGATCACCTGCCCCGCCTATTTCGGCATCAACGAGCGGGAGGCCACCCGCCGGGCCGGGGAAATCGCCGGCTTCAACGTGCGGCAGATCATCAACGAGCCCACCGCGGCGGCCATCGCCTACGGCACCATGGAGTCCGACCGGGAACGGGTGGTGCTGGTCTACGACCTGGGCGGCGGCACCTTCGACATCACCATGATCGACGTGAAGCCCGGCGAATCCATCGAGGTGATCTGCACCGGCGGCGACCACAACCTGGGGGGCAAGGACTGGGA
>CAYFVR010000291.1:0-5186 GCA_964346545.1 uncultured Desulfobacterales bacterium | reverse complement strand
GAAAAGTTGCCGGAAGCCTTGCAGGAAGAGGTTTTGGATTTCGTGGAATATCTGCTGATGAAGGCGGGCCAAAAAGAAGACAAGGAATGGTTTGTCGGGTCTCTGACAACTGCCATGCAAGGTTTTGAAAATGAAGATGGACCGGAATACACGGAAGCGGACCTAAAGGAAATCTTCCGTTGAAACAATCCGGTAACGTCGTCCTTTTCCGTTTTCCGCAAACCAACTTGGCTCCGGGAAAACCGCGTCCTGCCCTTCTCGTGGGAAATCTGCCAGGGAGTTATGGGGATTGGTTAATCTGCATGATCTCCACTCAGATTCATCAGGCAATACCGGATTTTGATGAACTTTTACTTCAAAGCGATTCGGATTTCCAGACAAGCGGGCTCAAAGCCGACAGCGCCATTCGAGTAGGGCGCTTGGCCGTTGCCCAAGAAAAAATCCTTTTGGGTAGCATTGGACAAATTTCTCCTGAAAGACTCCGGAAGATTCGTCAGCGATTGGCAGATTGGCTTGTGGAAGCATAGCCCCAAAGTTCCCAGAAATTTTAACCAGAAATTTTGATTAGATGAAAACAATCAAAATCATCGTTGAAAAACATCCGGACGGTTACGTTGCCTATCCACTCGGTCTGAAGGGCGTCATCGTTGCTCAGGGCAATACCGCCGAAGAAGCCTTGGCAGACGTGAAGTCCGCGATTGCCTTTCATCTTGAGACATTTGCCGAAGATTTCGCCAACCTCTCGACGGAGAAACTGCTTCAGGAAATCGAGTGGGAAGAAAAATGGGACAAGACCCTCCAAGAGAATCCGAAAGCTTTGAAGCGTCTCGTGGAAAAGGCCAAAAACCAATATCGTGAAGGCAAAACCAAAGAAATGGGATTCGGAGAACTTCTCGAAGATCTGCATGACTTGGCGGTAATCGCCGAAAGACGACACGAGGGCAGCATTCGCCTTGAGGATTTCGAAAAGAAACTGAAAAATGATGGGCTGTTGTGATACATTGAATCAAAGCAGGCCCACGAAGAAATGCCATTTCTGCGGAAACAAAAATTTCAAATATACCAGTACGCAGTACATCTATCGGCACGACGACAAATTTCTGATCGTCAACCATGTGCCGTGCGAGCAATGCGAATACTGCGGGGAGCAATACTTTCAGGCGCCGGTTCTGAAAAAAATCGAAAACGAATTCAACGCCATCCATTCCCACGGGAAAAAGGCGAAAACCGAAGTGCCCGTTCCCATGGAACATTTCGGGGAACTTCGGCCGGAAAAACCATGATCGATTCCAAACAAAACGGGACCACCCCATGACCCTCTACTCCGCCCTGTTTTACCTGCTGGCCGCCGAGATCGTCGTGTCCACGGGGCTCGCCATCACCCGGCGGGACCTGGCCCACGTGGTGGTCTATCTGGTCTTCTCCTTTTTCGGGACCGCGCTGCTGTTCTACATGCTCGGCGCGCCCTTCCTGGCCGCGCTGGAGGTCATCATCTACGCCGGGGCCATCATGATTCTGTTCCTTTTCATCGTCATGATGATCCGCACCGATGATCCCGGAGAACCGCTGTTCCGCCTCCGGCAATGGCTGCCCGCCGCCGCGCTCGGCGCCGTCACCCTCATCGCCGTGACCCTGCTGGCCTTTGGCGGCCCGGAGAGCGGAAAACCCCTCGCGCTCGCCACCGTCGAGCCGATCCGCTTCGGGGAATTCATCTTCCAGAGACACTGGCTGGCCATCGAAATCGCCTCGCTGCTGCTGCTCATCGCCGTGATCGGCGCGCTGCACCTGGGCAAAACCGACGACAACGCCGCGGAGGACCCGTCCTTATGATCGTCCCCTTCAGCCACGTGCTCCTGCTGGCGGGAATCCTGTTCCTCATGGGCATGTTCTGCGCCGTCACCCGCCGGAACCTGATCATGGTCCTCATCGGCCTGGAGATCATGCTGAACGCGGCGGCCGTCGCCTTCGTGGGCGCGGCCCTCCACTGGGGCCAGATCGAAGGACAGGCCGTGGTCCTGTTCATCCTGGCCGTGGCCGCCACCGAAGTCTCCATCGGGCTCGCCCTGGTCGTGGCCGCCTACCGGCGGGAAGGCACCCTGGACCCGGGCTGCATCGACCGCGACACCTGCAACCTGTAACCGATCGAAACGGATATGATGCCCTTTTCCCTCGCCGATCCGTCCTGTCTCGCCGCCTTCGCCGCGGCCGGGCTGCCGCTGGTCGCCTTCGCCGTCATCCTGATCTTTCTGCGGAGCCGCCCCCGGGCGGCCGCGGCCGTCTCCATCGCGACGGTGTCGGTCTCCCTGCTTTCCGCCTATTTCCTCCTCGCCCGCCACTGGGGCATGGAAGAGCCGGTGCGGTACGGCGTCCGCTGGATGACCTCCGGCGCCATGACCGTGCCCCTGGGCGTCCTGCTGGACCCCACCAGCCTGCTGATGATGGCCATCGTCGCCACCATCAGCTTTCTGGTGCAGGTCTACTCCCTGGGCTACATGGCCGGCGATCCCGGCTTCGCCCGCTACTACGCCTTCATGTCGCTCTTCGCCTGGGCCATGATCAGCCTGACCATCTCGCCCACCCTGCTGCAACTCTACATCTTCTGGGAATTGGTCGGCTTGGCCTCCTACCTGCTCATCGGCTTCTACTACCAGAAATGGAGCGCTTCCCAGGCGGGCAAGAAAGCCTTCGTGATGACCCGGCTGGGCGACGTCGCCTTTCTGCTGGGGCTGCTGCTGGTGCTGCTCAACGTCGGCGACCTGGACATCCTGAAGGTGAACGGCCCGGACGTCTCGGCCAACATGTCCCCGGCGCTCATCACCCTCTCCGCCCTGCTCATCTTCGGCGGGGTGGCCGGAAAAAGCGCCCAGTTTCCCCTGCTGACCTGGCTGCCCGACGCCATGGAAGGCCCCACGCCGGTTTCCGCCCTGCTCCACTCGGCCACCATGGTGGCCGCCGGCGTCTACCTGTTCGCCCGGATTTTCCCCTTCTTCAGCCTTTCGCCCACGGCCATGGCGATCTGTCTGGCCATCGGGACGATTTCCATGCTGCTGGCCTCCACCATGGCCATGGTGGCACGGGACATCAAACAGGTCTGGGCCTTCTCCACCATCAGCCAGCTCGGCTTCATGATCATGGGGCTGGCCGCCGGCGGCTTCTTCGCGGGGGCCTTTCACCTGACCACCCACGCCGGCTTCAAGGCGCTGCTCTTTCTCTGCTCCGGCGTCTTCATCCACGCCTGCCACACCAACGACATGTTCGAGATCGGCCGCATGGGCGGGCGCGGACTGAAAATTCCCATGGTCTGCATGACCCTGGCCGCCGCCGCGCTGGCCGGGCTGCCGCCGCTTTCGGGATTTTTCAGCAAGGAGGCCATCATGGGCGTCCTGGCCGACCATCCCAACCCGGTCTGGCTGCTGGCCGGGCTGCTGGGCGCGTTTCTCACCGCCTACTACAGCTTCCGGCTCATCTTCATCATTCTGTTTCCCAAAACCCGGGACGAAGAACACAAACCCGAACACCACGGCGGCTTCGGCGACACGGCCATGGCGGTCCCGCTGGTGATTCTGGCCGCCGTCACGCTCGTTCTCGGCTTCGGCCAGGAAGCGCTCACCCATTTCCTGACGCCCCACGCGGGCCACGGGTCGCACCATGCCTGGCTGCCGGTGGTGGCACTGACGCTGGCCTTCGGCGGCGTGGCGCTGGCCTGGTGGGAATTCGGACGGCGGGGCGCGGCCCAGGTCGGTTTCGTGGAAAAATATCCGAAAATCCGGGAGCTGTTCGCCCAACGCTGGTACATCGACCATTTCTACCGTTGGTTTCTGGACACCGCCGTCTACGAGGGCATCTCCAAGGTCTGCCATCTCAACGACCAGAAGGTCATCGACGGGACCATCGACGGCTCGGCCCGGGGCACGGTGGAAACCGGTCGGATTTTGTCGGAACTTCACCTGGGGATGATCCAGTACAAGCTCATGGTCGTGTTCGCGGTCGTGGTCTTTCTCGCCCTTTATTTTTTCGTGTAATATTTTCTCGTATAAGGTGACGCCCTGATGCAGATTCATTACGCCGGATTTCCCGTTCTTTCCGCCATCCTCCTGAGCTGCCTGGCGGGGCTTTTGATCATCCTGTTCATGCCGCCCGGCAGAGACCGGGAGATCAAATGGGTCAGCGCCATTTTTTCGGGCCTCACCCTGATCCTGTCGATCTACGTGTTCGTCGCCTACGACAAGGACTTGGGCGGCTTCCAGTTCGCGGAGAAAATCGAGTGGATTCCCACCCTGGGGATCAGCTATTTCAACGCGGTGGACGGTTTCAGCGTCCCCATGCTCCTGCTGACCGGGATCGTCTTTTTCACCGGCGTGTTGACCATGTGGGAGATGACGCTGCGGGTGAAGGAATTCTTCGCCATGATCTTCCTGCTGGTGACCGCCGTGTACGGGATGTTCGTCGCGCTGGACCTCTTTTTCATCTTCGTCTGGTACGACGTTTCCCTCTTCCCCATGTACCTGCTCATCGCCATCTGGGGCTCCACCAACAAGGAATACGGGGCCATGAAGCTGACCCTGTATCTTTTGGCCGGCAGCGCCCTCATCCTGCCGGGGATCGTCTATCTGGTGGTGGTCTCCGGCATGGACACCTTCAACCTGCTGGAGTTGATGAAGCCGGACACCTTCACCCCGTTCCAGCAGCGGCTGGCCTTCCTCTTCTTCTACATCGGCTTCGGCATTCTGGCCGGCGTCTGGCCCTTCCACACCTGGTCGCCGGTGGGCCACGTGGCCGCGCCCACGGCCGTCTCCATGATCCACGCCGGCGTTTTGATGAAGATCGGGGCCTTCGGCGTCTTGCGGCTGGGCATGTTCATGTGCCCCGAGGGCTGGGTCTACTGGGCGCCGCTCATGGCGCTGCTGGCCACGGTGGGGATCGTCTACGGCGCCTTCGTGGGGCTTCGCCAGACCGACCTGAAATTCTGCATCGGCTACTCCTCGGTCTCCCACATGGGGATCGTGGGGCTGGGGCTGGCCACCGTGACGGTGGACGGGCTCAACGGCGCGGTCTTCCAAATGTTCGCCCACGGCGTGATGACCGCCCTCTTCTTCTCGTCCGTCGGCTACATCTACGACAAGACCCACACCAAGATCATCCCCGACCTGGGCGGGCTGGCCAAGACCATGCCGGTGGCCACCGGC
>CAYFVR010000290.1:0-5248 GCA_964346545.1 uncultured Desulfobacterales bacterium | reverse complement strand
GCCATGGTTCGCGCCAACCTCGGCGATGATCTGCGTCCGTTTCATTTTTCTCCGATAATAAGTATGGGGATAACAGTCGTAGGGGCGTCCCTGTACCTACGAAGGACGAAATGCCCAAAATTCGGCGCGGAACGATCGTATGCCCTCGAAAATCACCGTCCCATTCGCCTTCGAATCAACCCGACAATCCGTTCCGTCGCCCTCCCATCATCCCGCAAATGCGTCCGCCGGAATTCTTCCCGCTCCGCCGCCAGCCGTCGCCGGGTTTCGGGATCGTCCATCGCATGTCGAACCGTCTCCGAAAAGGCCGCCGGATCGGTGACGTGCAGAACCCCGCCGGCCTTGGCCCACATGTCGTATCCGGGCGTGCGAAAGAAATCGAAAGTCACGGTCGGCACGTCCAGCAGGTGGGCGTCGAAAACCACCGAGGAACCCTGGCAGACCAACAGGTCGCCCGCCGCAATCAGGCGGGCCGCCTCCCTATTTCGGACGACGGAAAATTCCCGGTCGTGACCCTCCAACCAGGAAAGCGGCAAATCCGCGTCCCGGGGATGCACTTTGACCGCCAGATGGGCGTCCGCGCCCAGCGACAGCAGCGCCGCGACAACGTTTCGGAGATACCCCGCCATGGTTTCCGGCGCGATGTGGCCGGCCCGGGTTCCCTGGAGAATGTGGGCCACCGGCGGCGCGGCCAGCACGACCAGCCGACCGTCCTTCGGAACGCCGATCTCCCGGCGGATTGGGTCCCGCTCCCGCCATCGCCATCGGAGTCCGTCCCGAACCGTTCGATCATGGCGGGGATGGCCGGTGACGTGGATTTTGGAAGCGGGGACGCCCTCGGCGGCGATTACATCGCGGTACCGCCCGCCAACCACCGCCACGGCGTCCGCCCATCCGCCGCCCAGCACCCACGGATGGCGAGGATAGCAGCCCAGCCCCGCCATGGCAAGAATCGCCGAAAGCGGCTGCCAAAGCAACCGCCGCCCGTCCGGTCCCCGCCGCAGCGCCTGGGGCGCGATCCCTTGGACAATCGGGCGGACCATCGCGGCCCGAATCCGCCCCGCCGGCGTTTCCAGGGATCGGTTGTAGGTCGCCCGCTCCCGCCATTCGGTCATGATCCCCGGCGGATTGGTGGCGGCCCACATCACCACGAGGGAGAAGATTTTCCGCCGACGGGCCTCGGCCACCAGGAGCGATTCCACAAAGCGGCGGTCGTCGGTCATCACCAGCGCGGAAGGACGGATCGTTTCCATGAATTCCCTGATGAACCGCCAGGCTCGATGGCTCTCCCGGAAAAAAGCCAACGAACCGCCGCGAAGATGACGCCCCCATTTGAACGGCGGAATTCGCCGCCACGGCAGTCCGAATTTTTCGCAAACGCCGGGGGAAACCCGATCCCGGTTTTCCAGCAGATAGAGAACGGGAATCCCGTCCGCCGCCAGCAGGTCCGAAACGGGGCGGAAGGTATGAATCGCCTCGTGGTAGTGGGGCATGAAGACCACGGGGCCGGAGGCGTTCGGCCGATTCATTTCCACGGCGGGCTTGGCCAAAGGGGATTTGGCCAAAGGGGACTTGGCCAAAGGGGACTTGGATAGACGCCTCGGGCCGTCAATTCCGCAAGCCGCAAGACCGCCCGCGCCCGGTCTCCCGGGTGGGTCAACCCAAACCAGCCCCGGCCGCCGGAACGCGGCCGGACCCGGGCGTCGCCGGTTCGGACCATGTCGCCCACCGCGTCCGGCAGAAAGAACTCCGCGTCCGGAGAATCGCCCAACCGGTCCAAAAAACGTTGGAAGCGGTCTTTCAGCAATGGAAAAACCGCCGGCGTAAATCCCCACAGGTTCATGGTGACCGTCTCGTCGCCTTGAAGCAAAACCGGCCGCTCGCCCCGCAAGGATTGAATAGGGTCGCCCGCGTGACCTCGCTCCAAGGCGATCCCGACATGTTCCGCAAGCCCGGCGAGAAATCCGTCCTCGTCCGTCTCGCAGACCGCCCGGGAAACGGGTCCTTCGGAGGAAAGGGTTTCGCGAAGGGGATAGCCGACCAGGGTGAAATCGGTTCCGTCCGGCGGAAAACTCAGAATGGAATCCGAAAGAATTTGGAACGCTTCCGGCCCATAAAAATCGTCCGCGTTGCAAAGGGCGAAGGGGCCGTCCACCGAATTTGCGGCGGCGAGAACGGCATGGCCCGTCCCCCACGGCTTTTCGCGATTTGGAGAACCGGCTGGCTTCTGAAACGCCAGGGAGACGGGAAAATCCTCGGGAAGTCGAGGCAACAGCCGCTCCCGGAACATTTTTCCGGTCTCCGCTCGGACCACCAGCACCGCTCGCCGAAACCCGACCCGGCGGGCGTCGAAAAGGGCATATTCCAAAAGCGTTTCGCCGGAGGGCCCCACCGGATCGAGCTGCTTCAGCCCGCCGTACCGGCTGCCCCGCCCCGCCGCCATAATCACCAAAGAAAGCGTCATCCGCCCATCCCGTTCAACTTGCCGATTTCACGGAAACCGGCTATCAGAGCATCTTGGAAATGGCAAGCGGGAAAGGAAATCCCGGTCGCCCGGCATGGAGGGAATCGACCCCGCTCCAGAAAGAAGAACGCCCAGGCGAGGCACAAGATTTCCCGTTCCCCGGTCCCGGGCCGACGATCCTCCATCGATTCGACATTGGGCCGGTCGGTGTTTAGGGTTCAAAAAGTCCATTGGCAAATCTGCCACGGCATAACCCCAACAAACGGAGACGAAACATGAAAATTCTGGTGCTGTATCATTCTCGCGGCGGAAACACCCGGCGGCTGGCGGAAGCGGTGGCCAAAGGCGTGGATTCGGTGGACGGCGCGGAGGCCGTGTCCAAAACGCCGGAAACCGTGACCAAGGAAGATTTCCTGGAATGCGACGGCCTTGTCGCCGGGTCGCCGGTCTATTTCGGCACCATGGCGGCGGAGCTGAAAAAGGTGCTGGACGACTTCGTAAGCGTCCGGAAGAAGATGGAAGGCAAGGTCGGCGCGACCTTCGCCACGGCGGGCGATCCCACCGGCGGCAAGGAGACGACCATGATGTCCATCATTCAAGCGCTGTTGATCTATGGCATGGTGATCGTCGGCGATCCGCTGTCCGCCACCGGCCATTACGGCGCCGCCTGCGTGGGCGCACCGGACAAGGGCGCGCTGGAAAACGGCGAGAAGCTGGGGCAACGGGTGGCGGAAGTGGCCCTGCGGCTGCGGGGATAGGCGCAGTCGCTTGGACGGGCACGGACCGGGGTCTTCGGGAACCCCCTTGGTCTTTCGGGAGCCGCCGTTTTCTTTGGTGAAACGTCAAAGGGCGCAGCAAAATTGGCGAGGCACATGAACGCCTGCATGGCGGCATAAATTGGTCGCACCAAAATTTAGTTTGACCTAGAATAAAGTTTGATATATCAAACAATCCGACGGCCAGATTTCGCGAACGCTTTCGAAAACCCGAATCCCGGACGCCCGTGGTTCCGCGCCCGGCCTTTTTTTCGGAGTCATCATTCCATGCAAAACCTCATTGTCGCCCTCATCATCCTGGCCGCCGCCGTTTACGTCGGCCGGCGGTTTTATCGGTCCACCCGGACCAAAAGCAGTTGCGGCTGCGGTTGCGAGGGCTGCGGCGCCGCCAATGCCCGTGGCGACATCGCCGACGCGCCGTTCTCCGGCGACTGCGCCGACATTCGAAGCCGAACCGCCGGAGAGATCGCGGATGAAATGGCGGAACGGGACGACCAATCATGATCGGCCGGTTCGCCCATCCCGGGGCCTACCGCGATCTGTTTGAATGGAAAGACATTCCGCCGGGGGGACGGGGATTATTTCTCCCATTTTGGGCGCCATCGTCCACAACGTCGGCTCGGTCATCGTGGTCATCAGCTCCGCCAGCATCGCCTTCGCGGGGGATCGGCCGGCGTAGACGGCTTTTTCCCAACGCGTCAAACGAAACGGCCGCCGGGATGGTTCCCGGCGGCCGTTTCGTTTGACGGCGATTTCCGCACCACCAAATCCATTGAACCGAAAAAAAATTCCTCCCGGCCATTGACAAACGTCATTCATATGGAATAAATATCCGACCATTATCCAAGACGAACTCCGCAGACAAACAAAATTCCGGCAAAATGTGGGTATAATTTCGCTTTCAAGTCGGGAGAAAACCTAAAAATGCTGGGAATCGGCATTGGCGAAATCTATATATCCGACCATTAAACTTGAATTGTCGGACCATTTGCGACCCCATCCGACGCCCCAAAATCGGCGCGGTTCGGGACGCATTCAGGGAATCAGAACCATGGAAAACGGCACCCGATTCACACCGGCCCAGGTGGGCCGCGCCGGCGAGGACGTCGCCCTTCAGATCGAGGCGGCGATTTTGTCCGGGGAAATCCGCCCCGGCGAACGCCTGCCCAGCGAACGAGAGCTTCAGGGAAACTTCCAAACCGGCCGGGGCGTGATTCGGGAAGCCCTGGGCGCGCTGAAACAAAAGGGAATCATCGAGGTCCGCAAAGGCGCCAAGGGCGGCGCCTTCGTTCGTCAAGTGGAGGTAACGTTCGCCAGCGAGTCTCTGGCCCTGTTCCTGGCCCAGCGGCAGGTGCCCCCGGAAAACCTCATCGAGTTTCGGGAGACCATCGACCACACCATCACGCTGCTGGCCATCGCCCGGGGGAGCCGGGAAGAGAAGGCGCAGCTGGTCCGGCAGACCCGGCAACTCTACGCGGCCTTGCAGCGATCGGAACTCGACGAGGAGGTCCTCATCGAAAAAGATCGGGCGCTCAACCTCCAATTCGCCAAAATGGCCAAGAACCCCATCTTTGAATGGATTATGACCGCCATCCAGCTCGGCTTTTCCTCCCTGGACCACGCGCTGTACGAAACGCCGGAGTACCGGGAAAAGACCCTGTCCAACTGGGTGGAAACGGCGGAGGACATCGCCGCCGAGGAGCCCATGAAAGCCCTCTCCTCCATCGGCAGCCATTACATCATGCTGCGAAGTTGCATTCGCGAGCGGGCAGAGCGGATCGATCGGATCGATCGGGGCTCCACCGAGTTTCTATCCGGCGCGTTGAAGCAAACCGTCGCCGGTTCCAACGGCGACTCCAAATAAATGCCGCACCGTACCTCCGAAAAGGGAGACCCCATGCTCAAGGCGGAACATCTCACCAAAAAATTCGGCGAACTGGTCGCGGTCAACGACCTGGACTTCCATGTGAGGCCGGGACAAATTTTCGGCATCGCCGGTCCCAACGGC
>CAYFVR010000289.1:3510-5283 GCA_964346545.1 uncultured Desulfobacterales bacterium | reverse complement strand
GCAGATATTCCACGAAATCCAAAACCTCTTCCTGCAAGGCTTCCGGCAACTTTTCAACATCCGATTTTATTTTTTCGGAAAGTACCATTGTAGGTAGACTCTTAACTTTTATTGTTGGTGAAATGTCTCTTCACGATCCGGTAAACTCTCTGGAATTCTGCCTCGCCACCATACTTCCAGCGATGATATTCCTGCCGGATTTGCTCCAAGGCTGCCAAACGTTCTTCGTAAGGCCGGGTTCGCCAGTAGAGAGCGTCTTTCGGCTGATCCTGAATGCTAAATTTGTGGGCGACCTTGGCGATGGCCATGGTTATGTATCCATCTGGAATTAGAGAATTCTTCCTTCATGAAAGCCTTTGATCGGAAACCGCAAACGTGTTTATTTGTCAGACCAATTCCTTGTGAATTTCAATATCCTTGAAAAATCTGGCCGTTTCTCCTTGAATTTTTCAAGAAGAAACTTTTTTACCTCTGGTTCCAGATAAATGGGAATGTCCAATTCCTCGATCGGCCGATAAAATTTTCCTTGTTCGGCATCGGTGAAATCATATTCATCTTTCATGTGAAAAGGCTCTCGTTGTTGATTTGTTTCCCCTTAAATTGGCTCCATATCAAATTTGCATATTTCCATCTCGTTCATCAACGTCTCCGGCGCAATGTCCTGTTCGTTCGGCCAAGTGACCGCCCCGAACAGAATGCCCACTTGGTTGAAATAATGCGGGTCTTTGAGTTCCCGGAAAACGCCGCGATCCAAATAGGGCGTCATGTCGAAAACCCCTTTTTGGCCGTTTTCGAGTTCGACGTAAATCTTGTGATCGGGAAGCGGTTTTACGCTTTTTACATCCCAATACATGCAACCACCTCACAACGGGATGATTTTGTATGGGTTTTCGCCGCTGGTTGCGAGTTCCCAATTGGCCATGAGTTCATCGCGGTGGAGTTCGATCCATGCCTGAACCAATCGAAGCTGTTTTCTGGGAAGCTTTCCGGCCAAAATTTCACCTTCCGCAATATCGATGGAGGCCTCGAATTCCGCGTATTTGGCATGAATATGCGGAAGATGGTGGTGTCGATTATCCAGCAGGTACATTCGGATAATTATGCCGTAAAACATAGAGATGATCGGCATGGAGCCTTCCGAATTCTCCAGAAAATTACGTTGCCTTTACGGCAAATTCGACCGCACATTCACCGGCTTCTCTTCCTTCCGGTGCTCGCCCTTGCCGCCCACATCGGTCGCAACGCCCGCCACTTTGTAGAAATTGTATTCCGGGTCTTTCCCGCAGTGATCCACCAGCAGGTCTTCTTTTTCGTAGACCATGTCGAGGATGTCGCGTTTGACGTGCTCGAATTCCGGGGTGAGCTGGATGGCGGAAGTCGGGCAGGCTTCCTCGCACAGGCCGCAGTATATGCAGCGACCAAAATTGATCCGGAACCAGGGCGCGTACCGGCGGCCGTCGTAGCGTTCCGCCGACTGCATGGAAATGCAGGACACCGGGCAGGCGGCCGAACAAAGATAGCAGGCCACGCAGCGCTCCTCGCCGTCGGGATCGCGGGTCAGGATGATCCGTGCCCGGGACCGGGGCGGCAACGGCCGTTTATATTCCGGGTATTCTTCCGTAAACGGCTTCCGGAACAGCTGCTTGAACGTCGTGGCAAAGCCGTCCACCAAGGCTTTGGAGGATTCGGCGATGGTATCCAGTACGCCCGCGTTGGGGTCGGGAAGATTGGATTTGGGGTCTTGGGACACGGTGACTCCTTGCAAAATATGGA
>CAYFVR010000289.1:0-3410 GCA_964346545.1 uncultured Desulfobacterales bacterium | reverse complement strand
TCTACACCAACAAAAACGCCCCCGTCAGCACGATGTTGATCAGCGCGGCCGGGATCAGTACTTTCCAGCCGATGGCCATGAGCTGATCGTAGCGAAAGCGGGGCAGGGTGCCTCTCATCCAGATCATCACCAAGGCGACCAGAATCGTTTTGATTCCCAGCCAGACCGGCGGCGGCAGCAACGGGCCGCGCCATCCGCCCAGGAAGAAAACCGCCATCAGCGCGCCGAGAATCTGCATGTGGACGTATTCGCCGATGAAAAACAGACCGAAGCGCATCCCGCTGTATTCGGTGTGGAATCCCGCGCCCAATTCGTTCTCCGCCTCGGGCAGATCGAAGGGAATCCGCTTGCTTTCCGCCATGGCACTCAGGAAAAAAATGGCGAAGGCGACCGGCTGCACCAGGATGAACGGATAGTTCGCCTGGGCGTTCACGATGTCCACCAGGCTGAAGGACTGGGCCATCATCACCACCGGAACCAGCGACAATCCCAGGGACAATTCGTAGCTGATCATCTGAGCCGCGCCCCGGATTCCGCCGAGCAGGGCGAATTTGGAGTTGGACGCCCAGCCGCCCAGGGCGATGCCGTACACGCCCAGGGACGACAGCGCGAACACGAACAGCAGCCCCACGTTCAGGTCCGAGATGACCATGGGCACTTCATGGCCCCACAGCACGATGGTCGGGCCGAAAGGCACCACGGCGAACATCAGCAGCGCGGTCAACGCCACCACGGCCGGGGCGAGAAGGAAAATCCATCGATCCGCCGCTTCGGGGACGATGTCCTCTTTCAACATCATCTTGACCGCGTCGGCGATGGGCTGCAAAAGGCCGAAAATACCGGTGCGGTTGGGACCGAGCCGGGCCTGCATGAAGCCCAGTATCCGCCGTTCCGCCCAGACCAGATAGGCGGCCACGAAAAGCAAGGTGCCGAGCACGGCCGCCAGTTTGACGATGAGAACGAGAAGTCCGGCCATCCAGGTCAGCATTTATCGGTCCTCTTTCCGAATCTGGTCCTTGCGGAGCCGCCGCCGGGTTCCGCCGAGTCGCTGCCAGGGGAGTTCGTAGTGCCGGGGCAGGGTCAACACGCCCGGGGTGGATCGTTCATCCAACGAGATGGACAGCCGGATCGCGCCGTTGCCGACGTCCAGCGTGGCCCGGTCGCCGTCGGAAAGGCCCAGGGTCGCGGCGTCGTCGGGGTGCAGCTTCAGCATGGGCTTGGCCGTTCGTTTTTGCACCGGGAGGGAGCGGGCCGACAGCGGTTCCGTGCCAAAAACGGCGTCGGCGACCAGCACGAGGAAATCGCCCTCGCCGGGGATTTCCGCCGGTTCGCCGTCCGCGGGTTTCCGGTCGATGGCGTCCAGTCGGACCCCGTCCACGTCGGCCACGCACCGCTCCGCGATTCCTTCCAAAACCGGATGGATTGCGGAGATAACCGCGTCCGCGTTCAGGCCGGCCATGCGTCCGAAAGCTTCCGAGGTCGCCGGCACATCCCCGCCGGGGATGTCTTTGCGGAATTCCCGGGGCGGATGATCCCCCTTGCCGGTTTCGCGGATGGGAATGCCGCCCGCGTAGGCGGGGGGCGTGAATTGGGCGCGGCCTTCGGAATTGATGAACAGTCCGCCGGTCTCGAAAAGGCTCAGGGACGGAATGAACACGTCCGCCCGTTCCACGGCGGGAGAAGTCACGTAGTCCAGGACGGCCAGCAGCTCCAGCTTTTCCAGGGCCGCTTCCAATCGTTTCCGATCCGGAAAGCGCTCGAACAGATCGGCCTCGGCGACGACCAGCGCCTTCACCGTCCCCGCTTCCACCGCTTCCAAAACCGCTTCCCAAGAGGAAAGGGCCGCGTCGATCAGCCCCGCGCCGAAGGCGTTGGCTCCGGGCAGCAGCAGGGAAAGCCCGGCATGTTTGCCGGCGGAGCGGAGGAGGCGAACCGTCTCGCCCGCCAGCGTGGGGAGATCGGGAGTGGCCAGATCGGTCCCGCAGAGAACGGCGGGGCGCCGGCTGGTTTTCAGGGCGTCGGCGACGGGCGCAATCAACGCCTGAATGGATTCCGGCAAATTCGCCGCCTCCGGGAGCGCCGCGTCGGACGGAAGATCAACGGCCGATTGGAGCAATGCGGTCACGGCCGCGCCGGTCATTTCCGGTGGCGCCGGCAGATGGTGGAAATCGAAAGGCAACTCCACCGGACGCGGATCGATCACCGCCACGGTGGCGCCGGCTCGCACCGCCTGCCGCAAAGCCATGGCCGACATGGGCGCTTCGGAAAGCGGGTCCGCGCCGATGATTAGGGCGAAATCGACCTTCTCCAGCTCGCGGAGGGTGAGCGCCGTTTCCGGCGTCCAGACGGCCAGCGCGTTTTGGACGGTGGCGGCTTCGGTTTCCGTGGGGAAAAGGGCGGGACCCTTCCATCCCTTGTCCCGGACGGCCGCCGTGAGGGCGCCGAGGGTATCCAGCCCGGAACGGGCGGAACCGATGACGGCGACCGACTCCGGCTTCATTCCGGCCAGTCGATCCGTCGCGGCCTTTACGGCTTCCGCCGGGGAAGTCCGTTTGCCGTCCACCAGACCCACGCGGGGGCGATCCGGGCGGTTGGCGTAAGCGTAGCCGTACCGGCCCCGGTCGCAGATGAAATGGCCGTTGATGTCGGCGGAGTAGGCCGCTTCCATCCGGACCACTTCCCGATACCGGGCCAGCGTCGTGGTGTGGCAGCCCAGGCCGCAGTGGATACAAAAGGACGGCGTTCGTTGGAAATCCCAGCGCCGTCCTTTGTAGCGGGAGGGCTTGTCGGTGTAGACGCCGGTGGGGCAGATGTCGATGATGTTTCCCGCGAACGGACTTTCCAGCGTGCCGGATTCCTGCCGGCCGAAATAGACCCGGTTGGCGATGCCGGTGACGCCCAGGTCCTTGTAGCCGGCAAATTCCTGGTAATAGCGGGAGCACCGGTAGCACTGGATGCACCGGTTCATCTCGTGGGCGACGAGGGGGCCGAGATCCTGATCGACGTGGGTCCGTTTGGGGCCTTTGTATCGGCGGATGGAATGGTTGCCCGAAACGGTCAGATCCTGGAGCAGACAGTGGCCGCCTTCGTCGCAGACCGGACAGTCGTGGGGATGGTGGAGCATGAGCCATTCGATGACGTGGCGGCGAAAATCGACGGCCTCGGGATCGACGGTGGAAACCACCATGTCGTCCTTGGCGTCGATCATGCACGACATCTGGATGCCCTTGACCGGACCTTCCAGCAGTTTCACGGCGCAGACCCGGCAGGCCCCCACCGAGCCCAGGGCCGGGTGGTAGCAGAACCGGGGGATCACGATGCCGAGCCGTTCGGCGGCGTCGATGACCTTGGTCCCCTCGGGGACTTCGATTTCCTGATCGTCAATTACGAGCTTCGGCATATTGTATCCC
>CAYFVR010000288.1:0-5293 GCA_964346545.1 uncultured Desulfobacterales bacterium | reverse complement strand
AAGGGGGACTTTCTTGGCTCCCCCCCCTTTTCCAAAGGGGGGCCGGGGGGGATTTCTCCCCACGAAAGCGCCGCTTTCCCCTTTTCCCCCTCCTCCTGATCCTTCTCCTCTCCTCCCCCGCCCTCGCCCAAAACCCCCTCCCCGATTCCCCGGCGGATCGGGCGGAGGCGGAGCGGCTTCAAAACGTGCTGGACCGCCATTCCGAGCGGGCGGACGAAACCCGGCTGAACGCCGATTTCGTTCCCGGCATGGTCACCGTGCTGTACGGCGACGAACTGGAGGCCAGGGGCGTCCGCACGGTGGGCGAGGCGTTGACGCTGGTGCCGGGGATCGATCTGGCCTTCACCGCCGACAGCTTCTGGCAGACCGTGGTCCGGGGCGTGCCCAAAATTTTCGCCTCCGGCCACATCGAAATCCTGCTGGACGGGGCGCCGCTCTCCACCGCCTTCGGAGTCGATCCGGTGGTCAACATGCCGGTGGCCCAGGTGAGCCGGCTGGAGATCATCCGGGGGCCGGGATCGGCCATCCACGGCGAAAACGCGGTGGCCGGGGTGCTCAACGTCGTCACCCGAAAATCGGAAAACCGCGCCTTCGCGGGCCTGGGAAGCTTCGACACCTTCACCGGCGGCGGCGTTTTGTCCCTGGAGGACGAGGAACGGGAACTGGCCGTCCACCTCAACGTCGCGGGGCTGACCACCGACGGGGCGGACGTGGACGCCGGCGCCGACACCCTCTACGGCGGCGATCTGGACGGCGTTTCCTACGACGCCGGCCAGACCAACGAGGAAATGGACTACGCCGCCGCCTTTCTTTCCGCCGAACTCCGGGGGCTGTCCCTGAACGCGCACTACATCCGCAACCGCCAGGGAGACGTTTTCGGTTCGGGCAACAGTCAGACCGTTTCCGTCAACCGGGACAACGTGGTGGACGTCAGCCAAGTTTCCGAATCGGACCCGGAGGACGTCTTCCAGGCGGCGGGCACGGGGATTTTGCCCGCCGTGGTGGACTTGAACCAGGCCACGCTGGTGAACGAAGCGGATCGGATCGTCTACGAAACCGATCAATGGGGCGTTTCCACCGAATACCGGCTGACGCCCGTCCCCGATTTGGACGCCCGGATTCGCCTGGGCTGGGGGCGGGAGGATTTTTCCGCCGGGGACGCCCGGTTCCGCACCCTCCGGGCCGATCCGCTGCCTCCGCCGGGACGCCCCGACATCCCCGGGCTTCCGGAAATCGGCATCGCCGCCGAGCCCGAGCCGGTGGAGATCACCGTGGTGCAAAACGGCTGGGTCTACGGTCTGGACTACGACGAAACGTTGCTGCGGGCGGGGCTGGAATTCACCTGGAAGGGCTGGGAGGGGCATACGCTCCTGGCGGGCTACGCCTTCGAAGAGACCCGCTGGTCCCAAACCGGCGACGGCGGGACGGAACGGGATCGGATCGCCAACCGGCTGCTGCTGGAGGAAATCTTCCGGGCGAGCGACCGGCTGACCCTGACCGCCGGGCTTCGCTTCGACGCCTACGACGATCTGGCGGACCAGCTTTCTCCCCGGCTCGCGGCCGCGTACCGACTGAACCGCCACCACGTCTTCAAGGCCCAGTACGCCCGGGCCTTTCGGCCGCCCTCGTTTCTGGAAATGCGTCTTCTGGAAGATGCCGCCGGTCTGACCGATCTTTCCCCCGAAACCGCCGACACCTTCGAGCTGGGCTATATCTACCGCCGGGCCGAGACGCTGTTCCGGGCCACGCTGTTCCACACCGAGCTGGACGACTGGATTCAGGACGGCCGCCTGGGCGCGCCGCCGTCGGATTTCCAGACCCGGGGCGTGGAGCTGGAGGCGGCGTTTCCGCTGATTCCCCGCGTCCTGCTGCTGGACGCCTCCCTCTCCTTCGCGGACGCCGAGGATGAAACCACGGGCGCGGCCATCCCCGGCTCCGCCCAATGGCTGGCCGGAGCGGGATTGCGCTGGCGGCCCGCGGCGCCGCTGTCGTTCTGGCTTCAATACCGGTTCGTGGGCGAACGGGCCCGGGAACCCGCGGACCCCCGGGACGATCTGGACCGCTACCAAACCGTGGACCTGACCGGGACCTTCCGCATGGCGGGCTGGACGGTTGGCGCGGGCGTGAAGAATTTGTTCGAGGACGACGTGCGGTATCCGTCCCGCCTCGGCGGGGTCTCCGGCGGCGACGTGCGGCTGGACCGGCCCGACGACTATCCTCGCCCCGAACGCACCTGGTGGCTCCAGGTGACGCGGAAGTTTTGATGACGGCCGGAGCGACATATCCGGCCGTCCGCCGGTTGCGGTTCATCGCGGTGGGATTCCTCGCGGCGCTACTCCTGCTTTCCGCCACCTTCGTCCACGCCGGCGGCCGGGAGGAAAGCCGGGCCTGGGCCGGGCTGGACCTGTTTCCCAGCGTGCTGGCGGCGGACGCGGAGATCGCCGGCAAGCGAGGGCCGGACGGGAAGTTGTCGCTGGTCGTCCTCTACCAGACCGACCGGGAACTGGCGGCGGAAATGGCCCGGCGGCTGACGCGGACGGGGACCATCCGAGGAATCCCGATCCGGGTGGAGATCACTCGCGATCCCAGGCCCTTGCACGGAACCGCTCCCCCGCCCGCCGGGATATTTTTGGCCGAACCGCGCATCGGCGATCTGGAGGCGGTGACCGAATTTGGCCGGGAGAACCGGCGGCTGGTCTTCTCCCCCTTTGCCGGAGACGTGGAGCGGGGCGTTCCCGCCGGAATCGCGGTGAGCGACCGAATCCTGCCGCTGGTCAACGCAGAGGCCCTGGACGCCTTCGGTCTGCGGCTGAAACCGTTTTTCCTGCGGATCGCCGAGGTGTATGGGGACTAGGCGGGAGGGCGGCGCCGTCTCCGGCGGCGAGGGATTTCCCGATCCGGCGGCGACCTTCCGCACCTGGGCCGCCGTGGTGTTTCTGGGGCTGATCGTGGGGCTGGAGCTGCTGCTGGCGCTCTACTGGCTGGCGGTGCTGGAACCCCAGTTGACCGCCAAGGCCGAGGTGACCGCCCGGGCCCTGGCCCGCTCCCACATCCACGCCCTCTCCGAAGTCCTGGCCCGGCCCGAACCGGCGGAACGAAAAGTCCGCCTGCTGACCCAGGCCATGGACCGCCTCCTCCTGCTGACCGATCCCACCACCGACCAGCCGTTCCTGCTGGGCGTTTCCCTGGAAGTGGATTACACCGCCGTTGCGGGACCGGCGGGCGCGTTCGATCTGGCCCGGGGAGAAACCGGGAATCCCGAGGCGCTGCCCACGGAGCTTCCCGTCTACAATCCCCGGACCCGGGAGCTGCTGGGCATCGCCCGGTTGCACGGAAGCCCCGCCTTTTTCGAAAATTTCAAGGCGGACGTGCGCCGGACCTTCGCCATCGGCGCGGCGGTGGGATTGGTCCTGCTCATTCTGGTCTGGCGGGGGGTGGCGCTGCTGCTGGGCCGCTTGCGGCGGACGGAACGGGATCTGCGGGAGAAGCAGGCGCAAATCGTCCACGCGGGCCGCCTGACCGCCATGGGGGAAATGGCCACGGGGATCGCCCACGAGCTGAATCAGCCGCTGGCCATCATCCGGGTGGCCGCCGACGGGCTGATCGCCTGGTTCGGAAAGAATCGGCCGGAGGGCGGAATGGAAGTGAAGGCGGCCCGGAAAATCGCCGAACAGACCGGTCGCGCCGCCGCCATCATCGACCACATGCGCGCCTTCGCCCGCGCCGAATCGGGACCGTCCGGTCCGGCGGACCCCATCGACCCGGCGGAACCGGTCTCCCGGGCGCTGTCGTTTTTCCGCGAGCAGTTCCGGATTCACGGCATTCGGCTGGAAGTGGAGCTGGGGGAGGATTTGCCGCCGGTCAAGGTGCCGGAGCAGAAGCTGGAGCAGATCGTGGTGAATCTGCTTTCCAACGCCCGGCACGCGGTGGAGGCGCGGGGCGAAAGCGGGGAAGCGGGGGCGGGAAACTCGAAAACGGAAAAACGGGTCGCGGTTCGGCTATACGCCAATTCGGAAACGGACGGCGTGACGCTGGAAGTGGCCGACAACGGCCAAGGCATGTCCCCGGAAGTCCGGGACCGCTGCATGGAGCCGTTCTTCACCACCAAAGGCGTCGGCGAAGGCACCGGCCTCGGCCTCTCCATCGTCCACGGCATCGCCCGGGAGTTTGGAATGACGCTGGCGGTGGAAAGCGCGGAGGGGGAGGGAGCGGTGTTTTGGGTGGGGATGGCGGGAAGCCGGGAAAATCCAAGCGCAGGCGAAACGTCTTGAACCTTCGGGGGCGGAGCGCTATTTTGGTTTCAGAGCGGTAGGGCGATTGCCCAGTTGTCCAGGGCGACTGATGGCCATCAAACTCCGGATGGTTTCCGGACGCTGTTCTTCGAATTTGAAGGAAAAGCGCAAGATGGAAGGATGGAATCATGAATGTGTTGAAGGTGATTTCCGAAGGATCGCACGATCTAAAAACCGTGGTTTCCGGTGCGCTGGAAAAAGAGGCGCGATTGCTGGAAGCCGGGATTCGGAAAACGGAAAAGCGGTTAAGCGCCTTCGAAGAAAAATACCAAAAGAAAACGGAAGTTTTTTTGGTGGACTACGCGGAAGACCGGTTGGATGACACCATGGATTTCATGGAATGGGTTGGAGAACATCGGATGCTGGAGCGGTTGCGGGAAAAGATGAAGGCGCTGCGGAGCATTCGATTTGAAAATTGAAACGTATTTTCAGCAGATTCAAGAAATCGTAGAAGATTCTCCGCTGGTTCTGCTCTCGGAAGTTAATTTCGAAAAAAGAGGTGGTTATGAAGGATTTATTCGAGGCGACCTGCTTTTCGAAGACGGCTCTATTTTGCATTTCCGTGAATTTATCGATACCGAAGTTGAGCCCGACCGAATGATGTATGCCTATCAATATTTATCATCCGAAAAGGAGCTAATCTTTCGATACGACAACAGCCCCCATCACAAAAAACTCCAACTCCCGACCTATCCGCACCACAAGCATGAGGGCGAGGAAAATCATGTGATCCCTGCAAACCCGCCGGACTTACACCAAATTCTCGAACTGATTACAGAAATGAATTCGTAAACCCCATCTAAATCCAATACGGTTCACTTAAGCTGGAAATTTGTGTTATCATTGATAGATAAGCGTCTAAAATTTAACGAACCCAATCAAGCCTCAACCGCTAAGGGACTCAGCAGCATCTGAAATACCGTTTGGAATTTCCATCGCTCAATCGTCCCCCAGATCGTCTTCCCTGGCATGATAGGCATACCGCAGCATCCATTCCAGAA
>CAYFVR010000287.1:0-5340 GCA_964346545.1 uncultured Desulfobacterales bacterium | reverse complement strand
GGCTTCAAGGTGATTTTGGAGGAAGGGACGCGGCGCATTCTGGGTGCGCATCTGCTCTGTCACGCGGCGGGGGACATGATCAACCTCTTCGCGATGGCCATCCGGCAGGGGCTGACCGCCGACGACCTGAAATCGGTGCTGTGGGCCTATCCCACCTACACGTCGGACATCAAATACATGATCCGCTGAGGCCGGATTTTTTCTCGGGATTTGCCAACGGTCGCCCGCCGATGTATTATGAAGAGATGGCGTGGTCCTCGGCGAGTCGCTCGGGTTCCCTCGCGAGATTTCGCGACGGCGAAGAGAATTTGACCGGGGTCGTTGTGGCGGATGTATCGGATCGGAGACGCGGGCCGCGCGAAAGAAAGGCGGATACCGTTCCCTTGGCCAAGGATGGTCGGCGGGCGTTGCCCGCTTCCTTGGCGATCGATTTCCATGGTTCCCACTGGAACTCCCAAGGAAACGGGAATTCGTCAAAAGCGGCGGTCGGAAGTCTCCGGGGAAGGAGCGGGGAAATGAAAATTCGCGGTTTGCTGATTGGGTTGGCGATTCTGGGGCTTCTGACCGGCTGCGCCTCGGGGCGTTCCGGCCGGACCTATTCCCGGGATGAAGCCCGGCAAGGTCTTTCGATCTATTACGGCACGGTGCTGGCGGTGGCGCCGGCGGTGATCGAGGGGACCAAAACGCCCATTGGGCCGGCGGCGGGCGGCGCCACCGGCGCGGTGCTGGGCAGCGCGGTCGGCAGAGGCTCGGGGCGCGCCATCGCCACGGTGGTCGGCGGCATCGCGGGGGCTTTGGCCGGCGGCGCCATCGAGGAGGGCGTCACTCGGCGGGACGCCTATGAAATTACGGTGGAAATGGACGACGGGCAACTCCTCGCCGTGGTGCAGGAAGCCG
Organism: uncultured Desulfobacterales bacterium; assembly: GCA_964346545.1. GTDB lineage: Bacteria > Desulfobacterota > Desulfobacteria > Desulfobacterales > Desulfococcaceae > CAYFVR01. The sequence continues at coordinate 4,443 of CAYFVR010000287.1, read as the reverse complement.
ACGAGGAGTTCGCGATCGGCGACCGCGTCCGCATCGTGAGAGGACGGGACGGAACGACGCGCGTGCGGCAGTAGGGCGGGTCATTTCCAAAAAACGAACCCCGCCGACCGGCGATCGAGAGAGCTGGTCGGCGGGGTTTTTTTGTTTTTTTAAAGATGTTTACCGGTAATGGTATCGGCAACTGATGACCTGTATGGCCTCCGATTCGATCCGATAAACCAGCCGGTGCTCCTTGTCGACTCTGCGTGACCAACACCCTGAAAGCTGGTATCCCAGGGGCTCCGGTTTACCAATTCCTTCTTTCGGATGGCGGAGAATGTCTTTCAGAATTGTTCGAATTCGTTTCGCGGTTTTCCGGTCGTTGTCCAGAAACCATTCGAAATCCTTCCAAGCATCGCTTGTAAACTGAAGGATCACAGGTCTTCCACGGGAAAGTTAACAAAATCTCCGTCCTTCGCCTGTTGAAGGGACTTTTCCAGATGTTCACGGTTCGCCGGGGAACGCAGAAGATATTCGGTTTCTTCGTAGGAGGAAAAATCTTCCAGCGAAATCATTACGACCTTTTCGCCGGAAGCGGTATCCAGAATCATTGTGGGTTCCGCGTCGGCGCAGACCTTGTTTATGAGGCCTTTCAAATTTTTTTGGGCTTCCACATCGGTGACGACGTTCATGGCGTTCCTCTTTCGGGAGTCGGGGAATTTGCAACCCGGCGTTGAATTTCTATCCTAACAGTAGCGATGAACGCCCTTTACTTCAAGGGGAATGCGTTCCGCTTTGAAGTTTTTCCCTTCTTTCCAATCATCCCATCACCCGCTCCAAAATTCTCCGGCGGAAACCCATGTAAAGTCCGTAGGGCCGTCCAACCGCGAGACTCATGGCGACGACGGCGCCGCAGGCGGTGAGGATTTGGGGGAGTTCCGCTCATGGCGCTCATCCGGTTTTCCCGTTCATCCCAACACCCGCACCATCAACGGAATCGCCACAAACGTCCCCAGCGAACTCCCCAGATTCGTGAACACCACCACCAGCAGAATCCGCGTCACCTTGTTCCGCCAGAAACCCTTTACCGAGCCGATGTCGGTGGGGAGGTGTTCGAAGTCGAGCACTTTGGGCTTTCGCAGAAAGGCTTCGCAAAGACCGGACACCCATCCCGCCGCGACCATGGGGTTGAGCGAGGTCAGCGGCGCGGCCAGAACCGACGCCAGAATCGTCAGCGGATGGGCCAGCGCCACAATTGCCCCCACGCCGGCCAGCACGCCGTTGGCGATCAGCCAATAGATCGCCATGTCCTTTCCCGCTTTTGCCCCCCCGAAAAAAAAACCCGCCACGAACAGGGCGACAATGAGAAGGGGCAACCCCCATTTGATGATGTTCCGAAGTTTCCCCGGCGGCGGCACCCGGTCCAGCTCCGACAAATCCACGTCCTCGTCCAGATGGCGCTTGATCCCGGGGACGTGCCCCGCCCCCACCACCGCCACGATCCGATCTCCCGGCGCGGTTTTGATGCGCTCGGCCAGATATTTGTCCCGCTCGTCGATGAGCACCGTTTTGAGCTGCGGCATCTCCTGACCCACTTCGGTCAGCAGCGTTTCCAGAATGTCCTGCCGCTTCATCCGCTCGATGTCTTCCTCGGTGATGTCGCCCACCTCGCCCATGGAAAAAATCATTTGGGTCATCAGCTTCAGCTTGTCCCACAGGCTCATGGAGCGCCAGACCCGGGACAGGGTCACCCGGATGTCCCGATCCGCCAGATGCACTTGGGCGCCGATGGCCTCCCCGGCGTCGATGGCGGCGATCATTTCCTGGCCGGGAACCACGTCCAGCTTTTGGGCGATGCGCTTTTGAAACGAAGCCAGCAGCAGATTGGTCAGCAACAGAAACGCCTTTTTCTCTTTGATCACCTTCATGATGTCGGTCTGCTGCCAGCGGTCCTTCTGGCGGATCGACTGGAAGCGGCTGGCGCACAGTTCCACGCAGACCGTTTCCGGCTGTTCCGCTTCGATGATGGATTTCACCAGCTCCGTGCTTTCGCGGGAGACGTGGGCGGTGCCCACCAAGGCGATTTCCTTGCCGCGAAAATTCAGCCGATGGATGTCGGCGCTTTTCATCGGTTGAATGGCTTCGGTGGGCGTGGCCCCGGCGATCTCCGTCTTGTCCTCGGTTTCCATGATGGTGTATGGTTCTCCTTTTTGGATATCGACGATAAACTCGAACCTATGGCACATTTGCGGGGGTCGCGCAACCCCAACGGAGGCGGGCGATGACGGAGGAGCGTGCGGACGACTACCGGGTGATCCGGGAACCTTTTTACGTGCCCACCGGCGACGAGGTGGACCTCTTCCAGGCGGCCTATTCCGCCCGCTTGCCGGTCATGCTGAAAGGCCCCACCGGCTGCGGGAAAACTCGCTTCGTGGAGCACATGGCCTGGCGGCTGGGACGGCCGCTGGTGACGGTGGCCTGCCACGAGGATTTGTTCGCTTCGGACCTCATCGGCCGCCACCTGCTGCGCCACGACGAAACGATTTGGGAGGACGGTCCCCTGACCCGGGCGGTGCGCATCGGCGCGGTCTGCTACTTGGACGAGGTGGTGGAGGCGCGGAAGGACACCACCGTGGTCATCCATCCGTTGACCGACGATCGGCGAACCCTTTCCATTGAGCGCAAGGGCGAAGTGGTGCGGGCCCATCCCGATTTTGTGCTGGTCATCTCCTACAACCCCGGCTACCAATCGGTGCTCAAAGACCTGAAGCAGAGCACCCGACAGCGCTTCGTCTCCCTGGCGTTTGACTACCCGCCCGCCGGGCTGGAGACGGAGATCGTGGCCCACGAGGGCGGCGTGGACGCCGACACCGCCGGGCGGCTGGTGGACCTGGCCGGGAAAATTCGCAACGTCCGGGAACACGGCCTGTCCGAGGGGGCCAGCACGCGTCTGCTGATCTACGCCGCCCAGCTCGTCCGGGGCGGGGTTCCCCTCCGAAGCGCCTGCCGCTCCGCCATTTGCCTGCCCCTCACCGACGACGCCCGCCTCCAGGAGACCCTCTCCGACCTGGTGGACGACATCTTCCCGTGAACCCTTTCGATCCCCCGGACAAGGCCGAATCCGTCTCCCATTCTTCGGCGGAGAACCCTTCATCCGCAGTCGATTCTTCGCCGTCGGAGAGGCCCGCCGAAGCGCTGCCGGACGGGCTTCGGGCGCTGATCGAGCGCTTTGGTCTCCAAGAGGCGACCGATCCGCTGGGACGGCTCGCCGAGGCCGATCCCGACATGGCGGACGCTCTTCGGGACGCGCTGGCGGCGCGGGAAATCCCGCTGTCCCGGCATCGGATCGCGGCCGTGACGGCGACCATTTTCGCGGCGCTGGAACGGGACGTCGCTTTGGGAGAAGCGGTGGCCGACGGACTGGCCCGTCTGGCTCGGGACGCTTCTCCGGGCCGGATCGCCCGCTACGAAAGCGTGGTGGTCCACGAAGCCACGGCCGGCGCTCACGTTTCCCGATTGCTGGCGGCGCATCTGGTCCCCGTATTCCGGAACGGTCCGCCGGGCATGGCCGAACGGCTGCTTCGACTGGTGGAATTGCTCCGAGCCGGCGGGGATTATCTGCTGAAGGAGCCGCTGGAAGCGGTGGCCGAATTGGCGGAGGCAGAGGACTGGGACGGGGCCGCGGCGTTCATCGCGCTGCTGGAGACGGCGTTCGGTGGAAGCGGGGAGGAGCCCCGGTTGCCCTACCGCCAAGCCCTCCATTTGACCCATCTGCTGCCCCGGGCGCTGGACAAACTCTCTCCCGCCAAGCGCGCTTGGCAGTTGGACGCCCTCCGCCGGGTACTGGCGCTTGATCCGTCGCTGGCCGATCCCTTCCTGGACGCGTTTCCAGCGGGACTCGACTTGTTGCGGCCGGATGGCCTGGATGCGTTTCTCGATCGGGGTCTGGAACGATTTCGGCGGGACCCGGACGGCGGGCGACGGTTTCTGGCCCTGGAATCCCGCTCCGGCGTGGAGACGTGGCGGGAGTTGCGCGTCTCCGTTTCGCTGAACGAGGTGCGGAGCACGTTGACGCGGTATCTTCAGGCGCGGACGGGCTTGGTTTTGGGGATTCGGCCGTTGGATGAATTGCCGGGGGGATTCCAAAGCCCCAAAATCCCCCTAAATCCCCCTTTGGAAAAGGGGGACTTTTTGGGTTCGGCCCCTTTGGAAAAGGGGGACTTTTTAGGTTCGGCCCCTTTGGAAAAGGGGCACTTTCCAGATTCCCCCCCTTTTCCAAAGGGGGGCCAGGGGGGATTTTTTCCCGACGAAGATCCCAATGTTGTTTCCGAAGTGGGAATCCAGCGCCGAAAAATCCCCCTAAATCCCCCTTTGGAAAAGGGGGACTTTCCGGCTTCCCCCCCTTTTCCAAAGGGGGGCCAGGGGGGATTTTTTCCCGACGAAGATCCCAATGCAATTTCCGAA
>CAYFVR010000286.1:0-5475 GCA_964346545.1 uncultured Desulfobacterales bacterium | reverse complement strand
GGACAAAGTTCCAGATCGCCCCAATGTGATTTTCCAATTTCTTAGAGAAAGACAAGGAGGGGGCGGGACGCTTGTTCGGGCGAAAACCCGGAAACTACCCGGCGGGGGCGTTGCGATACACCCGGGTCACGCGCGGGGCGATGGTGGACACCACTTCGTAGTTGATGGTGCCCGCGAGGGCGGCGACCTCGTCGGCGGAGACGGTTCCCGGATCTTCGCCGCCGAAAATCGTGACTATGTCGCCGGGCGAAACGTCGGGGAGGCCGCCCACGTCCAGGATGGTCAGGTCCATGCAGACCCGGCCGACGATGGGAACCCGGCGGCCGCGGACCACCATGTGGCCCCGGGAGGAGAGAAGTCGGTCCAGGCCGTCGGCGTAGCCGACCGCCGCGGTGGCCAGGGTGGTGGGCGCGGGCGTCCGGTAGGTCGTTCCGTAGCTGACGGGGAAATCGGCCGGAACCCGCTTGACGTGGAGCACCTCCGTCTTGAAGACCATGGCGGGCCGGAGGCGGATTTTTTTCCGGTCCACCGCGTCGGAGGGATAAAGACCGTAGAGGGCGATTCCCGGCCGAACCAGATCGAAGTGGGCCTCGGGCAGGGAGATCGCCCCGGCGCTGTTGGCGGCGTGACGAACCGGAATTTCCACGCCGAGGCGACGAAGCCGCTCCAGCAGATCGTGGAAGCGGTCGAGCTGAAGCCGGGCGAAGGACAGGTCGGCCGCGTCGGCGTCGGCGAAGTGGGTGAAAATCCCCCGGAGTTCCAGCCCGGGCAGCCGGTCGATCTCCGCCACCGTCTCGGCCGCCGCCCGGCTTCGATCCGGCCGGGGAAAGGCCAATATCCCCAGGCGGCCCATGCCGGTGTCCACCTTGACGTGCGCCTTCAATCGCGCCCCGGCGGAACGGGCCGCGTCGGACAGGGCCCTGGCGGATTTCAGCGAGGTGAGCGTGGCGGTCAGTTCGGCGTCGGCCAGATCGGCGGCCCGGTCGGCGGGCGTCGGCCCCAGCACCAGGATCGGCGCGTCGATTCCCGCTTTCCGCAGCCGTTGACCCTCGGGAAGCCGGGCCACCGCCAGCGCGTCGGCCCCGGCGGAAAGCGCGGCCCGGGCCGACGGCGTCGCGCCGTGGCCGTAGCCGTCGGCCTTGACCACCGCCATGACCCGGGCCTCCGGTCGGACGATCCGCCGCAGTTCCCGGAAGTTGTGGGCGATGGCCCCGAGGTCGATTTCCGCGTGGGCCAGGGAGGAGGGGGGCATGGCGGCGTCTACCCCCGCACCGCCGAAACGATGGTGTTGAGCATTTTGGAGGTCCGTTCCCATACCACGTCGAAGGCGGTGGACGGGATGGCCCGCTGAAGCCGCGATTGCAGAAAGTCGAGCCGTTCCAGGGGGTCGTCGGGGATGTGGTGGAAAGAGGTCCGAATTTTTCCCTCGTCGGCCAGGCGCTTCATTTCTTCGATGAATTCCCGTTGCCGGTCGATGATCCGCTGGTTTAGTTCGGGATTGTCGGTCGGCCGCGGCGTGGGATACAGAAAAACAATCTGGCCGTTCCGGTTCTGGCCGAAGGCTTCCAGGGCGGCTTCCGGGAAAATGAACTGCCGGTCGCAGTCGCTGTCGTCGTTCAGCAGATCGGTGAAGATGACGATTCGGCCGCCGGCCCGCGGCGGGAGCCGGGATTCCAGAAAGTGGTACAGCGGCGTGGTTAGCGGGGTGGTGTCCCGGGGCGCCACCTTGGCGACGTCGACGCTCCGGATCGGCTCCTCCACCTGCCAGGCGAAGTCTCCCCGATCCCGGGGCGAGGCGGTGTCCACGACGGTGCGGAAGGACTGGTCGGCGCAGCCGGCGTTTCCGAAGGTGGCGATGGTGTACCGGACGTTGGGGTCGCCGATGAAATTTTCCAGCCGACCGATGATCGCGTCCTTCAGCTTTTCCAGCGTGTCGGTGCTGATGGTGGCCGATACGTCGATGCCGATGAAAAAGGTGTTGGGCCTCGGCTCCCGGAGCTGCTGAAACTCGGTGGCCACCTCCTCGTTGGTGGCGTACAGAAAGCCGAGGCCGCCCGCGAATGCCAGCAGGGCGACCAGCGGGATCGTCACCGCACGGTTTCGGAGAAAGCCGGGCACGGGATTCCGTCGGGCCCGGACCTTGGCCCCGCATTTGGGACAGGTCCCCCCGTGGCCGGGAATTCCGGCGAAACCGCAGGTGGGACATTTGCGCATGGCCATGGAGGCGGCCCTTCGCTATTTGAAGATGAACTGCATTTTGAGGGAGCCCAGCTCGACGGTGTCGAACTGTTTGAGGAGCACCGAATCCTTGACCGTTTCGCCGTTGACCCGGGGCTTGGCCATGCCGCCCACGTAGCTGAGGTAGTAGCCGTTGGGCCGCTTGCTGATGGTGGCGGCGGTCTGGCCCATGGTCAGGCCGCTGACCACGATGTCGGAGGAGGCGTTCTTGCCGATCTTGGTCAGCTTCTTCGCCAGCTCCACCTCGCCTTCGCCGCCGGCCAGAAAGGAGAGCACGCCCACCGGCTCCGGCTCTTTCCCGCCGGAGGCCGGCGGGGGCGCCGCGGTCTGGCGGGCCGCCTTCATTTTGCGGTAGGCCTCGGTGTCCATGACCATGGTTTCCTGAACGTCTCCCGCGGCGGCGTCGGGGCGCTCTCCCGGGGAATAGCTGAAGATCAGGTAGTGCTTGCCGACGATGACCACGTCGCCGTGTTGCAGCCAATGGGGGGCGGCGATCTGCTGCTCGTTGACGAATGTGCCGTTTTTGCTGTTGAGGTCGGTCAGGAGATATTTTTCTCCCACGGAATCGACCTTGGCATGGTGGCCCGAAACGGCCAGGTTCTCGATGACGATGTCGTTGTCCTCGAGCCGTCCGATGGAAAGGGATCGGCCTTTCTCCAACGGATATTCCCCGAGCTTTTTTTCGTCTTTTTTAAACCGGAGCGTAAGCGTCGGCATCGTGCTGTCCTCTTGGAAGTATGGGTCTGGGGTGAATTCCGTCGGCGGCCGGATTCGGCCCGCCTTCCGGAGCCCGCGGGAATCGCGAAGAAAACGCGGAGGCGCTAGTTGCGGCCTCCGGCGCCGAACAGCCGGGCGATCCAGCCGAACGGGCCGCCCCCGGCGCGCTGAACGGTCTTGATTCGGAGGACGATCACCGTGATGTTGTCGTCTCCGCCGCGCTCGTTGGCCAGATCCACCAGGGTTCGGCAGGCCTTGGCCGGACGGCGGTTCGAGACGATCTCCCGAATTTCTTCGGCCGACACCTTGTTGGTCAGGCCGTCGGAGGCGATGACCAGAATGTCGCCCTTGAAGCACTGCAATTCGCAGACGTCGGCCTTGACCGAGTCGTCGATGCCCATGGCCCGGGTGAGCATGTGGCCGTATTCCTGGCCGAATCGGTGGTCGCCCTCCCGGTTCAGGGCCGCCTGCTCGGCCAGCACCGTGTGGGACACCGACAGGGTTTCAAACTGGTCGTTCCGGATCAGGAAAATGGGACTGTCGCCCACGTTGGTGGCGATGAGGGTGTCGTCGCTGAGATAGATGGCCGACACGGTGGAACCCATCCCCTGATAGGACATCCGGCTTTTGGCCGCCTGATGGATCACCCGGTTCGACAGGGTGATGCCCGACATGAGCCGGTTGGCGGCCTTGGAGAGGGTCTTGTCCGAGTCTTCCAGCTCCTCCACCTCTTCGTCGGAGTTGAATCGTTTCATGTAGTCCCGGATGGTTCGCACCACCAGGTCGCTGGCCACTTCTCCGGCCTGGTGGCCGCCCATGCCGTCGGCGACCACGTAGAGCTTCAGTTCGTCGTCCAGGAAAAAGGCGTCCTCGTTTCCCTTTCGCTTTCGCCCCACGTCGGTCAGGCCGGCCGATTCTACGGAAACCATTCAGTTGTTTCTCCGAGGGGATTCGACGCCGGCCGCCGTGCCGCCGGCCCGCTTTTTCTGGGCGACGATGGCGTCGATCCGTTCGCCGAGAGTTCGCAGATGTTTGGCGAGATGGCTGGCCCGCTGGTATCGCTTGTTCCGATCCTTCTCCAGCGACTTGTCGATGATGGCGACCAGCGGCTTTACGAGCTTGGGGTTGATTTTTCGAGGGTCGGGTTGGCGCACGTTCATGATCTGGTGCATGAGCGCGGCCGGGCTGTCCCCCCGAAACGGAAGGTCTCCGGTCACCAGCTGGTAGAGCATGGTGCCCAGGGAAAAGATGTCGGATCGTCCGTCCACCTTTTTGCCCGAAATCTGCTCGGGCGACATGTAATGGGGCGTCCCCTTGACCACGCCGGTCTGGGTCTGGGAGGAGGCGGTGATCCGGGCGATGCCGAAGTCGGTGATTTTGACGATGCCGGAGGACAGCAGCATGATGTTGGCCGGCTTGACGTCCCGGTGGACGATGCCCTTGGCGTGGGCGTAGTCGAGCCCGTCGGCGATGTCGGCCACGTAGTCGATGACCTTGCGAACCGGCAGCAGGTTCTTTTTCTTGGTGTATTTTTGGAAGTCCTCGCCGTCCAGAAATTCCATGGCGATGTAGGCCAGGTCGTGCTCGTCGCCGGCGTCGTAGATGCCCACGATGTTGGGATGGTTCAGGTTTCCGGCGCTTTCCGCCTCCCGGAAAAATTTCTGCTTCATCTTCTCGGCCTCGTCCGGCTCGAAGTCGTCCGAAAACCTGAAGGTTTTGATGGCGGTGGTTCGGTTGATGCGGGGGTCCTGGCCCAGGTAGACCACGCCCATGGCGCCCTTGCCGAGCTGTTTGACGATTTCGTAGCGGCCCAGGGTGGGACGGGTGTCTCCGCCCGAGGCCATGAGGTCGTCGCCGCCGGAGCTGCCGCCGCCCAGAAAGCCGTCGCCCCAGACCATGGACTCGCTGGCCTGAAGCAGCTTTTTCCGCCGCTCTCCCACCCGCTTGAATTCGGGATCGTGCTTTTCGATGTACTCGTAGACCGCCGCGGCCTTGTTGAATTGTCGTTTTCGTTCGTAGTCCTGGCCGAGGGTGAAGAGGACGTCCTTCATCTCGTCGTCCACCGGCACCTTGCGCAGTTTGTCGAAGGCCATGTCCAGCATGCCCTGGCTTTGGAAGGAGAGCCCCAGCATCCGGTTGGTTTCGGCCGATTCGCCCTCCACCTTTTCCTTGCCCGACTCGGTGACGAAGAAGTTGATCGTCACCACGCCCATGTAGCCGACGACGAGCTGGAGCAGGGGATACAGCACGCCAACCCAGAGGCCGCCGGCGGTGAACAGGTACCAGGAGAGTCCCACCAGAGCCCCGCCCGCCGCCAAAAAGAGAATTCCCGCCAAAACCGCCTTGATCCGGGGCAGAATCAGGGCGATGAGCGCGCCGATGAACAGAATCAGCAGAAAGCCGGCGGGTCGGTTCCACGAAGGCCGGCGGATGAATTCCTGATTGAGGATGGTCCAGATGGTGTGGGCGGTGAATTCCCCGGGGTTGGTCCGGTTGTCGGCGGGGGTGGCCAGCGGGGTG
>CAYFVR010000285.1:0-5490 GCA_964346545.1 uncultured Desulfobacterales bacterium | reverse complement strand
GAAATCTGGGGCGGCTCCCCCGATTTCCCGGATCGCATCCCCGACCTGCCGCCGGAAGACGTGGAAATCCTCTGATGGCTCGTTATCTCCTGGATACCAACGTTTTCATTCAGATTCGCCGGGGTCGCTCCAAGTCGATTTTTGAGAAAATGAAGCGGATTTCCCCCGAGGATATTGTCCTCTGCTCGATCGTTTGGGCGGAGTTAATGGTCGGTGCTCGTCTGTCTCCGGGTGGATATGAGCGTGAAAGAAAGAGTCTTGAAAAGGGGAATGCCCGCTTAGGCAGGTTTCCGGGATAATCCCACAAAAATCGGTTGACATTCCGCCGTTTCTGGAATGGGATGGGGACGACAACCCCTGATCAAACCCCGACCGGAAACAGATTCCATGCGCCTCTTCCGAACGTCCCCGTTCTTTCTGCCGGCCGTCATCGCCGCGCTCCTCGTTCTGAGCGCTTGCGCCGCAAACGACCGCTACAGCTACGAATCCATCCGCGCCGAATACCGGGAATTCGGCGCGTCGCGCAAAAATTCCGCCGCGACGTCCCCCGCGAAAACCGACGCGTCCCGTCCCATCGCCGGCCCCGTCTCCCTCGCCGAGGCGATCCGGACGGCCCTGGAGCGAAATCCCGACAATCAGGCCGCCGCCGCCCGAATCCGGCAGGCCGAAGCCGCCCTGGACGCCGCCGAATCGGCCTTCTTTCCCACCATCCGGTTTTACACCGAATACACCCAAGCCGACGCCCCGTCCGCCTACCTCTTCAAAACCATCGACCAGCGGGAGCTGCCGCCCAACACCAATTTCAACGATCCCGACGAGCTGACCAATTTCGAAAGCGGACTCGCCGCCCAGTGGAACCTCTTCAACGGCGGGCGGGACATCCTCCGTCGGCAGATGGCCCAAACCGGCCTTTCCGCCGCGCGGCTGGACCGGCAAACCGTGGAAAACGCCTTGGTCGCCTCGGTCATCCGCGCCTACTACGACGCCCTGGCGGCGCGGGGATTCATCCAGATCGCCGAGGAATCGGTTCAAACGGTGGACAAGCAGCTCGAAATCATGCGGGTGCGGTTGGAAGGGGGCGGGGCTTTGAAATCCGACGTGCTTTCCCTGGAAGTGCGGAAGGCGGAATCCGAGGAGGAACGGGTCCGCCGGGGCAACGGCCACCGGCTCGCCCTCAACGCCCTGGCCAACGTCATGGGCGTTCCACCCAACCCGCCGCCCAGGCTGGCCCAAAACGGGCGGTTGGAAATGACCATGCCGGACGCCGCCGCCGGGCTGGACTACGCGCTGGCCAACCGGCCGGACCTCCGGCGGATTCGGGAGCGGGTGCGCCAATCCCGCATGGGCGTGGACGCGGCCCGGGCCGGCTATCTGCCCGCTGTGGACCTGCGCGCCCAATACTACCTGGACGACGAGGACGCCGCCTACGACCTGGACCGGGACAACTGGCAGGTGGCGCTGGTGCTCAACTGGAACTTGTTCACCGGATTCCGGACCCGCTCCGCCGTGCGGGAGGCCTCGGCCCGCCTTTCCGAAACGCTGGCCATGGACCGGAAAACGGACTTGGGCCTGCGGATGGACGTGAAAAACGCCTACCTGCGCCTCTCCGAAGCCGAGGCCCGCCTCCGGGTGACCCGCCGGGGCGTGGCGGCGGCCGAGGAATCGCTGGACCTGGTCCGCCGCCAGTTCACCGGCGGCGCCGTGCCCATCACCCGCTTCCTGGAAGCGGAGCTGGACCGGAACCGGGCCAAAATCCGGGAGACGGCGGCCCGCTACGACCGGGAAAAGGCGCTGGCCGACATCGGCCGGGCCATCGGATTTTGGGCGGAAACGGACGAATTGCGGTAAGCTACGGTCGCACCTCCGCGCTCCATTGCAGCGCGTAAATCGCCTCGGCCAGCCCGGCCTGGAAATCGCCGTCCACGTCTCCCCCGGCGATGGCCCATTCCGGGTCCAGCTCCGCGGGCGAAAGACCGGCCAGCACCTGCAACGCGATGAGCGCGTCCAGCAACGTGACCTCCCCGCTGTCGTTCAGGTCGCCGGGGGCGTGAATGTTCACCGCGACTCCGGCGGTAGCGGATACGGCCTCCGCGCTGGAAGTGTTGTCCCCGAAAAAGATGAAATTGGCCTGGTTGTAAGGTGCGCCGAAGGGACTGTAATTACGGACCGGGCCGGTCAGGCGGAAATCGCCGTCCACATACAATCGGTAAGAATCGCCCCGAATCCAAATGGCATACGGAGTTTGGGCCACCGTTGGGGTGGCGTCGGTTCCTTCCGCGTGGATAAATTGCTGGGAGGTATCGCCATCGACGAATTCCTGGGCCCAGATTTCGTTATCCCAGAAACCCAGCTCGATCCCTGATAGATCATTGGACAGCACGATCACGCTGTACCCGGCCCGGTCATCGCTGACGTGGGATTCGGAGATAAGCTGCGCCTCCACCCACACCGTGAATCCCGCTTCGCGATCCAGCGGTTGGAGGAAGGCGGGGTGTTGGGAGGTTATGGTGAAAAAGCCCGCGCTGTCGGCGGTTGGACCGGTGGAATCCATGACGACCGCGCCGTTTTGCATGACCGGTATCGTGCTTGCCGCCGGATCGACGCCATAAAGCCAGAATTGGCTGGTCGGAAGGGCGCCCAGACTTCCATTGTACAAAGGGACCGGCGCACCGGAGGCCGGAGGAACGAATAAAAATGTGAAGACGGCCAGGGCGAGGAGAATGAACCCCGGCCGGACCCCGGCTGATCGGGCAAAACGGTTCTTCATGATGTTTCCTTTCGGGAAAAATCGCCGAAATAGAAATTTATCTCGTTCCCAGGCTCCGCCTCCCGTACGCGAGGCAGGGCCTCGGGGCTTGCATTGCGAGGCAGAGCCTCGCAACGAGGACCAAATGTGTTTACTTTTCTCGTTCCCAGGCTCCGCCTGGGAATGCCTTCCGGGAGGCTCCGCCTCCCGCGCGCGAGGCGGAGCCTCGGGATTGCATTGCGCGGCGGATCTTCGCAACGAGGTCCCGATGAGGTCTCATAACACGTTTTGAAACACGGCAACAGCGCCATTCACGGGAAAGTCAATCACCTATGAAAATACCCGCCTTTCTCTCCGCAATTCTCGCGGGAATCGTCCTGGGCATTTCTCCCGCAACGCTTCCCGCCGCCGAAGATCCGCCCACCGCCACCGCCCAACGCCAAATCGTCACCGACTGGTACGAGGCCGTGGGCACGCTCCGGCCCCGGGTTGAAACCCAGATCGCCGCCCAGGTCACCGCCCAGGTGGTGGAGGTCAACGTCGGGCCCGGCGACCGGGTGGAAAAGGGGCAGGTGTTGCTGACCCTGGACAGTCGCCAGGCCGCGTCCCGGCTGGATCAGGCCCGCCAGGGACTGCGGAGCGCCCGGGCGGCCCGGGAACAGGCCCGGCAGGGCGTGGCCGCCGCCGAGGCCGCCTTTCAGCAGGCCCGGGCCGATTTCCGGCGCGTCCAGAATTTCTACGAAGCCCAGGCCGCCACCGAGCGGGAGCTGGAAAAGGCGCGATCCGCCTTTCTTCAGGCCCAGGCCGGGCTGAAGCGGACCCGGGACGCCCTGGAAGGGGCCGAAGCGGGAATTCAGCGAGCCCAGGAGGTCATCCGCGAAGCGGAAATCGCCAAGGGTTTCAGCACCCTCGAAGCGCCCGAGGCGGGCGAGGTCCTTCGCCGAATGGTGGAACCCGGCGATCTGGCCGCTCCCGGAAAGCCGTTGCTGCTGCTCCAGACCGAAGGGACCCTTCGTCTGGAAGCCTACGTCCGCGAAGGGCTGATCCGGCGGCTTTCCATCGGGACCGAGCTGACCGCCGAGATCAACCCGCTGGACGCCCGCGTGCCCGCCACCGTGGAGGAGATCGTCCCCTACGCCGATCCCGCCACCCGGACCTTTCTGGTCAAGGCCGCCATTTCGCCGATGGCGGGAACCTTTCCCGGCATGTTCGGCAAACTGCGGATTCCCATCGGCGAAACCGAGGTGATCACCGTGCCGCCGGCGGCCATCCGGAAGGTGGGACAACTGGAATTGGTGCAAGTCCAGACCGAGGATGGCTGGCAACGGCGCTACGTGAAAACCCGGGGGCCCGTCGGTCCACCGGGCGCGGCGGCCGAGGCGATTGAAGTGCTTTCCGGCCTTTCCGGCGGGGAAACCCTGGCGCTGGAGGAGGCGCGATAATGGCGGACGCTCCCGAAGGACTGATTCCCGGCATTGTCCGCCGGTTCCTCAAAACCCAGCTTTCGCTCATCCTCATTATCGCCTCCTTGGCGCTGGGCGTGGCCGCGATCTTGGTCACCCCCCGGGAGGAGGAGCCCCAGATCGTGGTGCCGCTGGCCGACGTGTTCATCCAGGCCCCGGGGGCGAGCCCCGGCGAGGTGGAGCGGCTGGTCTCCGAACCGCTGGAACGGCTGCTGTGGCAGATCGACGGCGTGGAATACGTCTATTCCACCTCCCATCGGGACATGTCGGTGGTCACGGTTCGGTTTTACGTGGGCGAAGACCGGGAGGCATCCCTGGTCAAGCTCCACAACCGGATCATGATGCACATCGACGAGGCCCCCTCCATCGTCCGGGGTTGGGTGATCAAGCCGGTGGAGATCGACGACGTGCCCATCGTCAACCTGACCCTTCACTCCGACCGGTACGACGACCACGCCCTGCGGCGGATTGGCGAGGAGGCGCTGGCCCGGCTGGCGGAGCTGCCCAATATCTCCCGCACCGAGGTGGTGGGCGGCCGTCGGCGGGAGGTGCGGGTGGAGCTGCTGCCGGAGCGGATGAGCGGCTTGAACGTCTCGCCCCGGATGGTCCACCAGGCCCTTTCCGGCGCGGACGCCTCGGTCACCGCCGGAACTTTCGACCGGAACAACCGGGCCCACGTCGTGGTCTCCGACTCTTTTCTGATGTCCGCCGACGAAGTGGGCGGGCTGGTGGTGGGCGTCCACCAGGGCCGTCCGGTCTACCTGCGCGACATCGCCCGGCTCATCGACGGGCCGGAGGAGGCGAACAGCTACACCCGGATCGGATTCTCCGACGCCTGGCGGGAAAAACACGCGCCGGACCTTCCGGCCGACGGCCGGTTCGCCGTCACCCTGGCCATCGCCAAAAAGCGCGGCACCAACGCCGTGGACGTGGCCCGGGCGGTGCTGGACCGGATGGACGAGTTGGAGAAAACGCTGCTGCCCGACGGCGTGGGGGTCACGGTCACCCGCAACTACGGCGCCACGGCCCAGGAAAAGGTCAACAACCTGCTGATCTCTCTCGGCTCCGCCATCCTCACCGTGGTCATCCTGCTGGCCTTCACCCTGGGCTGGCGGGAGGCGTCGGTCGTCGCGCTGGCGGTGCCCATCAGCTTTTCCCTGGCGCTCTTCGTCAACTATCTGCTGGGCTACACCATCAACCGGGTCACCCTGTTCGCCCTGATTCTTTCCCTGGGGCTGGTGGTGGACGACCCCATCACCAACGTGGACAACATCCAGCGCC
>CAYFVR010000284.1:0-5505 GCA_964346545.1 uncultured Desulfobacterales bacterium | reverse complement strand
TCGCCGTTGCCGATGACCGGAATATCGACGGCCTCCCGGACCCGGGCGATGAGCGACCAGTCGGAATGGCCGCTGAAGCCCTGTTTCGCCGTTCGAGGATGAACCGCGACGGCGTCCACGCCGCTATCCTGGGCGATCCGGGCCAGTTCCAGCGCCTCCCGCCCCGAAGCGTCCCACCCGGATCGGATTTTAATGGTCAGGGGGATGGAAACGGCGGCTCGCATCGCCCGGAGAATCGCCTCGCTCCGCGGCGGATCGCCCATCAGCGCGGCCCCGGCGCCGGTTCGCACGATTTTCCGCACGGAACAGCCGAAGTTGACGTCCAGGATGTCCGCCCCCGCGGCCTGGACCTGGCGGGCTCCTTCGGCCATGGCGTCCGGCTCGGAACCGAAGATTTGCAGGGCCAGCGGGCCCTCCTCGGGATGGCGGGCCATCAGGTTGCGGGTTTTGGGGGAGCCGTGCGCCAGACCGTTGGCGCTCACCATCTCGGAATAGACCAGGCCGCAGCCCGCCTCCCGGGCCAGCAGACGGAAGGGAAGGTTGGTGATGCCCGCCAGCGGCGCCAGCGCCGCGGGGGCGTCAACCGTCACGTTCCCGATCCGAACCGGGCGGTTCACGGCGTCAATCCTTTTTCCGGCCAACCAGGGAAATCACGTTTCCCTGGGAGGATTCCGGATCGGGGGCGACCTCCGAGTCGGGCGATTCCTCCCGGGCTTCGTCGTCGCTCGCCTTCGCCGCGACGGGAGACTCCACCAGATCGAGCCGCATCCGCTCCCCGTTCATGGTAAATTCATCCCCGTTGATGTAGGCGTTTCGCAAAATCCAGGTGACCGGCTGGGGCGGAATTTGAAGCAGCAGCAAATCCACATGATACCAGTCCGGCTTCACGTCGGGCCGGATGTCCTCGATGCGGGCGAAGCCGATGGGGGCGTCTTCCATGTAAATCAGAACAATATCTTTTTCCTGGGCCATGTCGCGATCGTTTTCCATTCTGGGGTTCAAAGTGGGCGTCGGAAGGGCGCCGCGATGAAAAAAGAGTATGCCACAAGCCGAAGAGGTTGTACAGCCGTGCGATTTTGGCTTGCATAACCCGATCGGTCCACGTAATAGTACGGTTGGATTTTCGCTCCCCGCTTCCTTCGATCTTTTCCGGCCGCCGGAACGCCCGTCCGCACAGTCTTTGCTTGATGTTTTTGAATATCTGTAATATGGGAAGCAATTTAAGAATTGTATGGTGGCCTCGCCCGCCCTTTGGCGCTTTTCAAACACCGCATCGCGAGCAACGACAAGGCCTTTTTTCGCCCCCGCGGTGGGGGGCCGGCCTTCCTTCCACATGTTTCGAACGCAAACAGGAGGTGACGGGATGGCACGAAGTTGGCGTACGCTTTTCCTTCTCGGATGGATCGGCCTGATTCTGGCTAGCTGCGCCGGGCAATCCCCATCGCCGTCCGGCCCGGCGGCCCCTGGGGCGAAAGCCCCCGCGCCCGCTTCCGACGCGTCGGGCGGCCCCCCGCTGGAAGGCGCGACGCCCGACGACTTCACCGTGGATCCCGAGTCCCTGGAATTTGGACGATATTTCGAGGAGTTCGTGGACAATTTCCTGTTCATCATGGACGCCTCCGGATCGAAATTCCTCCCCCATCAGCAACAGATCAAGCTGAAAGTCGCCAAGGACATCACCCGGCGATTCAATCAGAAAACGCCGAATCGCCCCCTGTTCGGCGGCCTGCGCCGTTACGGCTGGGAGGCCGGCGCCTTCACCACGCCCACCGAACTGTTGTACGGGATGAACCGATACAATCGGGCCGATTTCGCCGAGGCCATCGAAATCGTTCGATGGGCGGGCGGAAAGAGCCCCATGGCCCTGGCCATCGGCGAGGCCGGCGACGACCTTTCCCTGGCGCCCCAAGATGAATACCTGGCCCTGGTCATCGTCAGCGACGGCAAGATCCTCAAGGACGATCCCAACCCGGTGCTGGCCGCCCGGCGAGTAAAAGAACGATACGGCGACCGCATCTGCATCTACACCGTCGCCGTGGGCGACGACCTGCCCTTCGACGCTCCGGACGCCCCGGTCCAGCGCTACCACGAAAAATACAAGCTGCTGCGGGACATCGCCAAGGAAGGCCAGTGCGGCTACATGGTCACCGCCGACAACCTGGTGCCCGACGAGGCCATGGAGACCTTCGCCGACGACGTGTTCACCCGGCGGCGGGCCCTGGCCGACCGGCTCGACGAGGGCGTCTGCCCCGACGAGGACGGCGACGGCGTCTGCGACGACGTGGACAAATGTCCGGGCACGCCCAAGGGCGCCAAGGTGGACGAGAACGGCTGCTGGATTCTCGGCAAGGTGCAGTTCGACCTCAACAAGTGGAACATCAAGCCCGAGTACTTCGAGATGCTCGACGACATCGCCCGGGTTCTGGTGCTCAACCCGGATGTCCGGCTGGCGGTCCAGGGACATACCTGCACCATCTGGACCGAAGACTACAACATGAAGCTCTCCCACTGGCGGGCCATGTCGGTGGCGTCCTACCTGATCGACAAGGGCGCGCAGCCCGACCAGCTCGCGGTCGAGGGATACGGCTTCCATCGGCCCTTCGCCTCCAACCAGACCGAGGAAGGGCGGATTCTCAACCGCCGGGCCGAATTCAAACGGATCCGGTAGGCGGCGCGCGAAGGGGGCGGCCCGGCCGCCCCCTCGCCCGGAGTTCGACATGAGCCGATTCCTCAAATGGACCATCATCGTCGGGGGAAGCCTGGCCGCCGCCCTGGTGCTGGCCGTTCTCCTGCTGCCGTCGATGATCGAGGTGGAACGCTACCGCCCCCTCGTCGAGCGGGAGCTGTCCCAGTCCCTGGGCCGACCGGTTCGGCTGTCGGGGGAACTGGAGTTGTCGATCTTCCCCTGGATCGGCGTGGAAACCGGTTCGATTTCGGTGGAAAACCCGGAGGGATTTACCGAACCCCGTCTGGTCTCGGTGGACGCGGTGGAAATCCGGGTGGCGGTCCCGCCGCTCCTGCGCCGGGCCGTGGAGGTGAATCGGTTCGTCCTGCGATCCCCGGAAATCACCCTGGAACGGACGGCGGAAGGCCGGGCCAACTGGGAAAACCTCGGCCCGACCGAAGCGACGCCGCCGCCGTCCGAACACTCCGCCCAAACGGAAGCGGCCGAATCCGACGCGACCGAGCCGCCGCCCGCTTCGGACGGCCCAGCCATTTCCGACCTTGCCGTGGAAGAGCTGGCCATCACCGACGGAAAGCTGGTCTGGATCGACGCGACGGCGGGCGAGCGACGGGAGGTTTCCGAACTCAATCTGCGGGTGGAAAATCTCTCTTTCGACCAGGCCATTTCCTTGAACGTTTCCGCCCGGCTGGACGGCCATCCGGTGGAGATGAACGGCGAGGTCGGCCCGGTGGGCAATCCGCCGGGAACCGGAACGATCCCCTTTTCCCTGGCCGTCAAGGCCCTGGACGAGATCCAGGCGGAGATTTCCGGCGACGTCGCCGACCCGAAAACCGCGACGCCCTCCGCCAATCTTGACGTCTCCGTGTCTCCCTTCTCTCCCCGCAAGGTCTTCGACCGGCTCTCCCTGGATTTTCCCGTTTCCACCGCCGATCCGGACGCGCTGGGGCGCGTGGGCCTCAAGGGCCAATTCCAAGGCGGCCCCGAAGCCTTCACCCTTTCCGACGGCGCGCTGCAATTGGACGACGCCCGGATCGCCTTCTCCGCCGCGCTGAAAGACCGCGACCCCCTCCATCTCACCGCCAACGTGCAGGCCGACGCGTTGGACGTCGCGCGGTATTTTCCGGCGGAACCGGCGACCGACCCGCCATCCGAGACCCCTCGACCCAACACCCGGCCCAAAACGGATTCGGCCCCCCCGCCGGATTTTTCGGCGTTGGAAGCGGCGGTCCTCGACCTTTCCCTCCAGGCGGATCGTTTGACGCTGCCCGAGCTGACCCTGACCGACGCGGGCCTCCAGATTTCCGGCGAAAAGGGGCGCTTCGATCTCGACCTTTCCGCCCAACGGGACGGACGCCCCCTGGCGCTGCGGGGAACCGTCGGTCCGGTGACGGCCGAGCGGATCGACTTGGACCTGACCGCCAACGCGCTGGATCTGGCCCGCGCCACGGTGTCCGGCGCGTTGCTGAAGCCGACCGGCTCCCCGACGCTGGACGCCTCGATCTCGGTGGAACCATTCGCCCCGCGCAAGCTGGCCGAGGCGGTCGGGGTTGCCTTTCCGGTGGAAACCGCCGATCCCGAGGCCATCGGCCGGGTCGGCTTTTCGGGAAAGGTCCGGGGCGGTTCGAAATCCCTCCGGGTGGAAAACGGCGTGCTGACGCTGGACGACACCACCGCCCGATTCCAAATGGACGCCGCCGCCTTCTCTCCGCCGAACCTCTCCTTCGATCTGGGCCTTGACCGGATCGACCTCGACCGGTATCTTCCGCCAGACGCGGAAGCCGGCGCCAAATCCGGGGCGCAAACGTCCGACGACGAGAAGACCGAATCCAGATCGGCCATCGACTACGGCCCGTTGCGGCGAATGCGGCTGGAAGGCGCCTTCCGCGCCGACGCGGTCGCCGTCCGGGGCCTCGATCTGGCCGATATCCGATTGAAAATTTTCGGGGAAGAGGGCATTTTCCGACTGGACCCCTTGAACGTAAACCTGTATAGAGGGTCCATGTCGATGACCGGGCGGGCCGACGTGAACGGCCCCGAACCGGCGTCCCGCGCCGATTTGTCGATTCGCGGGGTGGCGCTGGAACCGCTTCTGGCCGACGCCGCCGACAGCGACCTTGTGACCGGAGAGCTGAATGCGTCTGCGAAACTTTCGGCCCGGGGCGACCGGCCGGATACGATTACCCGGCACCTGAACGGCACGGCCGACCTGCGGCTTTCCGACGGCCGCATCAAGGGCCTGAACCTGGTGAACATGGCCCGCAACCTCGAAACGGCGTTCCAGAAAGCCCGGGGCCGGGAAACGGAACAAACGGGCGCGGGAACGGAATTCACGGCCCTGAACGCGGCGGCGACCCTGGAAGACGGCCGGGCCACCTTGACCGACGCGCGGCTGACCTCCCCCGTGATGGAGGCGGAGGCGTCGGGAAGCGTACACCTCGCGGAACGGACCCTGGACCTGCGCGTCACCCCGACCTTTATCCAGCCGGTTGGAGGCCGGAACATGGTGGCGGTTCCCGTGGTGATCAGCGGCACTTTCGACCAGCCGCGCTACCGCCCGGACGTGGCGAACCTGATCCGGATCGATCCCAAAAAGACCGTGGACGCGATTCTGAAGGATCCGGAAAAGGGCGTCAAAGACCTGTTGAACGAACAAAAAGACCGGATCCGTTCCATTCTGACGCCCGGTCGAGAAGGAAAGGAATCCCCGGCGGACCCGGCGCGGGAGACCGCACCGTCCGGAACGTCCGGCCAAGGGGATGCTTCGACGGGCGACGGCGAGAAAGCCCCGCGGGAAAAGGAAAAGCCGTCCGCCGAAGACG
>CAYFVR010000283.1:0-5621 GCA_964346545.1 uncultured Desulfobacterales bacterium | reverse complement strand
CTCCCATCAACACTTCTCTTTTCCGTCCATTGACGGACGAACCGGAATTCTGTACATATCTCCAATTTCCGGTCGGGAAAATCGGCGATCATCGGCCGATTTCGGCAGTTTCGCGTGTTCCCGGTCCGAAATTGGATAAAAATTCCGGGCGGTTCCCCGCCGCCCTCGTTTTCCGACTCCCCCGGAAACACTCCCCAAAAACCGATTGCGACACAGGAGGGAGGACCGCCATGGCGCGGCCACTGGACGAAAGCATTGTCACTCTTGAGGAAATGCGGGAAAAGGCGCTGCAATGCGGCGGACCGGCCCGGATCGATCAGCAGCACGAAAAGGGCAAGCTGACCGCCCGGGAACGCATTGAACTCTTGCTGGACGAAGGCTCCTTCGAGGAATTCGACATCCTGAAAACCGGCCGGGGCGCCCCCGGCAAGCAGGGCGACACCTACCCGGGCGACGGCGTGGTGACCGGCCACGGCAACATCGACGGCCGGGAGGTCTTCGTCTTCAGCCAGGATTTCACCGTAATCGGCGGCTCCCTGGGCGAGGCCCACTCCCAGAAAATCTGCAAGGTGATGGACATGGCCGCCAGGGTCGGCTGCCCCATCATTGGCCTCAACGATTCCGGCGGTGCCCGCATCCAGGAAGGCGTGGACGCGCTGGCGGCCTACGGCGAAATTTTTTACCGAAACGTCCAGGCCAGCGGCGTGGTGCCGCAGATTTCCTGCATCATGGGGCCCTGCGCGGGCGGCGCGGTCTACAGCCCCTCCATGACCGATTTCATTTTCATGGTGCAAAACGCGGCCTACATGTTCGTCACCGGCCCCAACGTGGTCCGAACCGTCATCCATCAGGACATCACGGCCGACGAACTGGGCGGCGCGGGGATTCACGCCCGAAAAAGCGGCGTGGCCCACTTCACCGCGCCCAACGACATCCTCTGCCTGCGGGAGGTGCGCCGGCTCATCAGCTATCTGCCCTCCAACAGCAAGCAGAAGGCGCCCCTGCTCGATCTGAGCGATCCGCCGGATCGGATCGACCCGGCGCTGGACTATCTGGTTCCCCCCAATCCCAGCCAGACCTACGACATGAGCATCCTCATCCACAGCGTGCTGGACGGGGCCGAGTTCATGGAGGTGCAGCCCGCCTTCGCCCGAAACATCATCGTCGGATTCGGCCGAATGGGCGGCCAAACCGTGGGGCTGGTGGCCAATCAGCCGTCGGTGCTCGCCGGGGTGCTGGACAGCGACGCCTCCCACAAGGCGGCCCGCTTCGTCCGCTTCTGCGACGCCTTCAACATTCCGTTGATCAGCTTCGTGGACGTGCCCGGCTTCATGCCCGGGCCGGAGCAGGAGGGCGGCGGCATCATCCGTCACGGCGCCAAGCTGCTCTACGCCTTCATCGAGGCCACGGTGCCCCGGATTTCGGTCATCGTGCGGAAATCCTACGGCGGCGCCTACCTGGTGATGAACTCCAAGCACATCCACTGCGACATCAACTACGCCTGGCCGTCGGCGGAAATCGCGGTCATGGGCCCCAAGGGCGCGGCCGAGGTGATCCACCGCAAGGAAATCCAGCAGGCCGACGATCCCGACGCGATGCTGCACCGGCGGATGGAGGAATACCGGAAGGAATACGCCAATCCCTTTCTGGCTGCCCGGCGCGGCTACATCGACGACGTGATTTTTCCCCGGGACACCCGCCACCGGCTCATCCGGACCCTCCAGGTGCTGGAGGGCAAAAAGACCACCCGGCCGGATCGGAAACACGGGAATATTCCCCTTTAGGCGCTTTCGCCATCCATCCGCACGCCCATGTTAAATCAGACGCTGAAACAGATGCCGAAGAGGACATCATGACCAAGCCGTTTCAAAAAATCCTGATCGCCAACCGGGGCGAAATCGCCGTCCGGATTCTTCGAACCTGCCGCCGAATGGAAATCCCGGCGGTGACCGTTTATTCCGAACCCGACGCCCGCAGCGTCCACGTCCTGGAATCCGACGAGGCCGTGGCCCTGAGCGGCCAGACCGCCGCCGAATCCTACCTGGACGCCGAGCGGCTGGTGGAAATCGCCCGGGACCACGGCTGCGAGGCCATCCACCCCGGCTACGGGTTCCTTTCCGAAAACACCCGCTTCGCCCAGCTCGCCGCGGAGGCGGGAATCACCTTCATCGGCCCGCCCGCCGACGCCATCCGGCTGCTGGGCGACAAAATCGCGGCCAAGGAGCTGGCCCAAAAAGCCGGCGTTCCGGTCATCCCCGGCCATCCCGACCCGATCGCCGACGAAGAAGAGGCCCGCGCCGCCGCCGAAACGGTGGGCTATCCCGTGCTGCTGAAGCCGGCGGCCGGGGGCGGCGGAAAGGGGATGCGCGCCGTGGCCGGGCCGGAGGAGATGGGCGCGGCCCTGGACGCCTGCCGCAAGGAGGCGATGAAGGCCTTCGGCGACGACCGGGTCTTTATTGAACGCTACGTCGAAAAGCCGCGCCACATCGAAATTCAGGTGCTGGCCGACGCCCACGGCCACGTGGTCCATCTGGGAGAGCGGGAATGTTCCATCCAGCGGCGCTACCAGAAAATCATCGAGGAAGCCCCCTCGATGGCCCTCACGCCGGACCTGCGGGCCCGCATGGGCGCGGTGGCCTGCGCCCTGGCCCGGGAATCCGGCTACGTAAGCACCGGCACCGTGGAGTTCGTGCTGGACCCGGAGGGCCGCTTCTACTTTCTGGAGATGAACACCCGGCTGCAGGTGGAGCACCCGGTCACGGAAATGATCACCAACCTGGACCTGGTGGAGCTGCAAATCCGGGTGGCGGCGGGCGAACCGCTGCCCTTCAGCCAGGGCGAGGTTCTGCTCTCCGGCTGGGCCATCGAGGCCCGCATCTGCGCCGAAGACCCGGCCCGGGCCTTTTTCCCCGCCACGGGCATGGTGACCCGCTATTTCGAGCCCACCGGGGATTATCTGCGGGTGGACAGCGGGGTTCACGCCGGGAGCCTCATCAGCGTCTATTACGACTCCCTGTTGGCCAAGGTCATCGCCTGGGGACAGGATCGGGAGGAGGCGATCAACCGGCTGGTCCACGCCCTCAACGGCTACCACGTCGAGGGCGTCATCACGAATCTGGATTTCGTGAACCGGATTCTGAACCTGTCGGTGTTTCGGAGCGGCGCGCTTTCCACCGATTTCATCGCCAACCATTTCGACGGTCCGGAGGCCCGGGAGTCGCCCCAGGAAAAGCATTTGCAACGGTTGGCCCTCACGGCCGCCCTGGTCTACCACACCCGGCAGGTTCTGGTGCGGGAGTCGCTGCGCCCCATGGTGTCGCCCATCGGCCCGACCAGCCAAAGCCGAGACCGGCACGAATACGTGGTGAAGGCCGACGGGGAAACCTTCAAGGTTTCCCTGAAGGACACGGGGGAATCCTGGCATTGGCACATCCGGGTGGACGACCGGGATCACGACGTGGTTTCTCCGCCCTTCGAGTTTTATCGGCGGCGGCTCCGGTTGATGATCGACGGCGTCGACCATCGATTCATCCTGCGCTTCCACGGCAATTTCATCGCCGTGGCCCACTGCGGCGTGAATCGGATTTTCGAAATCTACACTCCCCGTGAATGGGAACTGGCGACCTACATGCCCGCCGCGGTGGAAATCATGGCCGACAACGTGCTTTCCTGCCCCATGCCGGGGCTGGTGGTGGCCGTTCGGGTGGAAAAGGGCGAGCGGGTGTTCCGGGGCCAGGAGCTGGTCATCCTGGAATCCATGAAGATGGAAAGCGGCGTCCCCTCTCCCCGCGACGGCGTCATCGACGAAATCATCGTGGAAGAAGGCAAGCCGGTGGAAACGGGGGATGTGTTGCTGCGGTTTCGGGAATAAAAACCGCCGAGAGAAATACCTCACAGCCGCGTCACTTTTTTTTTGCCATAAACAAGGGAACGAAAGGATCGGGCCATGATCAAAGACCTTCGTTCCCTTGTTTTTCAGCAATTTGTGACGCGCGGTTCCGGAATGGAGCGGACGCCCGGCGGCCGCCTGGATCTGTGCGACATGGATTTGTCCGGCGCCTCCCTGCCTGGAATGGATTTGCGGGGCGTCCGGCTGCGCAACGCGGACCTGAACGGGGCGGATTTGCGAAACGGCGATCTCCGCGATGCGGATTTCGGCCGCGCCATCCTCCGAAACGCCCGGCTGGAAGGGGCGGACGCGGGCGGCGCGGTATTCCAAGAAATCGACGGCATGGAAGCCCGCTGCGCCGGCATGTCCGCCCCGGGGGCCGATTTTCGGGAAGCCGACCTGTGGCGGGCCGATTTTCGGAACGCGGTGTTGCCGGAGAGCGAATGGACCGACGCGACCCTGACCGAAGCGGATTTCAGCGGCGCCAATTTAAAAGGTTCGGACCTGTCCGAAACCCGGCTTTACGAGATCAACTTGGCCGGGGCGTTGTTGTCGGAAGCCGATTTGTCGGGCGCGGACCTGACCCGGGCCAATCTGGAAAACGCGGTGTTGACCGGCGCCAATCTTTCCGACGCCCGGCTGACGGAAGCCAACCTGCGCGGGGCCAATTTGGGAAACGCGCGTCTGCCCGAGGCCGATTTGTGGCGGGCCGATCTGCGCTTTGCGGATTTCGAATCGGCGGACCTGCGGGAAGCCACCCTTGGGTTCGCGGCCGCGCGGGGGGCCAACTTCTGGAAAGCCGATCTTTCCCGGGCGGATTTGACGGGAGCGGATTTGCGGGACGCGGTGTTCCGGGAAGCCGTGCTGGAACAGGCGGATTGGAGCCGGGCGCGGTTTCGGTGAGGGGGGGCGGGGCGCCTTTGGGGAATGAACGGGTGGGGTTTTGAACTGGGATTACAGGGGATTTTTGGGATGGGCAGGATTCCCGTCCCGAAAAAATCCCCCGAATCCTTCCAATCCCCCATAATCCCGGTTCAGACCCGCTCCCACTCCCACTCCGAAATATTCCGCCCCTCCGTATCAAAATTGATCCCCACCAGAAAGACCCCCTTCCCCGTCCCCCGATACGGCGCGGCATAGTCCTTCTCCCGAATTTGCGCCAGCGCCGCGTCCGCGTTCTGATTGCACTTGAATTCCAGAATGAAGACCTTGTCCGCGAACTCCACCACCAAATCGATCCGGCCGTCGCAAGTCAAGACTTCGCTGCGGGCGTCGGCCCCGGAGGCGGACACGGCCAGGTAGAACACGGTGTGGAAATAGGCTTCATCCCGTTTGGTTTCCAAGGTGTAGGGGATGGAAGCGAAGATGGCGGACATGGTTTCAATGAAGGCCGGGAGGTCTTCTTTTTCGAGGTGGCGTTGGAGTTTTTGGAACAGCGATTGTTCGTGGCCGTGGGCGGGGACCAGATCGAATAACAGGTGTTTGGAGAAGGAAAGGCGAACTTCCCGGTTGGGATAATCGAAAACGTACAGTTCGTCCCGGTAGTCCGCGATGGTGATGTAGCCAGTCTGGAACAGCAGCGCCTCGGGTTTGAGATGGTCCAGGTCGTAGGTGCTGAAGACCTGCTCGTCCAGTTCCAACTTTTCGATTTTGGGCAAAGGATAGTTCCGTTCTCGAAGCAGGTTCACCAGGAAGGTGGGCGTTCCGGTTTCGAACCAGTAGTTTTTGAATT
>CAYFVR010000282.1:0-5659 GCA_964346545.1 uncultured Desulfobacterales bacterium | reverse complement strand
TGGTGATCGACTTCCAGCAGCTTCTGAAAAGCGCGGCCGTTGTGCTTGCGGCGCGGGGGAAGATCAAGGCCGGCTTTGGCCCGGGAATGCAGCACATGGAGGGAAGCCATCGGGTTTTGAACCGCCGGATTCCGGCGGTGAGCATGGAGATTCACGCCTTGGATCGCTACCGGCGGCTGATCGAGGCGCTGGGGATTTCGCCCGGGCCGGTGGAATACCGGTTGCCGGTTTCCGAAGCGGCGGAGCGATCCGTCGCCGAGCTGCTGGCTCGATCGGGAATCCAAGGCGATCAACGGCTGGCGGCGCTGAACCCGGCGGCCACCTGGGAGACCAAACACTGGACCGACGCCGGTTTCGCCGAGGTGGGCGATCGGCTGGTCCGGGAAATGGGCGCGGCGTTGGTTTTCACCGGCGGTCCCGCCGATCGTCCCGCCGTGGCCCGGGTTCGGGAGCGGATGACCGCGCCTTCGGTCGATCTCTCCGGCCGGACCACCCTGCCCGAATTGACGGCGCTGCTCCGCCGCGTCCGCCTGCTGGTCACCACCGACACCGGCCCCATGCACCTTTCCGCCGCCGTGGGAACGCCCACCGTCGCCGTTTTCGGGCCGACCGCCCCGTGGCGAACGGGTCCTTATGGCGAAGGTCACGTCGTGGCGCGAAAGGGGCTGGAATGCAGCCCCTGTTTCAAGCGGGTCTGTCCGCTGGGACACCGGGGGTGCATGGAGTGGTTGGGGGCGGGGGAGGTTTTGGAGGCGTTGGAGCCCTTTCTGCAACGGGAAGCCGACGGTTCAGTCCTGTGGGGCGACCAGCCGGAACAAACGCCTGCCCGTAAATCCCCTGCCTTGCTTGGGATGGTGGAAGGGGTGTAATATCTTGGGGGAAGTAAAATTTGGAATGGAAGGAGGATTCAACATGGCGGTTTCGGAACAAACGCAGCATTCCATCAAGCGGGAAAGCAAGGTTTGCGAATTGGCCATTCGTCGCCTGCGGGAAAAATGCAAAGTGTTCGAAGAAAAGCACCAGATGGACTCCGATGATTTTCTGACGCTTTTTCAGGAGGGGACCATCGGAGATGAGGCGGACTACTTTGAGTGGAAGGCATTGATGGAAGGTATTCGGGAATGGCGAAAGACCAAGGAAGAACTGGCACGTTTGGTCGGCTGCTGAACCAGGCGCTTGAAAGCATTGAAGAAATTTTCTTGAATGATCCCTTTGTCATTCTTTCCGAGTTGGAGAAATCCCGAACCAGTGCCACCACCGCCTTCATCAAAGGCCAAATTTACTGTTGTGACGGCAGTTTGTTATCCATCTTTCAGCATTTCCGCTTTGATGGCGGGCACATCTCACTGACGGACTATCGATACCATTTCATGAATGGAATGGACCAGTTGATTTTTCGCTACGACAATGCGCCGCACCACGGCGAAGTTTCCACCCACCCGCATCACAAGCACACGCCGAGCGGGGTCCAGCCGGCCGAATGCCCGTCTCTGAAGGAATTACTGGCGGAAATGGACGCCATCATCGCCGCAAACCTGATTGAAGAATAAGCGGGCGCGGTGAAGGCAACGGACGATGGCGGTTTGCCGTCCGTTACCCTGCCGGCGATGACTTTCTCGCGGTTTTTATTCCCGCCTGCGGGCTTCTTTTTGCCGAGTTCTGACCTACAACCCCTTCAAATCCAACTCCCGCGCAATCTCCTCCGCCGTCCGCGTCACGAATTTTTCGAATTCCACGCCTTCCAGCGGCGTGCCCGGCTCCGGGACTTTTTCCAAATCGGCCGGCCGCATGAGGGAAGGGACGTTGATCAACTCCGCCTTGGGCGTCACTTCGTATTCCGGCGGGAAGGCGTTTTCGAAGTACATTTCCTGGAATCCGGCGAATTTGAGGGCGTGGGCGGTGGAATCGACGATTCCGATTTCGTCGGACGCGACGTATCCGGCTTCCCGCGCCCTGGCCAGCCCCGCCAAAGATTCCCCGCCGTGGGTGCAGGAGATGTGGCCGTGGCGGTTGGCGGTCAGGTACCAGTCCATGATCTCCTGCTCGGACACCTCCACGAAGAAGACCCGCTGCTCGCCCGCCGCGTCGTTGTAGCGGTCCACCAGATGAACCACCCGGGGCATGGAGACCGGGTTGCCGATCATGGCCGCCTGGGCCACCGAGGGCTGGACGGTCACCGGCACGAACTTCCGCCGTTTCGGGTCGGGCTCCCGATAGTAGCGGAACACCGGGTCGGCGTGGACCGACTGGACGCCCACCACCTTGGGCAGCCGGTCGATGATTCCCGTTTCGTAAAACTTCAGAAAGCCGTTCATCACCGCCGTGACGTTCCCGGCGTTGCCGATGGGCACCACCACCGCCTTGTCCTCCATCTCGTACTCGAAATCCTGGGCGATCTCGTAGGAATAGGATTCCTGGCCCAGAATCCGCCAGGCGTTTTTGGAGTTGAGAAGGGCCACGTTGTAATGGTCGGCCAGATGCTCCACCACCTTCATGCAGTCGTCGAACACGCCGGGAATTTCGAAGACCCGGGCCCCGCTGCCCAGGGGTTGGGAGAGCTGCTGGGGCGTCACCTTTTTATGGGGCAGCAGCACCGCCGACTTCACCTTGGGCTTGAGATAGGCCGCGTAGAGGGCCGCCGCCGCCGAGGTGTCGCCGGTGGAGGCGCAAATGGCCAGCACGTCCTCCACGATGCCTTCCTGGACCAAAAAGTGGATGTAGCTCAGGGCGCTGGCCATGCCCCGGTCCTTGAAGGATGCCGACGGATTCTGGCCGTCGTTTTTGAAGTAGAAGGGCCCGCCCGCCTGTTCCGACAGTTCCGGATTGGCCGCCACGATCGGCGTGTGACCCTCGCCCAGGTAGACGATGGATTGCAGGGGAATCACCGGGCCGATGAATTCGTGGTAGCGGTAAATCCCCTTCATGGCCGGAATCTTGAGCATGCGGCGGTAGTCGAACAGCTCTCGCCAAGTCTGGCCGGGAAGCTCCCGGAGCCGTTCGAAGGCGTCGTCTTCCAGCAGCAGCACCTTGCCGCAGTCGGGGCAGGTGTAGAGCAGTTTTTCGATGCCGTGGACGGCGTCGCAGCCCAGGCAGCGGTAGCGCAGCCGCCCCTCTCGTTTGGGGATGATATGGTCTCGGATATGCTCGGGAAACGCTTCGGGTCTCATGGATCACCTCTGTTGTTTTCGGAGTGTTGCCGGGCGGGTTTTCCGCGGAATCGTCCCATCGGCCGCGCGGCTCGGGTCCAGTTTGCCAACCTTCGGCCCCAATCTCAATACCGTTCACTTTGGGATTTCCAAAGGACGAATATGCCTCATTGCCCGAAGGCGAATGCAATTCGTCCCTCCAATTTTTCGCCAAAATGAACGGTATTGGCCCTAATCTTCAAAAGGATACGACGAACGTCGGCGTTCGCGCAACGGCTCGTCCAATAAAAAAAACCGGGCTCCTCGCGGAAACCCGGTTTCGCCATCCGTCCCTCGCGCCGGGGGGATTACGGCGCGATTCGCTCCATTCCGCCCATGTAGGGGCGCAGGGCCTCGGGGATGGTCACGCCGCCGTCGGCGTCCTGGAAGTTTTCCAGAATCGCGGCCAGGGTGCGGCCCACGGCCAGGCCGGAGCCGTTGAGGGTGTGGACCAGCTCGGTGCCCTTTTTCCCCTTGCGCTTGAACCGGACATTGGCCCGCCGGGCCTGGAAGTCTTCGAAGTTGGAGCAGGAGCTGATCTCCCGGTAGACGCCCTGGGCCGGCATCCAGACCTCGATGTCGTAGGTCTTGGCGGCGGAAAAGCCGAGATCGCCGGTGCAAAGGGTCACCACCCGGTAGGGAATGGCCAGCCGGCGCAGAATCTCCTCGGCGTTGTCCAGCAGGCTCTCCAGCTCGTCGTAGGAGTTGTCCGGCAGGGCGAACTTGACCAGCTCCACCTTGTGGAACTGATGCTGACGAATGAGCCCCCGGGTGTCCTTGCCGTAGGAGCCGGCCTCGGAGCGGAAGCAGGGGGTGAAGGCGGCGCAATACAGCGGCAGGTCCGCCTCGTTCAGCACCTCGTCGGCGTAGATATTGGTCACCGGCACTTCGGCGGTGGGAATGAGAAAATAGTCCCAGCCCTCCAGCTTGAACAGGTCCTCGGCGAATTTGGGGAGCTGGCCGGTTCCCGTCATCGTCTTTCGGTTGACGATGTAGGGCGGCAACACCTCCCGGTAGCCGTGCTCGCCGGTGTGGACGTCCAGCATGAAGTTGATCAGCGCCCGTTCCAGCCGGGCGCCCGCGCCGAAGTACAGCGGAAACCGGGCGCCGGCGATTTTGGCGGCCCGTTCGAAATCCAGAATCCCCAGGGCCTCGCCGATCTCGTAGTGGGCCTTGGCCTCGAAATCAAACGTCGGCGGCGTTCCCTCGGACTTCACCAGCTCGTTTTCCGCCTCGCTCGCGCCCACCGGGACCGATTCATGGGGGATGTTGGGCAACCCCATGACGATTTCCTGGACCGCGGCTTCGTATTCGGCCAGGGATCGTTCCAGCTCCTTGATCCGGCTGGAAACTTCGCGCATTTCGGCGACCGGGCCCTCGGCGTCCTCGCCCTTTTTCTTCATTTCGGCGATCTGGTCCGACACCACGTTTCGGCGGTGTCGGAGTTCCTCGATCTCCTGAAGCACGGCCCGTCGTCGGGTGTCGCAATCCCGGAACCGGTCCAGATCGGCGGCGGCGGCCCGGTTGGCCAACGCGGTTTCGATCGCCGGCAAATTCTGTCGAACGAACTTGATTTCCAGCATAACTGTTCCTATCTTTGCGAAAAATTCTTTAGTAATAGGAGGTTACGGACAGTCTTTCGCCGACGGAAAAGCATCGGGTCGCGGCGGGAACCGGAAGCCTTAATAACAGGGGATGACGGTTTCGTCAATAATCGTTATAGGTTGACGTGACGGGCGCGTCGGTGTAAGGGGAGCCCCATTCTATCCTGATTGCCGGGAGTGATTTCATGGACGAGATTCGGGAAAAAAAAGCCAGCATCCGGGACGAAGCGGTGCGGATGATCCGCGCCTTCACCGAAGCGGAGCTGCGGGAGCGAACCCAGAAAATCGAGGCGCAACTATTCGATTTCGCCAATTTCATCGAGTCGAGCATCCCCCTGCTCTATCTCCCGAAGGGGGTGGAGGTGCCGACCGAAAACATCATTCGCATGGCCTTTCAGCACAACAAGATTGTCGTGCTTCCCGCCTTCAGCCGGGAACGCAAAGTCATGTCGCCGTTCAAAGTGGACGATTTCGACCGGGATCTCAGGGATTCCGGGCCCCGCGGCGTTCCCGAGCCCGACCCGAAGCGCTGCAAAAAGGTCCCCCTCGACCGGATCGACATCGCCATCATTCCGGGCGTGGCCTTCGACGAAAAGGGCGGTCGCATCGGCACCGGGACCGGCTATTACGACCGGGTGATTCCCAAGCTGGGGCAGACCACGCGGAAAGTGGCGCTGGCCTTCGACGACGCCATCCACTCCCAGGTGCCCATGGAATCCCACGACAAATTCGTGGACATCATCGTCACCGACAAACGGGTCATCTACAAAATCTGATTTTTGTCATGGTTCGCGAGATTCCCGTCTTTCGTCCCGCGCCGGGAATTCTTTCCCCCGAACGCAAAAGCCTCAACCGAATTTTTTTGGGGCG
>CAYFVR010000281.1:0-5718 GCA_964346545.1 uncultured Desulfobacterales bacterium | reverse complement strand
ATGGTCGGGCACCCGGATGCCCGCCGTTTTCCGCCGGGTCAGCATGATCTTGGGCACCATCCGGGAACCTTCCATGATGAAGGTGTACGGGCCGGGCAGCAGCCGTCGCATGGTCTTGTAGGCGTAATTGGTGACCTTGGCGTAGTCGGCGATGTTCTTCAGATCGGCGCAGATGAACGAAAAGGGGTTTTTGAGGTCGCGCCCCTTGAGCTGATGGACCCGCTGAATGGCCCGCTTGTTCATGATGTCGCAGCCGATGCCGTAATAGGTGTCGGTGGGATAGGCGATGACCCCGCCCCGGGAAAGGATATCCGCCACCTTGACGATCAGCCGCGGCTGGGGCGTTTCCGGGTTGATGTGAAGCAACATGGTCCACCCACTTTCCTTCGGAAGATATTGAATAAGCAGTTAATATATCCCCTTCCGACCCGTCGTGTCAAGAAAATGCGATTGCCTCCGGACGTTCGCCTTGGTATGATTCCGGGTTGCCCGAAATCCCGTATCCATCCACAAAAGCCAATGGCCCAAACCCAATGGAGGCCCGAACATGAAGCCCATTTCTCCGGAGGCGTCCTATTCCTTCGACGACGTCCTCCTGATGCCGAATTATTCCGACGTCCTGCCCAAGGACGCGGACACGAGCACCCGGCTGACCCGGCGGCTCACCCTCAACATTCCCATCGTCAGCGCCGCCATGGACACGGTCACCGAGGCCCGGGCGGCCATCACCATGGCCCGCGCCGGCGGCATCGGCTTCATCCATCGCAACCTTTCGGTGGAGGAGCAGGCCCGGGAGGTCGATCAGGTCAAAAAATCGGAAAGCGGCATGATCATCGATCCCGTCACCGTCCATCCGGAACACTCCATCCGCGACGTCATGGCGGTGATGGAGCGCTACCGCATTTCCGGTCTGCCCGTCACGGATGGAGACCGGCTGGTGGGCATCGTCACCAACCGAGACCTGCGGTTCGAAACCGATCTGGACCGGCGGGTTTCCGAGGTGATGACCAGTGAAAATCTGGTCACGGTTTCTCCGGGCATCGACCTGGAGGAATCCAAACGGATGCTGCACAAGCACCGTATCGAAAAGCTTCTGGTGGTGGACGACGGCGGGAAGCTCTCCGGGCTGATCACCATCAAGGACATCGAAAAAATCAAAAAATACCCCAACGCCTGCAAAGACGAGCGGGGCCGCCTCCGGGTGGGCGCGGCCGTCGGGGTCGGCCCCGACATGTCGGCCCGGGCCGAGGCCCTGGTTCAGGCCGGCGCCGACGTGCTGCTCATCGACACCTCCCACGGCCACACCCGCAACGTCATCGAGGGCGTCAAGACCCTCAAGGGAACCTTTCCCGACGTGGACCTGATCGCCGGCAACGTGGGGACGGGCGAAGGCGCCAAAGCCCTGGTGGACGCCGGCGTGGACGGCGTCAAAATCGGCATCGGGCCCGGCTCCATCTGCACCACCCGCATCGTGGCCGGCATCGGCGTGCCCCAGGTGACCGCCATCATGAACTGCCGGGCGGTTTCCGAGGAGACGGGCGTGCCCCTCATCGCCGACGGCGGCATCAAGTTCTCGGGCGACATCACCAAGGCCATCGGCGCGGGCGCCCACGTGGTCATGGTCGGCGGCCTCTTCGCCGGGGCCGACGACACGCCGGGAGAGCGGGTCTTCTTCCAGGGCCGCAGCTACAAGGTCTACCGCGGCATGGGCTCGGTGGAGGCCATGCGCGAGGGCAGCAAGGACCGCTACTACCAGTCCGAGGTGGCGGAGGAGGACAAGCTGGTCCCCGAAGGCATCGTCGGCCGGGTGCCCTACAGCGGTCCCTTGGCGGAAACCATTTACCAGCTCGTGGGCGGCCTTCGCTCCGGCATGGGCTACGTGGGCAGCCGGACCATCGAGGAGCTGCGGGAAAAGGCCCGGTTCATCCAAATCAGCGCCGCCGGCATGCGGGAAAGCCACGTCCACGACGTCATCATCACCAAGGAAGCGCCCAACTACCGGCTCGACTGATTCCGCTCCGCTTCGTAGGAAACGCCCCGGCGCCCCGAATACCGCCGCCCCGGCCCACGCCGCCGGGGCGATCCGGGAAAGCGGGCGCGGAAGTTCCGCCGCGCCCGCTTTCCCGGACCTCCCGTGTATCCCAAAACGCGACGCCGCCCGAACCCCGGACGCCGTCCGAAGAGAGTCGCCATGAGCCCTTCCCCCTCCCCCTTCGTTCATTTGCATTTGCACTCCCAATACAGCCTGCTGGACGGGGCCATCCGCCTCGACCCGCTGCTGGCCCGGGCCAAGGAATTGAACATGGAGGCGGTGGCCGTCACCGACCACGGCACCATGTTCGGCGCCGTGGAATTTTTCAGCAAGGCCAAGAAGGCCGGGATCAAGCCGATCATCGGCTGCGAATGCTATCTGGCGCCCCGCCGCCTGACCGACAAGACCCCCAACGACGCCAAAGGCATGGCCCATCTGCTGCTGCTGGCGGAAACCCAGGAGGGCTATCAGAACCTCTGCCGGCTGGCCAGCATCGCCCAGCTCGAAGGGTTTTACTACAAGCCCCGCATCGACCGGGAGGCGCTGCGGGAATACAGCAAGGGCCTCATCGCCGCCTCCGCCTGCCTCCACGGGGAAATCCCCATGCATCTGAAAAACGGCCGAATGGAGGACGCCGAAACCTCGGCCCGTTTTTACCTGGACGTCTTCGGCGAGGACCGGTTCTTTCTGGAGGTCCAGAACAACGGCATTCCCATCCAGGAGACGGTCAACGAAGGGCTGGCGGAGCTGGGGAAGCGGATGGGCATTCCCCTCATCGCAACCAACGACTGCCATTACCTGAAACGGGAGGACGCCCGGGCCCACGAGGTGCTCCTCTGCGTCCAGACCGGCAAGACCATCAACGACGCCGGCCGCTTCCAGTTCAACACCGATCAGCTCTACTTCAAGTCGCCCGACGAAATGGCCGCCGAGCTGGGCCATTTCCCCGGCGCCATCGAAAATACCCGCGCCATCGCCCGCCGCTGCGAGATCGACTTCGACTTCAACACCTACCATTTTCCCCAGTTCGCCGCCGAGGACGAGCGGAGCGTGGACGACATCTTCGAGGAGAAGGTGCGGGAGGGCTTCCAGGTCCGGATGGCCCAGGTGCGGGCCCGGTTTCCGGACGCCGACGAGTCGGTCTACCGGGAGCGGCTGGACTACGAAATCGGCGTCATCAAGCAGATGGGCTTCCCCGGCTATTTTCTCATCGTGGCCGACTTCATCCGCTTCGGCAAGCAGAACGAGGTGCCGGTGGGGCCGGGCCGGGGCTCGGCGGCCGGCTCCATGGTCGCCTACGCCATGGGCATCACCGACCTGGACCCGCTGGAACACGGCCTCATCTTCGAGCGGTTTTTGAATCCCGCCCGGATCTCCATGCCGGATATCGACGTGGACTTCTGCATCAACGGCCGGGAGAAGGTCTTCAAGTACGTGGTGGACCGCTACGGCGGCGGCGACTACGTGGCCCAGATCATCACTTTCGGAAAGCTCAAGACCCGGGCGGTGATTCGGGACGTGGGCCGGGCCCTGGACATTCCGCTGGCCGAGGTGGACGCCATCGCCAAAATGGTGCCGGACGTGCTCAACATCGGTCTGGACGACGCCCTGAAACAGGAACCCCGGCTGACCGACATGGCGGATCGGGACCCCCGGGTCGGCGAATTGATCCGCATCGCCCGAACCCTGGAAGGGTTGCCCCGGCACGCCTCCACCCACGCCGCCGGGGTGGTCATCGGCGACCGGCCGCTGGTGGACTACCTGCCGCTGTATCGCGGGAAAAAGGGCGAAGTGGTCACCCAGTTCGACATGAAGTGGGTGGAGGAAATCGGCCTGGTGAAATTCGACTTCCTGGGGCTGCGCAACCTCACCATCATCCAGAACACGCTGCAACTGATCGAGCGCAACGGAAAGACCGCGCCGGACCTGGAAACCCTGAACCTGGAGGACCCGGCCACCTACGAGTTGCTCGGCCGGGCCGACACCACCGGCGTCTTCCAGCTGGAATCCAGCGGCATGAAGGATCTGCTGGCGCGGCTGCGGCCGGCCCGGTTCGACGACATCACCGCCCTGGTGGCCCTCTACCGGCCCGGCCCGCTGGAAAGCGGCATGGTGGACGATTTCGTGGAGCGGAAGCACGGCCGGCAACGGGTGAGCTACCCGCTGCCGGAGCTGGAACCGATCCTGGCGGAGACCTACGGCGTCATCCTCTACCAGGAGCAGGTCATGAAGATCGCCGGCGAGCTGGCCAGCTATTCCATGGCCGAAGCCGACGGCCTTCGAAAGGCCATGGGCAAAAAGATCGCCGAGATCATGGCCCAGCATCGGGAGCGATTCGTCAAGGGCGCGGTGGAAAACGGCCATCCCCGGGACAAGGCCACCCATCTCTTCGACCTGATGGAGAAATTCGGCGGCTACGGCTTCAACAAGTCCCACAGCGCCGCCTACGCCCTCATCGCCTACCAGACCGCCTATCTCAAGGCCCATTTCCCGGTGGAGTTCACCGCTTCCCTGCTCTCCAGCGACATGAGTTCCATCGACAGCATCGTGAAGTTCATGGCCGAGTGCCGGAGCCACGACATCCCGGTGCTGCCGCCGGACGTGAACACCAGCGGAAAGACCTTCATCGCCGACGGGGACAAAATTCCCTTCGGCCTGGTGGCGGTCAAAAACGTGGGCGAGGGGGCCATCGACGCCATCCTGGAGGCTCGGGAGGAAAGCGGGCCGTTCGAATCCATTTTCGAGTTCTGCGAACGGGTGGATTTGCGGCGGGTCAACAAACGGGTGCTGGAGGCGCTGATCAAATGCGGCGCCTTCGACGCCACCGGCGCCTCCCGGCCCCAACTGCTGGCGGCCATGGAGGACGCCCTGGACTTTGGCGGCCGGGCCCAGCGGGAGCGGGAAAGCCCCCAGCTCGGCCTGTTCGACATGGGCGAGACGACCCAGAAGGTGAACGCGCCCACGCTGCCCCAGGTCCCGGCCTGGGACGACCGGCAGATTCTGGCCCTGGAAAAGGAGACCCTGGGCTTCTACATCTCCGGCCATCCCCTGGGCCGGTTCGAGGAGGTGCTGGAACGGTTCGCCAAGGGGAACGCCCTCACGCTGAAGGAGATGGACGACGGCTCGGCGGTTCGGATCGGCGGCATCATCACCGCCGTCAAGACCATCCGAACCAAAAAGGGCGATCCCATGGCCTTCGTCACGGTGGAGGACCGCTTCGGCGCGACGGAGGCGGTGGTCTTCACCTCGGTCTACCAGGAAACGGCGGCCCTGCTGGCGGAAGACAGGGCGGTGCTGGTGGAGGGAAAGCTCCAGCGGGACGAGAACGCGGTCAAAATCCTGGCCGATCGAATCATCGACCTGGAGGAGGCCGAGACCCGATGCGCCGCCGCCGTCCACATCCACGTGGACGCGACCCGCGCCGACCGGGCCGTGCTGGAGCGGCTTCGCGGCCTGCTGGGCGGACATCGGGGCGATTGCCGGGGATATCTCCACATCCGGCTGCCCGGCGCGGCGGAAACGGTCATCGCCCTTCCCGAATCCCTGCCCCTGGCGCCGGGAGAGCCGCTCCGCCGGGAGGTGGAAGGCTTGCTGGGGCGCGGCAGCATCGAAACCGCCTGCAAGGCGCCGGAATACCGGGAATCATCCAACGGGCGGGGGAAATATGGGTGGGCGGGTGGTTGAGG
>CAYFVR010000280.1:0-5750 GCA_964346545.1 uncultured Desulfobacterales bacterium | reverse complement strand
GTTCTTGTTCCGCGAAAACCGTTTCGTCGAAGGCTGTTTGGTTTTTGACGAGATGGTACATGATCCGGGCCAATTTGTGGGCCGTGGCCGTGATCGCCTTGGGCGCGCCGAGGCGGGCGCGCAACCTTCGGAAGTGGTTTCCAAGATAGGATTTGCTTCTCCAGAGGGTGTTGGCCGAAATTCTGAGCGCCTGCGCCAGGCGGTTCGATCCCGGCCGGGTGCGCGAGGAAAGGATTTTTCCGCCGCTAATTTTGTTGTTGGGGCACAGGCCGAGCCAGGAGCAAAAGTGATCGACATTTTTGAAGCTGGAAAGATCCGGGCCGACTTCCGTGAAAAATACGTGGACCGTCAACTCTCCGACGCCGTCGATTTCGGTGAGGTCCACTCCCAGCAGGCGATGCATGTGCGTCTTCACGTCGAAACCGGGCGCGTTGCCTTTCGGCTTCCGCCTGGATTTCTTCCGAGCCGGCGGGGCCGGCTCGTCGACGTCGATCCGGGGGGCGAATTCCTCCAGATGCGCCTCGATTTCCGCGTCGCAATCCAGGATCATCTGGCGGTAGTTGCGGTAGGACTGCAACGCCTGCCCAAGCGTGAAAAGGTGCTCCCGGCGATAGTCGCCCACGAGGGACTTGGCGACGGTCTCCTTCCCGGCCTTGATCCGCCCGTCCCTGAGGTCGGCCAATTTGTGCGGGTCGCGTTCGCCGGCCAAAATGGCGTCGATGATGGCCAGGCCGCTCACTCCGGCGATGTCGCTGATGACGTTGTGAAGCTGAACGTTCATTTGGGTGAGCGATTTCTGCATGTGCTGAATGTGGGACGAGGCGGCCTTCACCAGATTGTCCCTGTGCCGGAGCAGGGAGCGGACGGCGCAAACGTCTTGCGCCGGGCGAAAAGAGGCCCGCGGCAAACCCGCGGAATGCAGATACTGGAGCCATTGGCAATCCTGCACGTCGGTTTTCCGGCCCGGCACGTTTTTCACATGCCGGGCGTTGACCAGAACGACCTCGAATCCGTAGGAATCCAGGATTTGAAAAACGGGTATCCAGTAAACCCCCGTGGACTCCATCGCGATGGATTTGACGCCGCGGCTTTTGAGCCATCCGGCGGCCTCGTGCAAATCTTCGGTGAACGTGTCGAAGCGCCTCACGGGCTTTTCGGAGCGGTCGCCGGGAACGGCCACATAAATTTCCGCCGAGCCGACGTCTATGCCCGCGGAATCGGGCCGCATGACATGAAGACGCTCCACGCCGCCGTTCTTCTTGACTTTTTTCCGTTTTTTCGTCGCCATGCTCCGGTCTCCCTGGTTTTTTTGGACGACGGCGGCCGGATGGTGAAGGAAAAAGGGTATTCTTCTAAGCGGGATAGCGCCGCATTCCAGAAGGGCCGTGCGGGCTTCACCAATGATCGGGTCACGGCATCCGGGGCCACACTCGCAAACGGGTTCCCGCCACAAATGGCGGAAGACACCATTGGCTATTCGGCCTACTTCGCGCCGCCGGTTCGGCATTGCCAATTACAAAAAACGCCTTCGGAGCGCCACTGTTATTTGTAGGTTTGGTCTCGGCGCCGCCGGGGGGAGCACTCGCAACGAGATGGGGGCATGGCGGTATGCCCCCAAACCCCACCATCCGGAAAATCCCCTCCCCTCCCCGCTTGCCGCCTTGACACCCACCCCGCATTCCCATAATTTCATACCATCACCCGCCCCGAAAAAATCGGGGGCGTATTTCTCTTTTTCGATTTGGAGACCAATATGACCCAACAAGCCGCGACGGTCGTCATGGCGGCGGGCCGGGGCAGCCGGATGAAAGCCTACGAGGGCAACAAAACGCTGTTGCCGCTGATTCCCGGCGAATCGCCCTTCGTGGGCGAGCGGCCCATCCTCCGCCATATCCTGCATTCGGTCCCGCCGGGCCCCAGGGCGCTCATCGTCAATTATTGCCGGGAAGACGTGGAGGCGGCCACCGCCGGGCTGGGCGTGGTCTATTGCCTCCAGCCGGAACTCAACGGCACCGGCGGCGCGGTGCTGGCGGCCCGGGATTTCCTGGCGGATCAGACCGCCGAAAAGGTCGTCGTCACCATGGGCGACGTGCCCTTCGTGAAGCCGGAAACCTACGCCCGCCTGCTGGACGCTTTGGAAAATCACCCCATGGTGGTGCTGGGCTTTCAACCGGCGGACAAGAAGCGGTACGGCGTGCTGGAAATCGACGGCGACCGGGTGGAACGGATCACCGAGCACAAATATTGGAAAGACTATCCGACGGAACGCCAGAGCGCCCTCACGGTCTGCAACGCCGGCATCTACGCGGCCAACCGTCAGGCCCTGATGGACTATCTCCCGATCCTGGAATCCCGCCCGCAGATCGTGCAAAAGGAGCGGGAGGGGCGGATGGTGGACATCAAGGAATATTTCCTCACCGACATCGCCGAATACATGACCGCCGACGGCCTTTCGGTCGGCTTCGCCCTGGCCGAGGAGGAAATGGAAACCATGGGCGTGGACGATCCCGACGCGCTGGCACGGGCCCAGCGGCATTACCAGACCCTTTTCGGCTGACGGGAGCGCCGTCCCCATGAGCGACATCGCCCCCCGTCCCCCCGATCCCGATTCGATTGCCGACCCCGAGGCCATCGGCAACGAGGACCTGGAAGCTCACATCAAGGTCTACCACGAGCTGATGAGCCGAAAGGTCCGGGACATCCTGCTCGTCTCCACGCCCTACGACGCCTTCATTCTGGAGGAGGACGGCAGCCTCACCTCCAAAATCATCCATGAATATCGGGGCCTGAACCTGAGCCGCCCGCCCCGGCTCACCAAGGCCGCCTCCGGAGCGGAAGCCCTCCAAAAACTGGACGAACGATCCTTCGACCTGATCATCACCATGCCCAACCTGGCGGACATGGACACCGTCTCTCTGGTCTGGAAGATCAAGGCGCGCAACTCCAAAGTCCCGGTCATCCTGCTGGCCCACAGCCCCCGGGACATCCCCGACGAGTCGGACGCCTGCACCGCCATCGAGGACATGTACGTCTGGACCGGAGACGCCAACCTGCTGATGGCGCTGATCAAATCGGTGGAGGACCGGATCAACGTGGCGGACGACACCCGGCTGGCCATGGTGCGCGTGCTCCTGCTGGTGGAGGACTCCCCGCTGTATCGCTCCTTTTTTCTGCCCATCATCTACCGGGTGTTGGTCAAGCAGACGCTCTCCGTGCTGGAGGAAGGGCTCAACGAGGAACACCGGCTGCTGAAAATGCGGGCCCGGCCCAAAATCCTCGTGGCGGAAAACTACGAGGACGGCCTCCGTCTGTTCCGGCAATACAAGCCCTACGTCTTCGGCGTCATCACCGACACCCGCTTTCCACTGGATTGCGTGAAGACCGCCGACGCCGGCTTCCAACTGCTGTCGGACATCCGGGCCGAGGTCCCCTATCTCCCCGCCCTCATGCTCTCCAGCGAGCCGGAGAACCGGGTTCGGGCGGAGCGGGAGGGGGTGGTCTTTTTCGAAAAGGAGGCCTCCGACCTCCAGGCCCGGATCGAGGATTTTTTCCGGGATTACCTGGGTTTCGGCGATTTCGTCTTCCGTCGGCCCGACCGGTCGGAGCTGGGGCGGGCGGGCAATCTGCGCCAGCTCGAAAGGTTGACGCCGGAGATCCCGGACGAGCCGCTGCGCTATCACGCCGAGCGCAACCATTTCGCCAACTGGCTCATGGCCCGCTCCGAAGTGGCCCTGGCCTCGCGCTTCATCCGCAAGCGGGTGGACGATTTTCCGGATATCGCCGCCTTGCGCCGATACATCGTGGAGAGCATTCACGCCCTGCGCCGCTGCCAGCAGCGGGGCGTGGTGGTCCAGTTCGACCCCGAAGCCTTCGATCCGGACGTGGCCGATTTCGTCAAGATCGGCTCGGGTTCCCTGGGCGGCAAGGCCCGGGGGCTGGCCTTCGTCTCCAGCATGTTGGGCCAAACCGCCGACTTGCGCAACCGCTACGCCAAGGCCGGTCTGCGGCTGATGATCCCCAAGACGCTGGTGATTTCCACCGACGGATTCGAATCGTTCCGGGAGAAAAACGGGCTGGTTTTGGCCGACCTGGAAGACTGCTCCGACCGGGAAATCCAGGCCCGCTTTCAAAAGGCCGACCTCCCGGTCTGGCTCTACCGCCGGCTCGAAGCCTTTTTGAAAAAGGTCGCCGGGCCGGTTTCGATCCGCTCCTCCAGCCTGCTGGAAGACGCCCACATCCAGTCCTACGCCGGGTTGTACAAAACCTACATGATCCCCAACACCCACGCCGATTTCTTCGTCCGGCTGCACCATCTCATCAGCGCCGTCAAAATGGTCTACGCCTCCACCCACTTCGAAAAGCCCCGCCGGTTCGCCGACCGGGTGGCCCGCCATTTCCGGGACGACAGCATGGCGGTCATCATCCAGCAGCTCGCGGGCGGGGAACACGGCGACCATTTTTATCCGGCCATCACCGGCGTGGCCCAGTCGCGGAACGTCTACCCGGTGGGCCGAATGCGCCCCGAGGACGGCGTGGCTCGGATCGCTCTGGGGCTCGGCCAGATTCTGGACGAAGGCGACGTGGCCCTGCGCTTCTGCCCGCGCCATCCCAACTTTCTGCCCCAGTTTTCCGCGGTGAACGACATCCTGGAAAACGCCCAACGAGAATTTTACGCGCTTCAGGTGCGCAACGATCCCGACCGGCTGGA
Source organism: uncultured Desulfobacterales bacterium (assembly GCA_964346545.1). Lineage (GTDB taxonomy): Bacteria > Desulfobacterota > Desulfobacteria > Desulfobacterales > Desulfococcaceae > CAYFVR01. The sequence goes on along the minus strand of CAYFVR010000280.1, from coordinate 1,042 downwards.
GATTTCCGAGGTCGGCAACCTGGTGCGGCGGGAGGTGGCCGACGCCGAGGACGAATACCCGGTTCGGGCCCTCGCCAGCACCTACGACCCCGCCGACGGCCGCATTCGAGACACCGGCTTCGGCCCCGGCCCCAAGCTGCTCACCTTCGCGCCGATTTTGAAACACGGTTCGATTCCGCTGCCGGAGCTGCTCTCCGAAGTGCTGACACTGGGGGAAAAGGGGATGGGCGGCCCGGTGGAAATCGAGTTCGCGCTGGATTTGCAGCCCAAGCGGAACACCTTTTTCCTGCTGCAAATCCGGCCCATGGCGGCGGGGGAAGAGGCCCAGGACGTGGCCATCCGGGAGGCGGAGATTTCCCAAGCCTTTTGCGTCTCCATTCATTCCCTGGGCCACGGGCGGGACGGCCGCATGGCCGACATCGTCTACGTGCGGAGGGAAGGATTCGACCCGGCGGCCACGACCCAAATCGCCCGGGAGATCGGAAGCCTGAACGGGGCCTTGGTTCGGGAAGGCCGCCCCTATCTGCTGGCCGGTCCGGGGCGCTGGGGCACGGCCGACCGGTGGCTGGGCATTCCGGTGACCTGGAACGACATCAACGGCGTGGGCGCGATGATCGAAGTCCGCGACGGCCGCCTCCCCGCCGACGCCTCCCACGGCTCCCACTTTTTCCAAAAAATCACGTCCCGGGGCATTCACTACGTGACCATGGAACCGGAAAAAGGCGATTTTTTCGACTGGGAATGGGTGGACGGGTTGCCGGCGGAAAGGGAGACGGCGTTTTTGCGGCATGTGCGGCTGGAGAGGCCGTTTTTGCTGAAGAATGATGGGCGGACGGCGCGGTGTGTGATGGTGGCGGGGTGAGGTTTTTGGGATTTTGGCCCCATCGTTTTTGAAATCCATGGTTTGATTTGCGACAGGATTGCGGATAGCCGACAATCGTTTATTTTCAGAGAGGCATAATAGCCAAACAAATCCTTGGCATGGGTTTCGACAGGAATTAACAGTAAAATTAACATTTTAAAAATTAATTGACATAAATGC
>CAYFVR010000279.1:0-5781 GCA_964346545.1 uncultured Desulfobacterales bacterium | reverse complement strand
CAAAACCCCGCGATCCAGAAAATCCAGCCAGATTTTTTTCATCACCTCGGGCGCGTGATCTCCCGGGATTTCCATGACCCGTTCCGGCGGGAGAATCGTGGCCAGCATTCGTTGGCCGGGCAGGAGGAAGTCCTCGTCGCCGTAGCCGAGATAGACCGGAGCCCAGGAATCGGTCTTTCCGGCGAAGTCCTCCTTGAACCACTGCCAAAGCATACGCTCCCAGTCGTCGTTCGGATCGTAATCTCCGGGCTCCCACGTGACCACGCCGCCGGCCGTGTCGATTTCTTCGATGATCTTGTCGTATCCCACGAACGGCGAAATCAGCACGACCCCGTCGATGTCCTCGGGATGGGCCTTCATGTACATCACCGCCCCCAGCCCCCCCATGGAGGCCCCGGCCAGCCAGATGTTTTCATATCCCGCCGCCTTGGCCGGGTCGATCAGGTCGGTTTTCAGCCGGGGAACCAAGGTTTCGGCGTAATAGTAGCCGATGTGGGTGTTGGGGACGAGCATGTCGAAATCCAGGCCCCGCTCGTGAACGGCGCTCACGAAGCCCAGCCGGTCGAAGTCCTTGTGGCTGCCGCCCCGGCCCCGCAGGAAGATGAGAAGGTTTTCGGGCCGTTCGTCCCCGGGGCGTTCGTACCGAAGCGGTTCCAAGGGAGAGTTTGCGGTGAAGAAGACGCAGCCGGAGAAGGTTCCCGACCAAAGAAGGATTAACGGAAAAAGCAGGGAAACACGTTGGGAAAAAGAGCGGTTGGTCATTTCCATTCCCTTTCGTTTATGAAACTCATTGCACCACCCACTCCGGCGGCGCCAATTTCCCCCCGCTGACATCCCGCATTTCCACGCCGAGGGCCGACTCCCGGAGCCGTCCACCTTGATCCGCCAAGTGGATATCGAAGATCAGTACGTCGGAATCGCTCCGCACCGGATGAAGCGTCGCCCGATAACGCTCCCCGCTCCGGGTGGGTTCCATCACGTCGCGGATCGACAAACCCACCGGAAACGCCACGATGCCCGCGTATCGCTGGCTCCAGGCGCAGGCGGCGTGGAAGGCGGCGTCCAGGGGAAACGGCGAGCCCAGCGGGCCGGGAAAGGTGGCGTGATCCGGCGCGAAAACCTCGGCGGACGCGCCTTCGGGCCACAGTTGGACGCCGTCCAGCAGATTGTGGAAGGCGGGGGCGAAGGGAACCATTTCCGCGTACAGGCGGTCCGCGGGAATGAACATCTCCGGCGGCGCCGTCGTCCGGAGTTCGGGGACCGGCTGGTCTCCGTCGGTTTTTGGAATTCCCGAATTCCCGCCGGCCGGTCCCATCGGTTCGTTTTCCTCTCCGAAGCCGGATTCCGGTTCCGCCCCCGCGCCGGATAATCGGGGGCGCGTAGATTTCGTCTCGCCGCCCGCTCCCTCCGAAGATAGAGAATCCGCCTCAACCCGTCCCCACCCGAGCGTCACATGTTCCTTGATCCGGCTGAAGCCTTTGGCGGAGGTCGTCCGGGTGATCAGCCTGGAAATGGTCTCCCCGTCGGCGACTGCAACGATTTCGTGGAAGGCGGGGATATGTTCGGACTCGACCGGCAGAAATAGAAACTTGTCGAAGCGGGCGTCGCGGATTCGCGTCGGGAGGAGATCGGTTCGATCCGATGGAATCGTCGCGGCCAGAATCTGCATGGCTTCCACCGCCGGGAGAACCGCGCGGCCCGCGAAACGGTGGTCCCGCAGGCAGGGGAAAATCGGGATGTCCAGCGGCAGCCGCTCGGCCGTCATCGGGGAAAGGTCTCCCAAAGCCGAACCGTTTTCGGGTCCACGCCCACCGGCCGTCCGGCCCCGTTGGTGGCGCAGTGCCGGGTGAAACCCTTGCAGACGATTTCGCCCGTTTCGCCGTGGGTGATGACGTAGTCGAACTGGAGCTTCACCCGTTCCAGCTCGCCGGGCCGGGTGTAGATCCGCATGGGATCGTCGTAGCCCAGCGGGCTGAAATAATCGACGCCCACCTGGATGATGGGATAGACGAAGCCGCTATCCTCGATTTCCCGGTAGGGATAGGCCGCGTTCCGCATCAGCGTCGTCCGGCCCACCTCGAAATACCGCAAATAATTGGAATGATAGACCACTTGGGACCGGTCGGTGTCGGCGTAGAGGGTTCGGTAGCGGCTCCGGTGCCAGGTTCGGCCGTCGGTTCGGTCGCGGACGTAGTCGCCGGTTTCCGCCGTCTCCGAGATCGAATCGGTCAGCGGCTCCGGGCGAAAAGGCTTGGGCCTCACGCCGCCCCCCGAAAGACCACGCAGCAGTTGGTTCCGCCGAAGCCGAAGGCGTTTGAAAGGAAAATTTCGTATCGCTGGTTCCGGGCCGCGTTGGGCACCACGTCCACGTCGGCCAGCTCCGGGTCGGGGACGTGGTTGATGGTCGGCAGCAGGATGCCCCGGCGCATTCCCTCGATGCCCAGCGTCGCTTCGATGGCCGCCGAGGCCCCCAGCGTATGGCCGATTTGGGATTTGTTCGACGAAACCGGAATCCGCGTCAGATCGCCGCCGAAAACGGTTCGGAGGCATTCGATCTCGGTTCGGTCGCCCTTGGGGGTGGAGGTGCCGTGGGCGTTTACGTAGCCGACGTCCCCCGGGGCGATTTCCGCGTCGTCCAAGGCTTCGCGGATGGCCCGAACGATGGTGGCCGGGTTCGGCAGGGTGAAATGGTGGGCGTCCGAGGTCCAGCCGACGCCCAGCACCTCCGCCCGGGGGGCGAAGCCGTAGGTGGACAGCGTTTCCTCCGCCGCCAACACCAAGGCCCCGCCGCCCTCGGAGAGGACCATCCCCTTCCGGTCGATGCTGAAGGGGCGGGATGCCTGGCCGGGATCGGCGAAGGCCCGGTCTCCCTCGGCGATTTTGACCGTGGCGTTCATGTTGGCGAAGCCGTGGATGATTTCCGGCATGATGCAGGTGTCCACGCCCCCCACGATGGCGAAGTCGCAGTCGCCGTCCCGGATCATCCGCGCGCCCAGGCCGATGGCGTGATTCCCCGAGGCGCAGGCCCCCTGGGGCGAAAAGATGGGGCCGGTGAAGCCCATCCGCATTCCGGCCTTGCCCGCCGGCAGATTGGCGCAAAGATTGGGCAGCAAATACGGGCTGACCTTGAACGGCCCCTTGTTCACGTAATTGTCCATGGCCACCCGGAAGGCGTCGGTCCCGTTCAGCGCGGAGCCGATCATGCAGGCGGTGCGAGGGCCGGTTTCCGGGGTGATTTCCAACCCCGCGTCCGCCAGGGCCTCTTGGCAGATGGCCATGGTCAGCAGCACGAAATCCGCGTTCCAGTTGTAGGCTTCTTTCCGGTCCACGAAATCCAGCGCCAGGGGGTCCCAGTCGGGAATTTCGCCCACCACGTCGCTCATGGAATTGACCTGGCAGCGGGTCACCTTGCGGAAGCCGGCCTCGCCGCGCACGGCCCGTTCCCAGGTGGCCGGAAAGGTCATGCCCAGGGGCGTGGCCGCGCCGTAGCCGATGACGAAAACTCGCCGGTTTTTGGGGGCCTTCATGGGGTCATCCGCTGGAACACGACGCAGGTGTTGCAGCCGCCGAATCCGAATGCGTTTTTCAAGACGAACTCCTGATCCAGTTTCCGGACGCCGTCGGAGACGGGGTCCATTGGCATGTCCGGGTCCGGGATGTGGTTGCGGGTGGGGAGGAGTCGCCCGCGCCGCATGCCCTCCATGGCCCAGATCGATTCAATGGCGCTGGACGCGCCCATGGCGTGGCCAATCAGGGATTTGTTGGCGGAAACCGGAGGAAGTTTTTCGCCGAAGACCGCCCGCAGGGCGTCGTATTCCGCCCGGTCGCCGATGCGGGTCGAGGTGGCGTGGGCGTTCACGGCGTCCACGGCCTCCGGGGAAAGCCCGGCGTCCCGGATCGCCTCGTCCATGCAGCGGCGCACGGTTTCCGGATGGGGGGCCACGAAATGGTGGGCGTCCGAGGTCATGGAACCGCCGGCCACCGCGATACCGATCCCCAGCCCGTGGGCCCGGGCGAAGTCCCGGGTGGCCAGAATGACCGCGCCGGACCCCTCCGAAACCACGAAGCCACGCCGTCCGGCGGAAAAGGGGCGACTGGCCTCCGTCGGGCCGGGTTCCGGCTCGCCGGGCTTGGGGGTCCAGGCCCCGTTCATGGTGGCGAATCCGGCCACGATGGGTTCCACAAGGGCGAAATCCACCGCGCCGCAGAGGACCACGTCCGCCCGGCCGGTTTCCAGCAGCAGCGCCCCCATGAGGATGGAAGTGGCGCCGGTGGCGCAGGCGGTGATGGTGGCGCAGATGGGCCCCGTGGCCCCGGTCAGCATGGAGACTTTCCCGCCGATCATGTTGACGCAGGAATTGGGATTGGCGGCGGGATGGGGCATTTTGCCCTCGTCCCGCAGTCGCCGATCCGCCCCCAGCACCGCGTCCAGGCCGCCCACCGCGGAGCTGAAGGTGATCGCGGTTCGAGGGGCCAGCTCCGGCGTGATCTCCAGCCCCGCGTGTTTCAGCGCCCGGTGGACCGTCAACAAGCCGTGGCGAAATAGCGGGGAGGGCCAGAGGGCCAAGGCCCGGGGCGAAAGAAAGGGGTAGGGCGACGGGTCGAAATCCGGCACTTCCCCGGCGATGCGCACGGGAAAAGATTCATCCAATGGAAACCGCGTCAGCGGCCCCACGCCGCTTTCCCCGGCGGCGGCCCGGTTCCACTGGGTTTCCAGATCGGTCCCCAGGGGCGAAACCATGTCGTATCCCAGAACGACGGCCCGGCGGTCTCCTCCGGGCTTCACCATGGAATGAACTGATAAAGCTTGGCGAACATCTCGTACACTTCGATCCAGTTTTGCAGATCCTTCGTCGTGCGGATGTGCGCCCGCTTGTTGACCATCACCCAGCTCATGTGGGCCGCCCCGTCCTTGCAAGTGCCGCAGTCCCGGGTTTCCGAGGTGCAGCAGCGGTGCATGGTGTGGAGGTCCGAGGCCCAGCGGATGAAGTGGATGAGCCGTTTGGGTTTCGGGTTCCGGGTGTCCAGCGGCTCGGTGACCGAGGGGCACTCGTTCCAGCCGAAGGGCCGGCCGAGCATCTCCCCGGTGGTGATGATCTCGTGGTAATACTTGGAGGAAATGACGGTATTCGGGTACCGGTCCAGCATTTCGTCCATCTCTTCCCGGATGGCCTTCAACTCCTCCGGGGTCCAGGAAAAGCCGTCCACCCCCTCGTCGTTGGAGAGAAGCTGCATGTGGACCTTGAGCCCCACGTCCCGGATTTTTTGGACGATTCGTTCGGACTGGCCGATTTGCCGGGGGGTGATGGTGTAGAGGTAGTAGGCGTTGGGGTCGCCTTCGTAATTCTTGCTGGAAATGGCGAAGGTGTCCTTGCCCCGGAGCACCTTTTCGGCGTCCTCGTCGCCCCACAGGGAGATCCCCACCATCAGGTCGGGGAATCGGTCCCGGGGCACCTTGATCAGCCCGTTGGTGGCGCAGAAGGTGGGCAGCCGTTCGTAGAACGCCTCCACCCGGTCCATGCACAGGGTCGGCTCCCCGCCGATGAGAATGGCGAGGTTGACGCCGCGCGCCTTCTCCTTGTCGATGAATTGTTTCCATTTTTCGACGTCGTGCTGTTCCGGCGCGGCCTTGTCTTCCCCGGAGGAAAAGAAAAAGCAGCCCTTGCAGCGCAGGTTGCACCGATTGGTCACGTCGTAGATGGAGCTGCGTATGTTGAGCTTGGATATCCGCTTGTAGCGTTCGTACCAGTGGGAATCCAAAAGGGAACTAACGGTTTTCAT
>CAYFVR010000278.1:0-5844 GCA_964346545.1 uncultured Desulfobacterales bacterium | reverse complement strand
GTAATTTTTCACCTTCAAAACCGCCTTGTCCCCCGAAACGATAAAGGCCGCTTTCAATGCCACAGCGCATTCAACAAATTTGTCATCGTCGGGATCCTCCCGGACGATGGAAATGGAAGGCGGCCGGGGAACCAAAATGGAGGAAAAACCACTCGCGAACAGGCCGACCAATTCATCAAGCTCGGGAGAACCCTTCAAACCGAGCCGCTCCAGAACCTCGACATACTCGTCCAAAATTGGCTCGGAAAGGCAAAGGACAATCCGCCCGGCGCGCCACAACTCGATGATTCGTCGAGGCGGGCCATTACTCAAAAAAGAGGAAACCAATACATTCGTATCAATGACGACGAGCATTGCCGGCCTTTCGCACCTCGGCAATCTTCTCCGCCACGTCCGTTTCGGATACACCCGCCGCTTGGAGTTTCTCTCCAATGCGATCCCATAATCCGTCTATGGAACTCGCGATATCGCGTTCCTGAATGTACCGGTCCATTAGCTCTCGAAGCACTTGGTTGCTGGTTTTTCCCTCGGACTTCGCGAGCCGGAAAAAACGATCCTTCAACTCGGTTGGAATTTGCACCATCACTTGCGTATCCATGGGCACCCCCATTTAAGAATCCAAATATTTCTATCCGGCTTCCATAATTTAAGCAAGCCCGTCCCCCAGACAATTCCGAACACTCAAAAAAATCCCCGACAGAAAGGGACGGCCGCATTCCACACCTATCCCCCAAACACCACCCTCGGAAAATAGCACGAAACGATCGGGTGCGGCGCGTCCACGATTTCGCTGATGCGGAGGTCGGCGCAAACGCTGCACAGCATGTAGGCGTCCACCGGCGCCATGCCGCGGCGTTCGGCGATCCGATCCACCATGTCGGAAACGGCGTTCCGGGCCGACTCCATCAGGTCCGGCCCCACGCCCATGGTCGCCTCGTAGCCCAGGGCGTCCACATGCCGGGTCGGCGGGCCGGGGGTGGTAAAGGTGGGATAGCGCAACCCGGCGTTCTTCTCCAACTCGAAGCGGAGGGTCAGCCGCATGGGGCACTCGATGGCCGTGCCGCAGACCTCGCCGTCGCCCTGGGCCGCGTGGCCGTCCCCGGCGGAAAACAGCGCCTCGGGAACCTGCACCGGCAACATCAGCACCGCCCCCTCGGAGAGGTCCCGGGTGTCCATGTTGCCGCCGGTGATCAAGGGCGTCACCGCGTTGTGAACGCCGGATTCGGCCGGGGCCACGCCCAGAATCCCGGGGAACGGCTTCAGCGGAACCCTTCCGCCCGGCGCGAATTCCGCCGGGGCCAGGGTGTTGGGATCAAACCGCCAGATGTGGAGCGCCGGGTCGGGAAATCGGTCCGCCAGCAGGCCGAAGCCCGGGATGTTCGCGGTCCAGCCCCAGCCGTGGGTGCGGATTCCCAGCACGGTGATCCGCAGGGCGTCGCCCGGCGCCGCGCCCGCCACCGCCACCGGACCAAAGCCGGGATTGACCCGGCTTGAATCCATCTTTTCGATGTCGGCGGCGGAGGAATCCGGCACGATCTGGCCGCCGCTGGCGTCGAGCATGTCGAAGGTGACCCGGTCGCCCGGGGTGATATGAATCACGGGGTGCAGGGAATTGTCCCACCCGAAATGGCGTTGCCGAACATTCACTTGGTGGTGCTGGGCCATGACGTCTCCTTTCGGGAAATCGGGTTGGCGCATTCCGCCTTATTACCATATTCGGCCCGACGGGTCCAAAATCCGTCTCGGCCCGGCCCCTCCGACCTCCTTTTGGAAAAGGAACGGCTTGACAGGTCGGGCCGATTTCCGCGAAAAACGGAATCGGATCGACGATTCCGCCGTTCCCATCGGAAACCGCCCCTCGGAGGCCGACGCCATGCCCATCGAAACCGCCCGGGACGTGATGACGTCCACGTTCCACACGCTGACCCCCGAAATGACCATTTCCGAAGCCGTGGCCCGATTTCGGACCGCCGCGGAGGCCGAAGGACGCAAAATTTTCGGGATGATGGTCACCGATCCCGACGGCCGGCTGGCCGGCATGTTGTCCATGTACGACCTGCTGCTGTTCATCCGCCCCAAGCACATCGAAATCTGGGGCAACATGGAAGACGTGGACATCGCCGGGCTGGTGGATACCGCCTGCGACCAGGCCCGGAAAATCCAGGTGGGCGACATCATGACGCCGGAAATCATCTCCGTCACCCCGGAAACCCACCTGCTGGTGGTCCTGGACATCATGATCAAAAAGCACGTCCGCCGGATTCCCGTGCTGCTGGACGGAAAAATCCAGGGCATCATTTATATCTCGGATTTGTTCCATCATCTGTGCGACCGGTTGATTTGAAGTAGGCTGGGTTGGCGAAGCGTAACCCAACAAATTTCCAAAAAAAACCAAAGACCGCGCAATGCTCCGCACCGACGGGGCGCCCGCAAGGAGCGCCCCTACGGAGGTTAGGGTTGCCGTAGGGGCGCCCCTGGGGGGTCGGCGCTCAACGAAATGTTGGGTTACGCTTCGCCAACCCAACCTACCTGAACCAACCTACCCGAGCCAACCTACGTGAGCCTATCAACATAATATGGATTGGGCGACGAAGGCGGTATACCGGCGGATGAAAAACCACTTCCAGAAAAACCGGGAGAACCAACCATGGGAATCGTTGAACACCGCTCCGTGCCCACGGGCGTGCGCGTCCGGGAGGCCATGCGGCGGCAGGTGATCGGGATCGATCGCTCCGGTCCGCTGGACCACGCCATCAACCGGATGATCAAATTCAAGGTCAACGCCCTGCTGGTCTCCGGCGAGGGGGACGCGCCCGCCGGGGTGCTTTCCAAGACCGATCTGATGGGGGCCTACTACGCCGGCCTGCCGGTGGAGACGGAGGCGGGCGACATCATGGCTTCGCCGCCCCGCTTCATCGGGCCGGAAGACACCCTGGAAACCGCGCTGGAAACCATGCGGGCCTCGGGCATCTACCGGCTTTACGTCCGCGAGGCCGACGACGCGCCGGTGGAGGGCGTCATCGCCTATCCGGACATCGTCGGACTGCTTTATCGGTTCTGCCGGGACTGCGAACACAGCCGCATCAACCGGGCCCGGCGAAAGGCCCCCGAAGCCGAGCGGGAGCGGCTTCGGGTCCGGGACGTGATGACCGCCTCGGTGGAATCGGTGACGGCGGACGATCCCATCTCCGCCGCCATCGAGCTGCTCTCCGCCTACCGGTTCGGCGCCGCGCTGATTACCGAAAACGACGGGGAGCCCGCCGGAGTGGTTTCCAAAACCGACCTGATCCTGGCCTATCGCCACGGAGTGGATACCGGCGAACCGGCCCGGGAAATCATGTCCGCGCCGGTTCGCGCCTGCGACCCCGAGGATTTTCTGGAATCGACCATCCGAAAGCTGATTTTCGCGGGGGTCCAGCGGGTTTTCGTTCGAAAATCGGCCGCCCCGGGAAACATCGGCGGAGTGTTCTCGCTGTCGGACGCGGCCCGGGCCCGATCCGGCTCCTGCCATGCCTGCGTCAGCAGCCGCATCCGGGTGGAAGAGGCGGGATGAACAAACAACGCCCCGCATCGACGCTTGTCGGCCGATGGGGGGCGTTTCGAATCGGAAACGGATCGGAGAAACCTCGCCATGATTTGCATCGAATCGGAACTCCACCGCCTCCTCGCCGCCAACGAACCGGTGGCCATGGCGACCATCCTCGCCCGGGCCGGTTCCGCGCCGCGACTGGCGGGAACCCGCATGTTGATCCGCCGGGACGGTTCCATCGTCGGCACCATCGGCGGCGGACTTCTGGAGGGCGAGGTGATGGCCGCCGCGCCCGCCGCGCTGGAAACCGGCCGGCCGGAAATCCGCCATTTCGACCTCGATTTCGCCAACGCCGACGACCGGATGGACATGATCTGCGGCGGGAAGGTGGACGTGCTGCTGGAGCGAATCGACCCCGATCCGTCGTTGCTCCGCATTTTGGACGCCTTGCTGGAAGCGCGGAAAGCGGGCCGCACCGCCTTCCTGGCCGCGACCGTCCCCGCCGAAGGCGAACCGGTCGCCCGGGCGCTGCTCCTCCCGGACGGGACCATTCTGGGGGACGGCCGCTTCCCCGAGGCGCTCCTGCCCCAACTGGCCGAAGCCGCCGGCCGGAACCGGGCTCCCGCCGTGATCGAAATGGAGGGCCGCGCCTTTCTGTTGGAACCCACCGTGAACGCCGGAACCGTCTTTCTGTTCGGAGCCGGACACGTCTCGCGGGAAGTCGCCCGGCTTACGGCCATGACCGGCTTTCGCACCGTGGTCCTGGACGACCGGGCCGAATTCGCCAACCGGGACCGCTTCCCCGAGGCCGACGACGTGCGGGTGCCGGCCGATTTCGAACACGCCATGGACGGGCTGGAGATCGGCCCGGACGCCTACCTGGTGATCGTGACCCGGGGCCACGGCCACGACCGAACGGTGCTGGCCGAGGCGCTGAAAACCGACGCCGGATACATCGGCATGATCGGCAGTCGCAGAAAGCGGGACAATATTTACGCGGCCCTCCGAAAGACCGGCGTTTCGGACGACCGGATCGCCCGGGTCCACTCGCCCATCGGTCTTCCCATCGGCGCGGAGACGCCGGAGGAAATCGCCGTTTCCATCGTCGGGCAGCTCGTCGCCGAACGCGCGGCGCGGCGCTGATGCCCGCCGAGTCCTTCGCCGCGATCATCCCGGCCGCCGGGCTCTCCAGCCGCATGGGGCGGCTCAAGGCCCTGCTTTCCTTCGGCGAGGTCACCGCCCTGGAACGGGTGGTCGGCCTTTTCGTTTCCGCCGGCGTTTCGGACGTGCGGGTCGTGGTGGGCCACGCCGCGAACCGACTGGCCCCCGTCCTACGCTCCCTGGGCGTTTCCTCGGTCCCCAATCCCGACTACGCCCGGGGGATGTTCACCTCGGTGGTCGCCGGGGTTCGGAGTCTTAATCCCGACGTGGAAGCCTTCTTTTTTCTGCCCGTGGACATTCCCCTGGTGCGGTCCGCCACCATCCGTCGATTGCTGGACGCCTGGACGGGCGACCGGAACGAGGTGCTCCACCCCGCCCTGGACGGCCGCCGGGGCCATCCGCCGCTCATCGGCGGGGCGCACGTTCCGGGGATCGCGGCGTGGGACGGGGACGGCGGGCTGGGGGGATATCTGCGGAACCAACCGGCCCGGGAAATTCCCGTGCCCGACCGGTTCATGAACATGGACCTGGACACGCCGGAGGACTACCGGATCGCGCTGGCCGAATGGGTCCGCTTTTCCGTACCCGACGCGGCCGAGTGCAAGGCCCTCCGAAATCACGTCGCCCACACCCCGGAACCGGTGCAGGCCCATTGTCTGGCCGTTTCCGAAGTGGCGGAAGCCCTGGGCCGCGCCCTGGTCGAGTCCGGCGCGAACCTGGACCTGCCCCTGCTGGCCGCCGCCGCCCGCCTCCACGACATCCGGCGAGGCGAACCCAATCACGCCGAAGCGGGCGCGGAGCTGCTGCGCCGCCAGGGCTTCCCCGCCGTGGCCGACCTGGTGGCCCGCCACATGGATTTGGAGCCCCGCGAAGGCCGTCCCGTCAACGAAGCGGAAATCCTGTTTCTGGCGGACAAGTTGGTAGACGGCGACCGGCGGGTGAGGCTGGAAGATCGGTTCGGGGCCAAACTCGAACGCTTCCGGGAAAAGCCCGACGCCCGGGCCGGGGCCCTTCGGCGGCTGGATCGGGCCATTGCGGTCAAGCGGCGGGTGGAATCGGCGGCCGGCCGGTCGTTGGAAGAAATTCTGGCGGGGGAACCGAAGTAGCCGCAAATGAAGAACCCCGAAGCCGAAACGGCCCCGGGGTTCTTCGAG
>CAYFVR010000277.1:0-5850 GCA_964346545.1 uncultured Desulfobacterales bacterium | reverse complement strand
TCGGCCAGCAGGCGGCGAAACGGTCCGTGGCCGTGGCCCTGCGGAACCGCTGGCGACGCCAGCAGGTGGGCGACGAGCTGAAGGACGAGATCGCGCCCAAGAACATCATCCTCATCGGCCCCACCGGCGTGGGCAAAACCGAGATCGCCCGCCGGCTCTCCCGACTGACCGACTCGCCTTTCACCAAGGTGGAGGCGTCCAAGTTCACCGAGGTGGGCTACGTGGGCCGCGACGTGGAGTCCATGGTCCGCGATCTGGTGGACGTCACCGTAGGCGCCCTGAAAACCCGGGAGCAGGAGGCGGTTCAGCCCCAGGCCCGGCGTGTGGCGGAGGAGCGGCTGCTGGACATGCTGCTGCCCACCTCCAGCGGAAACCAGCGGGAGGAAGATAGCGGCCCGGCCGCCATGGAGCTGGTCACGCCGGAGCGGGAATCGGGAAGCTCCACCCGCGAAAAATTGCGGTCCATGCTTCGCAAGGGCAAGCTGGACGAGCGGTACGTGGACATCGACGTGAGCGACCGGTCCACCCCCATGGTGGAGATTTTCTCCAACGCCGGGATGGAGGAGATGGGCGTCAATTTCAAGGACATGTTCAGCAACCTGATGCCCAAGAATACCCGCCGCCGGAAGGTGAAGGTTGCCGAGGCGCTGGACCTGCTGACCCAGGAGGAGGCCCAGAACTTGGTGGACCATGACGCCGTGATCCGCAAGGCGGTGGAGAAGGTGGAGCAGTCGGGCATCATTTTTCTGGACGAGATCGACAAGATCACCGGCCGGGAGGGCGGCCAGGGGCCCGACGTCTCCCGGGAAGGGGTGCAGCGGGACCTGCTGCCCATCGTGGAGGGCTCCACCGTCACCACCAAATACGGCCCGGTGAAAACCGACCACATTCTTTTCATGGCCGCCGGCGCGTTTCACACCAGCAAGCCGTCGGACCTGATTCCGGAACTTCAGGGGCGCTTTCCCATTCGGGTGGAGCTGAATGATTTGGGCCGGGCCGAATTCGTCCGCATTCTCACCGAACCCCGGAACGCCCTGACCCTCCAGTACGAGGCGCTGCTGGGGACCGAAGGCGTGGAGCTGTCCTTCACCGAGGACGGCGTGGAAGAGCTGGCCCGGTTCGCCCAGGAGGTCAACGAGATGACCGAGAACATCGGCGCCCGCCGACTCCACACGCTGATGGAGCGGCTGCTGGAAGATCCTCTCTTCGACGCGCCGGATCTCGCGGATACGAAGGTCGTGGTGGATCGGGAATACGTCCGTTCCAAGCTGGCCGACATTTCCGCCGACGAGGATTTGAGCCGGTATATTCTATAAATCGGTTCTGCTTTTACTTTAGGCGGTTCGTCCGGTTCCCCCCCCTTTTGTAAAGGGGGCCGGGGGGATTTTTTTTCCTCGAAACGGAAAACCTGTCAAGCTATATTTTTTTAAGGAACGCCATGCACGCCAACGTCGCCGACATCCTCACCGAGGCCCTGCCCTACATTCGCCATTTTCACGGCATGACCATCGTCATCAAATACGGCGGCCACGCCATGGCGGACGACCAGCTCAAGCGCGACTTCGCCAGCGACGTCACCCTGCTCAAGTTCATCGGGCTCAACCCGGTGGTGGTCCACGGCGGCGGTCCCCAGATCAATCAGGTGCTGGACCAGATGGGCATCGCCACCCGCTTCGTGCGCGGCATGAGGCTGACCGACGCGCCCACCATGGACGTGGTGGAAATGGTGCTGGGCGGGAAGGTGAACAAATCCATCGTGGCCCGCATCAACCGCGAGGGCGGCAAGGCGGTGGGGCTCACCGGCAAGGACGGCGGCCTGCTCGCGGCCCGGAAGCTCAAAATCTACCACCGGGAAGACGCCAACAAGCCGCCGGAGATCATCGATCCGGGCCTGGTGGGCGAAGTGACCCGGGTGGACCCGACCCTCATCGACACCCTGACCGGGCGCGGCTTCATCCCCATCATCGCGCCGGTGGGCGTGGGCGAGGACGGCGAGAGCCTGAACATCAACGCCGATCTGGTGGCGGGCAAGGTGGCCCAGGCCCTGGGCGCCGGCCGGCTGATCCTGATGACCGACGTGGACGGGGTGCTGGACGGCGAGGGAAACCTGGTTTCCACCGTGGACGCGGATTCGGCCGGGGCCATGATCCAGAGCGGCGGCATTTCGGGCGGGATGATTCCCAAGGTGGAATGCGCCCTGGACGCCATCGGCAACGGGGTGGGCAAGGCCCACATCATCAACGGGAAAAAACGCCATGCGCTGCTTCTGGAATTGTTTACGGACAGCGGCATCGGCACGCAGGTGACGGCATGACGAAGCAACTCATGGAGCGGGCGGACGCCGCCATGGCCGCGACCTATGCCCGGCATCCGCTGGTGCTGGAACGGGGCGAGGGTTGCACGGTCTGGGATACGGAAGGCCGGGCCTACACCGATTTTATCGCGGGCATCGCGGTCTGCTGCCTGGGCCACGCCCATCCCGCCGTCGCCGAGGCCATTTGCGACCAGGCCCGCCGCCTCTGCCACGTTTCCAACCTGTTCTACACGATTCCCCAGATCGAGCTGGCCGAATGGCTCACCGCCCGCTGCTTCGCCGACCGGGTTTTTTTCTGCAACAGCGGGGCCGAGGCCAACGAGGCGGCCATCAAGCTGGCCCGGCGCCACTTCCACGACCGGGGCGAATCGGGCCGCTTTCGAATCGTCGCGGCGGAGAAATCCTTCCACGGCCGGACCCTGGGGGCCCTTTCCGCCACGGGGCAGGACAAGATCAAGACCGGCTTCGCGCCCATCCTGGAGGGCTTCGACTTCGTGCCCTACAACGACGTGGAGGCGTTGCGGCAGGCGGTGGGTCCGGAAACCTGCGGGGTGCTGCTGGAGCCGGTGCAGGGGGAGGGCGGCGTGGTCGTTCCCGATTCGGACTATCTCGCACAAGTCCGGGAAATCTGCGATTCCGCCGGGGCGCTGCTGATCTACGACGAGGTGCAGACCGGGGTGGGCCGCACGGGGCGACTGTTCGCCCACGAGCATTCCGGCGTGGCCCCGGACATCATGTCCCTGGCCAAGGCGCTGGGGAACGGGCTGCCCATCGGGGCCATGCTGGCCCGGGAAGAGGTGGCCGCCGCGTTTGGACCGGGCGCCCACGCCACCACCTTCGGCGGGACGCCGGTGATTACCGCCGCCGCGTTGGCCGTGCTGAAGACGCTGGAATCCGAGGGCATCATCGACCATTGCGATCGGACGGGGCAATATTTCCGGGAACGGCTCGGGGCGCTGAAGGAGCGGCATTCGGTGGTCGCGGCGGTGCGCGGGGTCGGTTTGCTGAATGGTCTGGAATTGACGGTTCCCGGCGCGCCGGTGGTAAAGGCGGCCATGGAACGGGGCTATCTGATCAACTGCATCCAGGAGACCGTGCTGCGTTTCGCCCCGCCGCTGATCGTGGATCGGCCCGCCATCGACGGGCTGGTGGAGACCCTGGACGAGATACTGAAGGAGGCCGCGCCATGACCCGGAGCATCCGTTCCCTTTTGGACCTGACGGCGGAACAAATCGATCATTTGCTGAATCGGGCCATCGAACTCAAGGCGCGGCGGCGGCGGGGCATCGTGGATCAGCCGCTGGCGGGGAAAACCCTCGGGCTGCTCTTCGACAAGGCGTCCACTCGGACGCGGGTTTCCTTCGAGACGGCCATGGCCCAGCTCGGGGGAACGCCGCTCTACATCCAGGCCGACACCACCCAGATGGCCCGGAAGGAGCCCATCGCGGACACGGCCCGGGTATTGGGCCGCTACGTGGACGCCTTGGCGATCCGGACCTACGCCCAGGAGCGGGTGGACGAATTCGCCAAGTATGCCGGGATTCCGGTGATCAACGCGCTGACCGACCTGTATCATCCCTGCCAGGTTTTGAGCGACCTGATGACGGTGGTGGAGGTGGTGGGCGGATACGCGGAGGCGACGGTGGCCTGGGTGGGGGACGGCAACAACGTGGCCAATTCCTGGATCGGCGCGGCGTCCATTTTGGGCTTCAAATTGAATCTGGCCTGCCCGGAGGGCTTCACGCCAAGGGAAGATGTCCTGAAGCCGGCCATGGCGGCGCGGCCGGATACGATTCGGTTGACGAGCGATCCGGCGGAGGCCGTGGCGGAAGCGGACGTGATTTACACCGACGTCTGGGCATCCATGGGCCAGGAAGAGGAGCTGGCGGCGCGGCTGGAGAAGTTCAAGCCGTTCCAGGTCAACCAGGATTTGCTGGCGAAGGCCCCGGAGAAGGCGGTGGTGATGCACTGCCTGCCCGCCCATCGGGGAGAGGAAATTTCCGAGGCGGTGCTGGAGGGGCCGAGGTCGGTGGTGTGGGATCAGGCGGAGAACAAGATGCATTTGCATAAGGCGGTTTTGGAGTGGGGGATGGGGGGATAGCCATTTTCTATTTCAGGAGCGGAGGGAGCAAGGCGGACTTGATCAAAATTTTCTGGTTTTCCGAGGGGCCGTTTCCCGGCCTTGGCGACTACCTCCCTACCGCTGAATGATCGTCGTCATCGCAGAAAAACGCAAGAAAGGGGAATTATTTCATGACCAAAAAGAAACCCTCCCGATCCAAAACAAAGAAAAAGTCCAAAAAGCGAACGCGCGGGAAGAGCCAGTCGAAAGCGTCGGTATCGTCGTTGATGAGCAGGATGGGGCTGGGCGGTGGCGACGAGGCGCCGAAGGGATTTCGAGCGGTTTCCATGACCCAGGCCATGATGGAATTCGCCGCCCCGATCATGGAATACGTGGAAAACGGCACGGTCGCCGATCCGAACGACGCGTTGCAAATCGGCGTGGCCCTTTGGAATTTCGCGTCGCCATCCGGTGTTCTGGAAAAGAAATCGCAGAAAGACCTGATCCAGAACATATCGAAGACCTTGCATCTAACGCTGCGGGAGGCGGAAGCCTTTTTCAACCGCATGATCGAACGCAAAGCCCATCTGTTCCCGGAAGAGGTTCAGCCCCAAGGCGCAATGACCATGTTCATGCGGAAGGACACCGAGTATGAAATCGTCCAATTCGACGAAGATCAACTCCAACTATCCGAAGATGCCGTTCCGGATACCCCAAATGACCGGAAACTGATTGACGCCCTGCTGCGGATGGATCGATTTATGGACGAAGAGGCCGATTACGATGATTGGGAATCGCACTTTCTATCCATGCAGGACCTGTTTCGGGAGTCTTTCGAAGCGTGGCTGAACGCGAAAGGTTGTCCCGAGGCATACCAAGACCTCTTTCCATTTTGCGCCGATTTGTTTCTGGCCTTCCTGTATCAATACGAGGGGATTGGACTCCGGAATGTGTCGAAGAATGTCCTCGATGGCTTTTTCATGGGTTTTGTCATGCGGAAAGCCATCGTGAAGCCTCCCGAATATACTTGTTGGCCTCCGGCGTTGCGGCTGTTTTTCGCGTATCTGGCGGAAAAGGGCTACCTCGAAAGCGCTGCACCGATGGTCAAATCTATCGATTCGATCGAGCCAGAGTTTATTGCCTTGGTGAAGGCCACGGCGTGAGCGTTGGAGCAACTGGAATCCGAGGTATTAAATCTTCCCGCCTCTGATCGAGCAAAGCTGGCGCGATGCCTGTTGAAAAGTCTCGACGACGGGGAGGCGGAAGACATGAAAGGAAGTGAACCGTGCCTGGGAGGAGGAACTCCGCCCCCGTTTGGACGCGTACCATCACGAATCGCTCCGAATTGGAGGTCGTCCGATGAAGATCAAAGACTTAATCGATGAAGCTGGATCTTTGCCGGTGGAGGAACGGACCATTCTTGTCGATTCCCTGTTGCGGAGCCTGAATCCTCCGGAATTGGATATTGACAAGA
>CAYFVR010000276.1:0-5905 GCA_964346545.1 uncultured Desulfobacterales bacterium | reverse complement strand
GAAATGAACGCCGACGCGGTGGTCTTTTCCATCGGCCGCATGATGAAGGAAAAAACGGTCAAGTTTTTTGAAAAGGAATGGGAATTTCCCGAAAATCAGCCGCCGGCGGAATACTGGCTCAGCATGGAGATGGACAATACCATCGGCAGCATCGAGGCGGTGGACAACCACACCGTGGTGTTTAAGCTGAAACGTCGGGAGGCCCCCTTCATCGCCAACATGGCCATGGATTTCGCGGCCATCGTCAGCCCCGCCGCCGTTCTCAAGCACGGCGAAAATTTCCGGAGCAATCCGGTGGGCACCGGCCCCTACAAGTTCGTGGAATGGAAGAAGGACGACCGGATCATCCTGGAAGCCAACGAAAATTACTGGGACGGCCGGCCCCATCTGGACCGGGCCATTTTCCGGGTCATTCCCGAAAACTCGGTTCGCTTTCTGGAGCTGAAAACCGGCAATATCGACATCTGCCAGTTCCCCAACCCCGAGGACATCGAACTGGCCAAAGAAGACGACAAGCTGAAGCTGGTTTCCCAGCCGGGCATGAACATCGGCTACGTCAGCTTCAACCACACCAAGGATCTGTGGAGCGACAAGGAAATCCGGAAGGCCTTCGCCTACGCCATCAACAAAAAGGCCATCGTGGACAATATTTACTACGGCCTGGGCCAGGTCGCCAAAAACACCATCCCGCCGACCCTGTGGGGCTACAACGACGACGTGGAGGATTATCCCTACGATCCCGAAATGGCCAAGAGTCTGCTGGAGGAAAACGGCTTTTTCGACAAGCTGAAGGCCGCCGGCCAAGAGAAGATCACCCTGTGGAGCATGCCGGTGCCCCGACCCTACAACCCCAACGGCATGAAGGTGGGCGAGGCGATCCAGGCCGATCTGAAAAAGATCGGCGTGGACGTGGAGCTGGTCACCTTTGAATGGGGCACCTACCTGAAGCGACAGCGCACCCAGCCCGAGGACATGGATCTGTTTCAGCTTGGCTGGACCGGCGACAACGGCGATCCCGACAATTTTCTGGCGGTGCTGCTGGACGGCCTGGCCGACCCCAACGTGCGGACCCAGTGGAAGCACGAGGACTACCACGACACCATCGTGAAGGCGAAGCAGGCCACCTCCCGCGAGGAGCGCATCGAGCTGTATCGCCACGCCCAGGTGCTGATCCACGAGGAAGTGCCGATGATCAACATCGCCCATTCCCTGGTGGTCTGGCCCATGAAGGAACGGGTCCAGAATTTCAAGCTGCACCCCACCGCCAGCGTGCGGCTGCACAAGGTCTGGGTCCAGTAGTCTCCGTGTGACGTTTCCCGGAGGGCCGGTTCGTCCGGCCCTCCGAACCGCCTTCGCGTTCACCCTCAGCCCCTCTGGCGCGCCATGGCCCGTTTTATTTTTCGCCGGTTCCTGACCCTGATTCCCACCGTCTTCGGCATTTCGGTGCTGGTGTTCTTCATGGTCCACCTCATCCCCGGCGATCCCGCCGAGATGATGCTGGGCGAACGGGCCAGCGAGGAATCCCTGAAGGAGTTGCGGAGCCACCTCGGGCTGGACAAGCCGCTGCATGTCCAGTACGGCCTGTTTCTCTCCCGGCTGGTGCGCGGCGATCTGGGTCGGGCCCTGCGGACCAATGAAAAAATCACCGTGGAAATCGCGGAACGTTTTCCCGCCACGGCGGAGTTGTCCCTGGCGGCCATTTTCATCGCCACGGTGTTCGGCATGTTGGCCGGGATCATTTCAGCGACCAAGCAATACTCCTTTTTCGATTATTTCAGCATGATCGCGTCGCTTGTCGGGGTTTCCATGCCCATTTTCTGGCTGGGGCTGGTTCTGATGATCATTTTCTCGGTGAATCTGGGCTGGTTGCCGCTCTCCGGTCGGCTCGGCTACCACGTGACGCTGGAATCGATCACCGGACTCTACGTGGTGGATTCCATCCTCACCGGCAACTGGGCCGCTTTCAAAAATGCGGTCTGGCACCTGATCATGCCGGCCTTCACCCTCAGCACCATTCCCATGGCCATCATCGCCCGCATCACCCGCTCCTCCATGCTGGAGGTGCTGCGGCAGGACTACATCCGCACGGCCAAGGCCAAGGGGCTCTCGCCGCTGGTGGTCTATTTCAAGCACGGGCTGAAAAACGCGCTGATCCCGGTGATCACCGTCATCGGCCTTCAATTCGGCATTCTCATGGGCGGCGCCATCCTCACGGAAACCATCTTCGCCTGGCCGGGCATCGGCTCCTGGATTCTCAACGCCGTCTACGCCCGCGACTTCAACGCCGTCCAGGGCGGCACCATGCTGGTGGCCACCGTCTTCGTCCTCGTCAACACGGTCGTGGATATTCTTTATGCCTGGGTCAATCCCCGGATCAAGGTGAGCGGATAAAATGACCGAACGGCTGACGCTCAAAAACCTCGGGCCAATCACGGAATTCACCGTGGAGCCGCGCCCGTTGACCGTGCTCATCGGAGAGCAGGCGACGGGGAAGTCGCTGGTGGCGCAGGTTCTTTATTTTTTCCGGAGCTTCAAACAGCATTTGAGCGAGCTGTACCGGCCGGATATTGCGGAATCGGAAGGCTGGCAGGAAAAGGTTCTGGGGAAAATGCTGGACCGGCTTCGCGGGGTTCCCTTTTCGGCGTTCGCCGAGGGGAGGGCAAACCTTCATTACTCCGCCGAGG
The DNA here is from genome assembly GCA_964346545.1 of uncultured Desulfobacterales bacterium. Taxonomy (GTDB): domain Bacteria; phylum Desulfobacterota; class Desulfobacteria; order Desulfobacterales; family Desulfococcaceae; genus CAYFVR01. Next base: position 3,221 of record CAYFVR010000276.1, on the reverse strand, counting down.
GCACCGATTGGGAAATTGGAGCACAAGAAAACCCGCCAAAATTTGAACCCAATCCGTCATTGATAGAGACGATGTCCAATTTGGTTTCCGAATGGGAAACCAATAAGTTGGCCTTGGCCAATCCTGATGGAGGACTTCAGGTGTTCATTCCGACGGAACGGTCGGTGTTCACCCGGCTCTGGAATCAAGCGCAGAGCGTTCTATTCGCGGAACATCAGCCGTGGCCCGTTCGGAAATTCGCGGATCATCTCGGCGTGGCGCACTCCGCTTATCGGACATTTTACCATTCCCACGGGGCGGAATCTCCTGAAAAGAATGGATCGGTGGGAGGAGCGTTTCGGGAATTCCAACACTCGGCACTCTCGGGGGAGGCCTTCGTTCCGAAAAAAGGGCCGCAGGTCTGGCAATGGAAAGTGACCGGAGAGAGTGAAAGGATTATTCCCATCGAAGCCGTCGCGTCCGGCCAGATGGAGGCGTGGCCATTTTTCGTGATCGGGGGGGCTTTTGGCGCAAGTAAACATCCGGTTGATTTTTATTTTGAAGAACCCGAAACCCACCTCCACCCCCGCGCCCAGGTGGAAATCATGCGGGCCATCGTTTTTCTCGTGAACCACGGCCACCGATTCGTCATCACCACTCACTCTCCATTTCTTCTCTACGTCTTAAACAACATGATCCAGCGATTCCTCACCTATGGAGAAAACGCCCCGGAAGGAACCATCGCCCTGGACCCGGATAAGGTCGTCGCCTACCGGATGGGCGCGGAGCCGGGAACGATTATGGACCGGGAGGATACCGGGCTCATTGACCTGAACGATTTGGAAAAAGTGGCGGACGAACTGGGCGGGGAATTCGACCGGCTTCTGGAAGCGGCCGAAGCCGGGGTTCCATCCGAATGAACGGATTGCGAAGCGCTTTGCAAACCATTTTCCCCGCCGATGCCTTCCTTTCGGGAACCTCGCTGAACGAGTCCGGCAGAAAGTTCTCGATTTCCGCGAAGCCAGACGATGACGTGATCGGATTCCGGCCCGAAGGGGTTAGGGAATGGCCGAAAGATCACCGCCGCTGCGACGCCGTTTTTCTTTGCCGATCGGCCGGTGAAGGGCCGTTCCGGGTGGTGCTGGTGGAGCTGAAGGGCGGCGATGTCCGGCACGCCCTGTCGCAACTGGAGCAAACCCATGATTTCCTCTGTCGAAAGTCCGGCCGCCTTTCGGCCCATTCCAAGGAAGGGAAAAATGGTTTTCAGTCGGCCGGACTTCGCCACCATCCCACCATTTGGGGATGGGTCGTCGCCCGGCGCGGCATGAGTCTCAAACAACGGGATCGGAAGGCGTTGCTCGGGAAAGGGCTTCATGTTCGCATTCAAACTGGAAAAGCGGTGCAAATGACCGCCGCCGAGCTGACCCGGAGGAAGAAATGACCACCGCCCCGGCCCTCGCCGCCGAAAAATCCCGGAGCCCCTTGCTGGAATCCCTGCTTCGGCTGCGGAAGAACAAGATCGCCGTGGCCGGGCTGGTCATCATCATTCTGTTCCTGATCATGGCGTTGTTTTCCCCCCTGGTCGCGCCCCATGACCCGCTGGAGCAGTCGCTGTACGACAAGCTCAAGCCGCCGGTTTGGGACGAGGACGGAACCTGGACCTATCCGCTGGGCACCGACGACTTCGGCCGGGACCTCCTGAGCCGGATCATCTACGGCTCCCGTATTTCCATGCTGGTGGGCGTGGTGGCGGTTTCCATCTCTCTGTTTTTCGGCACCTTCGCCGGGGCCATCGCCGGCTTTTACGGCGGGGCCACCGACACGATCATCATGCGGTTCATGGACCTGCTGCTGGCCTTTCCCTCCATTTTGCTGGCCATCGTCATCGTGGCCTTCCTCGGCCCCAGCCTGGAAAACGCCATGATCGCCATCGGCGTGGTTTCCATTCCCCGGTACGCCCGAATTGTCCGGGGGTCCGTTCTGGAAGAATACTCCAAAGATTACGTCCAGGCGGCCCGGGCACTGGGCGCGCGGGACGGCCGGCTGATCTTCGTCCACATTCTGCCCAACTGCCTGGCCCCGCTCATCGTTCAGACCACCCTGGGATTCGCCTCGGCCATTCTGGAGGCCGCCGCACTCAGCTTTCTCGGGCTCGGCGCCCAGCCGCCCACGCCGGAGTGGGGGGCCATGCTGGCCAACGGCCGGGCCTTGATTCTCCGGGCCTGGTGGGCCGTCACCTTTCCGGGCATCATGATCCTCTTCGCCGTCCTCGGCTTCAACCTGCTGGGCGACGGCCTCCGCGACGCCCTCGACCCCCGACTGCGAGAATAGCCGCCATGACCGAACCTCTTCTCGACGTGCGGGGCCTCAAAACTCAGTTCTTCACCGACCGCGGCGTGGCCCGGGCCGTGGACGACGTCAGCTTCGCCATTCGGCCCGGCCAGACCTTGGCGGTCGTTGGCGAAAGCGGCTGCGGAAAAAGCGTCACCTCGCTGTCCATCATGCGGCTCATTCCCCAGCCGCCGGGGCGGATCGTGGCCGGTGAAATCCGATTCGACGGGACCGACCTGCTGAAATTGTCCGAGCGTCGGATGCGGAAAATCCGGGGCAACCAGATTTCCATGATCTTCCAGGAGCCCATGACCAGCCTCAACCCGGTGTTCCGGGTGCGGGAGCAGATCGGGGAGGTGCTCCGTCTGCACCAAGGGCTGGACAAGGCGAAGGCCCGGGAGAAATCCATCGACCTGCTGCGGCAGGTGGGCATTCCCTCGCCGGAAAGCCGGGTGGACGACTATCCCCACCAGATGAGCGGCGGAATGCGCCAGCGGGTGATGATCGCCATGGCCCTGGCCTGCGATCCCCGGTTGATCATCGCCGACGAGCCGACCACGGCCTTGGACGTGACCATTCAGGCCCAGATTCTGGAGCTGATGGACAAGCTCCGGCGGGACACCGGCACGGCGGTGCTGCTGATCACCCACGACCTGGGGGTGGTGGCGGAGACGGCGGAGCATGTGGTGGTGATGTACGCCGGCCGGATGGTGGAGGAGGCCGACGCGCGGGAGCTGTTCACGAATCCGCTCCATCCCTACACCCGGGGGCTCATGCGGTCCATTCCGGGCGTTTCCGAGATCGGGGAGCGGGAGCGGCTGGAGGCGATTCCCGGCGTGGTGCCCAGTCTGCTGGCCCTTCCGGAAGGCTGTAAATTCAACGACCGGTGCCGGCACGCCTTCGACCGCTGC
>CAYFVR010000275.1:1575-6031 GCA_964346545.1 uncultured Desulfobacterales bacterium | reverse complement strand
CTATTTCACTTCGTACTCGAAGCTGTCCATCAGCGTCTCGTCGCCGGCCATCACTTTGGTTTTCACCGTGTAGGTTCCCGGCGCCTCCAGGACGACGTCCGCGCCGTGGCCGCCGCTCATGGGCATGGTCATGGCCCGCTGGTCCGATCCGTCGGGATTTTCGATGAGATAGCCGGCCTTGGCTTCGGCCATCTGGTTGCCGGAAGGATTTTTCACGTAGACCATGAGGTGATGCGTTTTCTTCATCTCCGGCATGTTTTCCATCCCCTTCATCTTCTCCCGCATGTCGATGAGATGGTACATGAATTCGTGGCCGTCCACGGTGGACCGGTGAATCATCTCGCCCATGTGGTCCCCGTGGCCCATGGCGCCGTGGTCCATCTTCCCCTCGCCCATGTCATGGCCGGAGTGTTTGCCGCGGTCGTGGCCGGAATGGTCTTCCCCGTGGTCCATGGAACCGTGATCGTGGCCGTCATGGCTTTGGGCCGAAACCCAGGCGACGGTGGCCAGGCAGAACGCGGCGCCAATGGCGAGAATCTGAATCGTCTTCTTCATGGTGCAAACTCCTTTTCGGAAATGGCCGGCCGATGGCATTCGACCCGCGCGGTTTTGCATGAATGTCAATCTATTCAACCGAAATCCCATTTATTCCACGGATTCGTACGAACGGTCCGCCGCCTCCTCCCGCCGCAGTTCCCACCGCTTCCAGAATTCATAGACCACCGGGATGATGACCAGCGTCAGCACGGTGGAGGAAATCAGGCCGCCGACCATGGGCGCGGCGATCCGCTTCATCACCTGCGATCCGGTTTCGGTGCCGTACATCACGGGGAACAGCCCCAGAAGCGTGGTCACCACCGTCATCAGCTTGGGCCGGACCCGCTCCACCGCGCCCTCGACGATGGCGCTTCGCAGTTCAACGGCGTTGGTCAGTCGGCCTTCCCGGCGCCGGCGGTCGTAGACCTCGTCCAGGTAGACCAGCATGACCACCCCGGTTTCCGCCGCCAGACCCGCCAGGGCGATGAAGCCGACCGCCACCGCCACCGACATGTTGTAGTCCAGCAGATAGATGAGCCAAACGCCGCCGATCAGCGCGAAGGGCAGGGTTCCCATGACGAGGAAGGCCTCGGCCATGTTCTGAAAATGCATGTACAGCAGGAGGAAAATCAGGGCCAGGGTCGCGGGGACGATGATGTTGAGGGTTTTCCGGGCCTGCTCCATGTATTCGAACTGGCCGGACCAGACGATGGAGTAGCCCTCGGGAATGTCCACCGCTTCTTCCACGATGACCCGGGCCTCCCGGACGTAGGTGCCCACGTCCACCCCGCGCAAGTCCACGAAGATCCAGGCGGTGCGGCGGCTGTTTTCGCTTTTGATGCCGGCGGGGCCTTTCTTTACGGAGATGTCCGCGAGCTGGGCCAGCGGCACCTGGGCGCCGGTGGGCGTCGGCACCAGCACGCGTCGGAGGCGGGAAATGTCGTCCCGCAGCTCCCGGCTGTATCGCAGGTTGACCGGATACCGCTCCAGACCCTCCACGGTGTAGGTAATGTTCATGCCGCCGATGGCGCTCATGATCACCTCCTGCACGTCGGCCACGGTCAGCCCGTACCGGGCGATACGCTCCCGCCGGATTTCGAAATCCAGGTAGTTGCCGCCCGTGACCCGCTCCGAAAACGCGGACAGCGTTCCCGGGATGTCTCGCACCACCGCCTCGATTCGTTCGCCGAGGTCGCTCAACACCGACAGCTCCGGCCCCATCAGCTTGATGCCCACCGGCGTCTTGATGCCGGTGGAAAGCATGTCGATTCGGGTTTTGATGGGCATGGTCCAGGCGTTGGTCAGCCCCGGAAACTGGACGGCCCGGTCCAGATCGTCGATCAGCTCCTCCAGGGTGATGTACCGCTCCTCCGGCCAGAACCAGGCGAGCGGGGCCTTGAGCCAGTCCGGCCATCCGGAGAACCAGCGGTCCACCGTCCGGCTGCGCCACTGATGGATGATCTCGCCTTCCTTCTCTTCCGGCCAAAACCAGGTGAGCGGCTCCTTGATCCAGCCCGGCCAGTCGGAAAACCAGCGATCCACCTGAATGATTTCCCGCTCCACCTTGGGCCGCAGGATGATGGTGGTTTCGATCATCGACAGCGGCGCGGGATCGGTGGCGGTTTCCGCCCGGCCGATCTTGCCCAGCGTGTGCTTCACCTCCGGGAACCGCTGGATGATCTTGTCGGTCTGCTGCAACAGCTCCCGGGCCTTGGTGATGGAGATGCCGGGCATGGTGGTGGGCATGTAGAGCAGGTCGCCCTCGTTGAGGGGCGGCATGAACTCCGATCCCAAACGCATGGCCGGGAGGGCGGTGAGGGCCAGCAGCAGGACCGAAACCAGCAGGGTGGTCCAGCGGAAGCGCAGCACGATCCGGATGACCGGCATGTAGATCGCGATGAAAAACCGGCTGACCGGATTGTCCCGTTCGGCCAGGATTTTTTGGCGAATCAGCACGGCGGCGGCCAGGGCGGAGAGGCAGAGGGCGGCGGGCAGGCTCCAATCCGGCAAAGCGATTCCCGTCATTCCCGCGACCAGCACCAGTAGGGGCGGCCCGCCCACGGCCATCAGCCAGACGGCCCGCTTCCGCTCCCGGGAGATGCCGGCGTCGAAGGGGCTTTCCCGCACGAAAAAGGTCATCAGCACCGGGATGATGGTGATGGCCAGCACCGAGGAGGCGGCGACGGCGAAGGTTTTGGTGTAGGCCAGCGGCTTGAACATCCGGCCCGACTGCTCGCCCAGGGCGAAGACCGGCAAGAAGCTGACGGTGATGATGAGCAGGCTGTAAAACAGCGCGGGGCCGACCTCTTTGGACGCTTTGACCACGATCTCGTCGAACCGCCGTCGGCTCACCGGCCCGCTGGTTCGTTCCAGATGCTTGTGGGTGTTTTCCACCAGGACCACGGAGGCGTCCACCATGTCGCCGATGACGATGGCGATGCCGCCCAGGCTCATGATGTTGGCGTTGATCCCCAGCGCCCGCATGATGATGAAGGAGCAGAGAATGCCCACCGGCAGGGAAAAGAGCGTGACGAAGGCGGAGCGGAAATGCAGCAGAAAGATGATGCAGACGATTGCCACCACCGCCATTTCCTCGACGAGTTTGGTGCGCAACGTTTTGATGGCCCGCAGGATCAAATTGGAACGGTCGTAGGCGGTTTTGACCCGGACGCCCTCCGGCAGCCCCTGTTCCAATTCGTCGATTCGGTTCCGCACCCGCGCGATGACGTCCAGGGCGTTTTCGCCGAAGCGCATGACCACGATCCCGCCGACCGCCTCGCCCTCGCCGTTCCACTCCAAAATGCCCCGGCGCAGCTCCGGCCCGATCTGCACGTTGGCCACGTGCTTCAGCAGGATCGGCGTGCCCATGGCGTCCACGCCCAGGGCCACGTTTTCCAAATCCTCCCGGGAAGTGATGTAGCCCAGCCCCCGAACCATGTATTCGGTTTCGCCCATTTCGATCAGCCGGCCGCCCACGTCGTTGTTGGAGCGCAGGATGGCCCGGCGGACTTTCTGGATCGGGAGATCGTAGGCCTGGAGCTTGTTGGGGTCCACCACCACCTGATACTGTTTCACGAAGCCGCCGATGGAGGCCACTTCGGAGACGCCCGGGACGGCGGTCAGCTCGTAGCGGAGATACCAGTCCTGGATGGATCGGAGCTGCTGGAGATCGTATTCTCCGCTGGTGTCTTCCAGGACGTACTGGAACACCCAGCCCACGCCGGTGGCGTCCGGGCCCAGGCTGGGCGTGACGCCGGCGGGCAGCCGTCCGGAGACGAAATTGAGGTATTCCAGCACCCGGGAGCGGGCCCAGTAGAGATCGGTGCCGTCTTCGAAGATGATGTAGACGAAGGAGAAGCCGAAAAAGGAGTATCCCCGGACCACCTTGGCGAAGGGCACGCTGAGCATCGCCGTGGTGAGCGGATAGGTGACCTGGTCTTCCACCACCTGGGGCGCCTGGCCGGGATATTCGGTGTAGACGATGACCTGGACGTCGGAGAGGTCCGGGATGGCGTCGATCGGCATGTTCAGCATGGAGATGATCCCGGCGACGATGACGAACCCCGTCGCCAACACCACCATAAACTTGTTCCGGACCGACCATTCGATGATTTTTTCGATCATGAGGCGTTCTCTGCGGCGCAGTGGTGTTGAGTTGGCGGAATGGAATTGAAAGCCGGCCGGGAATCCATTATGTTGTTTTCATGGAAACGATTCGCCTCACGCTGGATTCGGAAATGCTGGCCTGGGCCCGGCGCCGGGCGGCGGAAGAGGGGCTTGGGCTTGCCCGGTTCCTGGAGAAATTTCTGGAACGGGAAATCCGATACCAATCCGCCAAGGATGCATTTTCCGGCCGGAAACTCCGGCCCCTGAAATTGTCTGGGGATTCCTATCCCCGGCGGGAGGAACTTTATTTCCG
>CAYFVR010000275.1:0-1475 GCA_964346545.1 uncultured Desulfobacterales bacterium | reverse complement strand
TCCATGTCCTCAAAGAAATCGTCGCCCCCGTCGTTTCCGCCGGATTCCATGTCCCCGAAGAAATCGTCCTCGCCGCCGGATTCCGGTTCGGGCGCGGGTTCCGGTTCGGTCATTTTGGCCACGGCCTCCATCAGTTTGGATTCGGAATCCAGCAGGAACTGGCCGGAGGTGACGACCCGTTCGCCCGGCGCCAGACCTTTAAGGACCTGAAGCCGGTCGTCGTCCAAGGTGCGGCCCAGGACGACTTCCCGAGGCGCGAATTGGCCCCCGCCCTTGGCCACGAACACCACGTTCCGTTCCCCGGAGCGGATGACCGCCTCGCCGGGAATCTGAATGCCTTCCCCCGCCATTTGGGCTTCGATCCGGACCTCGGCGAACATCTCGGGTTTCAAGGTTAAATTGGGGTTTTCAAATTCCAGCCGCACCACCACGTCCCGCGTTTTCCGCTGAAGGTACGGATAGACGTAGGCCACCTTGCCTTCGAATACCTTGCCCGGCCGATAGGGCAGGGTCATTTCCGCCTTCAGCCCTTTTTCCACCCATTCCAGCTCGTATTCGTAGATATGCGCCTCCACCCAGACGCGGGAGAGGTCCGCCACGGTGTAGGCGGCGTTGCCCGCTTTCACGAACGCGCCCTCCATGGCGTTCATGTGGGTCACCACGCCCGGAGAGGGCGAGCGGAACAGGATCGCCTTTCGGACTTCCCCGGTCTGCTCGATGGCCTCGATTTCCGCTTCCCCCACGTCGAACAATTCCAGACGCCTTCGGGCGGAGTCGAGCATTTGCCGGCTGCGTTCTCCCGGGCTCCGGCGATGGTTCCGCAACGCGGTCAGGTATTCTTCCTGGGCCGCCACCAGTTCCGGCGCGTAGAATTCGAACAACGGGGCGTTTTTATCCACCATCTCGCCGGTGAAATTGACGTGGAGCGTTTCAAACCAGCCGTTCACCTTGGGGCTGATCTGGGCGGTGCGGGTTTCGTCGTAGGTGACGTGCCCCCAGGTGCGGATGGTATGGGTCATGTCGTCCCGGATTACCGGCGCGGTGCGCAGGCCCATGTTCTGCTCCACCACCGGGTCGATGGAGATGTTGACGCCGTTCACGAATTCGTCTTCATAGACCGCGATTAATTTTTCCCCGCTTTTGCTTTGGCCGGGTTCGTTATAGATTTCCATGGGGTCGTCCGGCGCGCGGTAGTAGGCGATCTCCCGTTCGCCCGTGCTTCGGGCGTTTCCGCCATTCACCGGCTCCGCCACCAGGTCCATTCCGCAAATGGGGCAATTGCCCGGCTCGTCCTGGACGATCCAGGGATGCATGGGGCTGCGATACTGGACGTCTTGGGTTTCTTCCCCGGCGGACTCCCCCGGAGATGCTTCGGGAGAATCCGTTTGCGCCGCCATGCCGCGGGGTTGATATCCCGCCAGCTTCAGGCCCGCGTAGGTCAGCCCGGCGGTGAGCAGCGCGGTGACGAGGATGGC
>CAYFVR010000274.1:0-6040 GCA_964346545.1 uncultured Desulfobacterales bacterium | reverse complement strand
CGGATAGAGATCGGATAGAGATCGGATAGAGATCCGGCGGGGCGGCAATTCGGCGCCGGTTTCGGAAGGATGGGACGCGCCAAATTCTCTTCACGGATTTTCCCGAAGCACCGTCCGCATGTCCGGCAGGAGTTCCATAAAGCGGTCGTAAAGGTAGGGATCGAAATGACTCCCGCGCCCCTCGGCCATCAGCGCCAGAACTTCCGACTGGGGCAGGGCCTTGCGATACACGCGATCGGTTCCGAGGGCGTCGTAGACGTCGGCCAGGGCCACGATTCGGGCCGATTCGGGGATTTTCCCGTTTCGCAGCCCGGAAGGATAGCCGCCGCCGTCCCACCTTTCGTGATGAAACAGCGCGATGTCGTGGGCCATCTGAAGCATGGGGTACGCCGCGTCGGAGAAAATCCGGCCGCCGATGGTGGTGTGGGTCTTGATGACCTCGAACTCGTCGTCGGTCAACCGGCCCGGTTTTAACAAAATCTGGTCGGGGACCCCGATTTTTCCGATGTCGTGCATGGGGGCGGCCAGCCGAAGATCGTCCCGCTGGGCGGCGGTCCAGCCCGCCGCCTCGGCCAGCCGCTCGCCGTAGAGGGCGATCCGCCGAACGTGGCCGCCGGTTTCGTGGTCCCGGGTCTCCAGCGCGGTCAACAGCTTGACGATGGTTTCCTCCTGGGTTTCCCGGATGACCCGGGTCTGCTCGCGCACCACCTGTTCCAGCCCGCGCCCGTAATCCCGCAGCCGCCGTTCCAGCCGCACGGTGCGCTCTCCCACGCTGATCCGGGCCCGAAGCTCGTCGGGATCGAAAGGCTTCACCACGTAGTCGTCCACGCCGATGTCGAACAGCCCGGAAACGATGTCGTTCTTGTCTCCCCGGGAGGTCAGAAGAATGACGTAGACGAACGGCCCCGAGCTGCTCCGGACATGCCGCACCAGCTCGGGGCCGTCCATTGCCGGCATCATCCAGTCCGAAATCACCAGATCCACCGGCCGCTCCCGGAACAGCTCCAGGGCTTCGCGCCCGTTCTCCACGGCCGTGACCTCGTGGCCCCACTTCTCCAAAAATCGGGCCAGCCGCGTTCGCGTCAGCTTGTCGTCTTCCGCCACCAAAATGTTCATGGTTCCGGCTCCTCGATAATCGTCAGCAGGGTCTTTTCCAGTTCCGTCACTTCCTCCGCAAGTTGCCGACAGACGGTTTCCCCCTGGGAAAGTTCGGCCCGCCGGCCCATTTCCTCCAGCACGAAAGCGGTGCGAGCGATGCCCCGGGCGCCGAAGTTGCCCACCATGCCCTTGAGGGCATGGGCCGACCGGCGCAACCCCGGGGCGTCTCCGCTTTCGATGGTTTCCCGGATCGCGGACAGCATGGCCGGATAGTCCTCCCGGAACATATGCACGCAATCCTTGAAAAATCCCCAGTCGTCGTCGAAGGAGGAGAGCAGGGCGGCCCGGTCCAACGGGACCGGCGGTTTCCGGGATTCCGCCCCATCCTCCGTCTCCGCCGCTTCCGCCGGCAACAGCCGCCGAATGGCTTTGAGCAGCGCGTCCGAGGAGATGGGCTTGGACACGTAGTCGTCCATCCCCGCCTCGATGCATCGTTCCCGATCGCCTTTCATGGCGTGGGCGGTCATGGCGATGATCGGGATGGCTTCGCCTTGGCCGTCCCGCTCCATTTTTCGGATGGCGGCGGTGGCCTCCAGCCCGTCCATCTCGGGCATCTGGACGTCCATGAGCACCATGTCGAAGGCTTCCTGCTGAAGGATGCGGAGCGCCGTCAGCCCGTTTTCGGCGACGACCGCCTCGTGTCCCCACCGGGAAAGCAGCCGCAGGATGTACTTCTGGTTGAAGGGGGTGTCCTCGGCCACCAAAATCCGGAGAGAGCGAAGCCCCTCGACGCCGGGCGGGGCCGGGTCGGATTCGATTTCCCGGGGAATCCCCAGGTCCAGGGCCAAAATGATCGCGTCCAGGAGGTCGGACGGCCGAACCGGCTTGACCACCGTCGCGGGAACGCCCATCTTCAGGAAGCCGTCGCGCCGCCGGGCGGTTTCGGCCGTCAGCATCAGGATGATTCGGGTGGCCAGTTCGGTTCGGCTTCCCACCCAGCGGACCAGACCGGTGGCGTCGGAGCGGGGCATGTCGGAATCGATCAGGGTGACCGCGTAGGGTTTTCCCACGCCCGACGCGCCCACCAGCCGCTCCCGGGCCGAGGCGGCGTCGGGGACGGCGTCGGCGTTCATCTCCCAGCTCTCCAGCATTTCCAGGAGGATGGACCGGCTGGCCTCGTTGTCGTCCACCACCAGAACCCGGGCGTCCCGAAGGTCGAGGTCCTCCAGCAGTTCGTTGGCGTAGGCGGTTTCGGACAGGGATTCGAAACGGGCCGTGAAGAAAAAGCCGCTTCCCTCGTCGGGCACGCTTTCCAACCAGATATCCCCGCCCATGAGCCGGGTAAGCTGGGCCGAAATGGCCAGGCCCAGACCGGTTCCGCCGAATCGTCGGGAGGTGCTGCCGTCGGCCTGCTCGAAGGCGTTGAAAATGGTCGGCTGCTTGTCCCGGGCGATGCCGATCCCCGTATCCCGAACCGCCACCTCCAGCGTCACTTCTTGCCCCTCCTCGGATACGCGGCGGACGGTGACGATGACCTGTCCGTTCTCGGTGAATTTGACCGCGTTGCCCACGAGGTTCAGCACCACCTGCCGGAAACGGGAGGCGTCTCCCATCAGCCGGTCGGGGACGTCGGAAAGCACCCGATAGGCCAACTCCAGCCCCTTTTCGTGGGCCTTGGCCGACATGATCCGCAGGGCCTCGCCCAGAAAATCCCGCAAATTGAATTCCACCGCGTCCAGTTCCAGCTTCCCGGCCTCGATCTTGGAAAAATCCAAAATGTCGTTGATGACCGAAAGCAGGGCGTAGGCGGCGGAAATGACGACGTCCAGATCCTCCCGCTGCTGGGGAGTCAGGTCGGTTTCCAGCACCATTTCAATCAGGCCGATGATGGAATTTAGCGGCGTCCGGATTTCGTGGCTCATATTGGCCAGAAACTCGCTTTTGGCGCGATTGGCCACTTCCGCCGCCAGCTTGGCCTGCTCCAGCGCCTCTTCCCGCTTGCGCTGGGTCACGTCCCGGAGGATGCCGCGAAACCCGACCATCTCCCCCTCGCCGTCGCGCATCAGCGAGATGGAAGATTCCACGATCCGCGTTTCGCCGTCCAGACGGATGATTTCCCAGCTCACCGTCTGGTAGGCGTCCCGGGCCTCCCGAACGCTCCGCAGGGCGGCCGTCAGTCGGCGGGCGTTGGCCTCGTCCGTCAGCCGACGCCAATGAATCCCCGTCAGATCCTCCCGCGGATATCCGACGATTCGGCTGAGGGCGTCGTTAAAAAAAACGATTTTTTCCTCCATGTTCAATTCGTAGTAGCCGTCGTCGATCTCTCGGATGATTTTCTTGTATTTTTCTTCGCTCTCCCGCAGCGCCACCTCGGCCTGGTTGCGCTGATCGATGATGAATTGCGCGTGAGATCCGAAGATCATGAACAGACAGACCACGATGACCCGGAGGGCGATTTGAGAGGGTTCGGGATGAAACACCTGTTCCATCAGGCTGGTGTTCCCGCCAAGAAACACATCCAGAATGGCCGCAAGCAGCCAGGAGAGGGCGGCCAGCAGAAGCCCGGCGTACACCATCCGGTTGGCGCGGCTGAAACGGTGGTGAAATCGGGAGCGTTTCCGCCGGGAAGTTTCGGTGGGATCCATGGTCCATTCGAATCCAATGGGAACAAAAATGGTTCACTATATCCGGTGATCTCTTGGAAATCAACCGGCTTATGAACGTTCCGCCCGAAATTCGCATTCGGCGTTGAAAAATTCCGATTCCTCGGAAGACCGCCCCCTTCGGCCGACATCCCGCGGAGGTCTGGCCCAACGGGCTCCGGTATGATACAAACCGTTCCGTTTGGAATTTTCGCGAAACGAACCATCGGAGGGAAAACGCATGGCGCCGTCGGACGATGTGTCGGATGTGCTGGCCGAAGAGTTGATGACCGAAATGGCCGGTTCTTTTTTCGGAGACCGACGCCGGATGGAAGACCGCCTGGCCGTTCTGGACGAAATGGTCGCGCAACTGAAGGAGCGGGCCGGCCGGGTGGACGATCGCGCCCGCCTGTTTCACCGGGCGTCCACCACGCCGGAAAGGGGCCGGGAGCTGCTGAACCGTTTGTCGGTGGAGGCCGGGGCCTTCCCCGCCGAGGCCGGCGTGCCCCGCCGGGCTCTTCCGGAACGGCCGCCCGCCGCCTTCACGTCTCGGGGGGCCTACGTCAAATTGATGGAAACGGCCTACCATCGCCTGCAAACCGCCGCGGCCGGCTACATGGGAGAATCGGCTTCCGATTCCCCAACCGGGGACGAGGAAGAAGGGCCGACGTATCGCCTGATCGAAGCCATCGTCCGATTGCTGAACGAAGAAATCGCCCGGATCAACCAAAACCGGTCGCCCAACCAGGTGCTGCGGACGGCCAAGCGATTCCGGGCGACGGATCCCGGTTCGGAGGCGGTCGCCGGCGGGGGCGGCCATTTCGAAGACGGCTTCGGATTGGACCAGGGCATGGCCTTTTCCCCCATCCGCCTGGCGGATCTCGAACTGCGAACCTTTCCCCGCATGCCCGCGCTTCGGTCCCACCGATCGGTGGTGAGCCGCTTCGCGGCCAAAACCTACGACCAACGGCGAGAAATGGCCATTTCCGCCCTGCGGACGATTCGCCGGGCGATTCGAGCGGCCCGTCGGGAGAAACCGGAATGAGCCGATTGCTGGAAATGTTGCGCGGAAAAATTCCGGGCTGGCGGGCCGAAATTCGGGAACTGGGCCGCGAAGGGGGCGGCGCGCCGCTCTCGACGGTGACCGCGGCCCGGTTGCTGGGCGGTCTGCGGGACGTTCGGGCGGTGCGCTGCGACACCTCGGTCGTCGATCCGAAGGCGGGTCTCTTCATCCGGGGAATTCCCGTTCGGGAACTGGCCGATTGCGGCGCCGAGGAACTTTTCTTTTTGATGTGCGCCGGCGAACGACCGGACCCGGAGGCGCTGGCGGAACTCGCGGAAACCCTCCGACGGCGGCGCGAGATTCCGCCGGAATTCTGGTCCTGGGTCGCGGCCCTGCCGGACGGCCTTTCCCCCATGCGAATGTTCGCCATGGCGACCATGGCCCTGGCCGCCCATTCCTCGGTTCCGCCGCCGGAAGCCCGTTCGATTCCCCGGCAAGACGCCTGGGAGTCGGTCCTGGAGGAGGCCCTGGAGCTGCTGGCGCGGCTGCCGGCCCTTTCCGCCGGCATCTACCGGATCAAACGCCTGGGGAAGCCGCCGATTCCGCCGTCCGCCAAGCTGGACTTCGCGGAGAGCTGGGCTCGGATGATGGGGCTGGACGAAGTTCCCGGTTTCGCGAATTTTCTGCGGCCCTACATCGCCATGCACGCCGACCACGAGGGGGCCAACGCTTCGGTGCTGGCGGCCCGGGTGGTCCATTCCACCCACGCCGACCTGTACGGAAGCCTCTCCGCCGCGATGAACGGTCTGGCCGGCCCGTTGCACGGCCTGGCCGGCCAGACCAGCCTGGAATTCATCGACGGGTTGCTGGAACGATACGGCCCCGCGGTCTCGGATGAAACCCTGGAGAGCCATGTTCGGGTCATGCTGGCGGAAGGGAAGGTCGTCCCCGGCTTCGGCCATGCCGCGCTCCGGGGAGCGGACCCTCGCTACGCGGAGCTTGCGGAGCGGGGACGGGCCTTTTGTTCGGAGGATCCCGGCTTCCGGGTCGTTCAAGCCCTGGAACGGGTGGTTCCCCCGCTGCTGAAGGAGCGGGGAAAAGTCAAGATGCCCCATCCCAACGTGGACCTCGTGACCGGGACGCTGCTTCGCCGATTCGGCATGGACGATCCCGGCTTTCTCACCGTGATGTTCTCCACCGCCCAGGCGGTGGGTCTCTGCGCCCAGCTCGTCCTCGCCCGCGCCATGATGGAGCCGATCATCCGCCCCCGATCCGTGACCACGCAGTGGTTGCGGGA
>CAYFVR010000273.1:0-6050 GCA_964346545.1 uncultured Desulfobacterales bacterium | reverse complement strand
GTCATGGGACCGACCGGATAAAAATTGTGCGACTGAAGCACCCCGGAAAGGGTGGGGTAAAAATGATCTCCGTTTCGACTTCCGGTGAGCTGCTGGATGATGACGGCCATGGCCTCTTCCCGGTGTTTGTTGCCGGTGCTTCGAGAAAACGCCTTGGGTCCTTGGCAATAGGTGCTGGCGTAGACCTCTTTCACCGCCGTCAGCAGGTCGTCCAGCCGGTCGGCCAAGGTCTCCCGGTTGTTGGGAATCATCCGGGTGGCGTACAGCCCCGCGTAGGGCTGAAAATGGGCGTCTTCCAGCCGGCTGGAGGACCGAACCGACAACGGCCACCGGGTTTCCGAGAGGAAGACTTCCAGATCGCGGACCAGCCAGTCCGGCGGCGAACCGGCCAGAAAGGCCTCCCGGACCCGTTCGTCGGGAACGCCCTCCTCCGCCAGATGGCGAAGCCCGTTCCGGTCCACGAAATCCAGAAAGCCGTCCGTGCCGACGACCAGACTTTTGGGAATGCCGATGGCGACGGCTGGATATCGATCGTGGAGTTCCGAATCCTCGTGAAGCAGCCCCAGCATGAAGGCCAGGCCCCGGGCCTTTCCGCCCAGGGAACCGTCGCCGGTGCGGACGAAATCCATTACCTCTCCGTCGTAGGTTTCGGGCGAAAAGCGGGCCACCACGCCGCGTTGCCGCCAGAGGCGCAGCGCCTGCACGTTGGAAACGATGTACCGGCGAACCTCGTCCAGGGAGTCGAAATCCTCGGTGTGCTTTTCCCCCAGGCGGGAGGCCAGGGCGATCTCCGACCGGCTCATGATCCAGTTGGAAAAATGGTTGCGGTCGGCGTGGAAGCGCAGGGATTCGTCGGGCAGATCCTTGACTTTCTCCGCCAGCTCCCGAAGATCCCGGGCCCGATCGATCTCCCGGCCGTCGGGCGTGCGGAAGACGAAATCCCCGAAGCCCAGATGGGTCAGGAAGAAATCGTGAATTTCCTCCATCAGGTTCGGCGCGTTTTTATCCAGAAAGGCGGCGGAAATGGCGCCGGCGGCCTCCCGGTTCTCGGGCTGGGAGCTGAGCATCAGGAGCGGCAGGTCGGGGATCTCTTTCCGGGCCCGGCGCAACAAATGAAAACCGGCATCCGGGTCGCGGCTTCCGCCCCGGGGGAACCGGGCGTCGGAAATGATGCCGAAGAGATAGTCGCGGTATTTTTCGTAGAGCCGTTCGGCCTCCTCGTAGGTTTCGGCCATGAGGATTTTGGGCCGGGCCCGCATGGTCAGCAGCCGATGCTCCTCGTTGAGCCCGGCCTTGAGCACCGCCTGGGTCTGCTGCACGATTTCCTTGTACAGCAACGGCAGAATGGCGGAACTGTAGACGGCCGAATCCTCCACGAAGATCAACACCCGCACCATGGCCCGGCGGGTGTCCCGGTCCACGTTGAGGGCGTCTTCCACCTGCTTCACCAGCGCCAAAAGCAGATCGGAATTGCCGGTCCAGACGAACAACCGGTCGATGTGGGGATACGCGCCCCGCTCCTCGAAAAGGCGAAGGGTTCGCGAACTGTGGGCCAGCAGAATCACCGGAAGCTCCGGCCGCCTTTCCTTCACCGCCGCGCTCAGGGCGCGGGCGTCCATTTCCCCCAGAAAGGGCATGGTGACGACAAGATCGTACTTCTTTTCCTCGATCCGCTCCAGGGCTTCCCGGGCCGACGCCGTTCGGGTGACCCGGGGGGGAAGACTCAGGTTGAGACCGCTGTATTCGTTGATGATCCGGGACGCGAGGCTGCCGTCCTCCTCCAGGATGAAGGCGTCGTAGGGGCTGGAAACCAGAAGAATTTCCCGCACCTTCTGGGCCATCAGCTCGTGGAAAACCTTGAACTGGGCGTGGAACTCCGTGGTCACGCGGGACGAACTCATTTTTCTCAAAACCCTCCGCCAAAATCCTCCGCCAAAATCCCCCGATGGACGAGCCGCCCGGATTCCCGGATGCTTTTCCGGCCCCCAAGAGATCAAAAACCCTCGCGAAATCGGCATTCCTTACTATCCCGAGGCGAGAACAGTGTCAAGGCAACCCGACGCCCCAAAGTCCCGTGACACAGGTTATGACCCATATCCTTTTCCCTTGACACGCTTACCCATTCTCCATAGGTTGAAACCGAAATCCTTCACGAAACGCACC
Organism: uncultured Desulfobacterales bacterium; assembly: GCA_964346545.1. Taxonomy (GTDB): domain Bacteria; phylum Desulfobacterota; class Desulfobacteria; order Desulfobacterales; family Desulfococcaceae; genus CAYFVR01. The sequence continues at coordinate 3,887 of CAYFVR010000273.1, read as the reverse complement.
GGGCGAAAACGCCCGCGAACCCGCTTCCGGCGGAATATTCAAGGAGTCGAACATGGCCCAATGGCATCTCAGTTATGGCGGCGAACAAACCGGTCCATTCGAGGAACAGCAAGCCAAGTTTAAAGTGGATATGGAGGGGTCCAACGGATTTGCCTGGCGGGAAGGCATGGCCGACTGGCTGCCCATCGCCCAGGTCCCCGAGTTGTCCGGATCGCCCGCGCCCGGCGGCGGCCCGGCCGCGCCCCCGCCCCCCAAGTCCGCTCCGGCCGTCCGTTCCGGCGGCGCGCCCACCAACGCCGATGAAATCGACTACAAAATCTTCGGCGCGGAAATGCAGTTCGTGGAGGTGGAGCTGGACCCGGGCGAAAGCGCCGTCGCCGAGGCCGGGGCCATGATGTACAAAAACATGGACATCGAGATGAAGACCATCTTCGGCGACGGTTCCGGCCAGGAGGGCGGTTTCATGAACCGGCTGCTTGGGGCGGGAAAGCGACTGCTGACCGGCGAAAGCCTGTTCATGACCGTCTTCACCCATAACGGTTCCGGCAAGGCCCACGTGGCCTTCGGCGCGCCCTTCCCGGGCAACATCATTCCGGTTTCCCTGGCGGACGTCGGCGGTTCCCTGGTCTGCCAGAAGGACAGCTTTTTGGCCGCCGCCAAGGGCGTTCAAGTGGGCATCTATCTTCAGCGAAAAATCATGACCGGCCTGTTCGGCGGCGAGGGCTTCATCATGCAGAAGCTGGACGGCGACGGCATGGTGTTCATGCACGCCGGCGGCACGGTGGTGGAGCGGGTGCTGGAGGCCGGGGAGACGCTGCACATAGACACCGGCTGCGTGGCCGCGTTCGAACCGAGCATTCAATTTGACATCCAGCAGGCCGGGGGCATCAAAACCTCGCTGTTCGGCGGCGAGGGACTCTTTTTCGCTCGGCTCCAAGGACCGGGACGGGTCTGGATGCAGTCCCTGCCCTTTTCCCGACTGGCCGGCCGCATGCTCCAGGCCGCGCCCCAGCGGGGCGGCAGCAAAGGCGAAGGCTCCGTCCTCGGCGGACTGGGCGGCCTTCTGAACGGCGACAATCGCTGAAAATTTTCCGCCCGGAATTCTCGCGGAAGGGCGCGGCTCCCGAGGCAAACTGAATGATTCGTTTGTCGGGCGCGATTCCGGACGCCTCCAATCCTCCGGATAACGAACCCCCCGACGGGCGCGGCCTCGTCCGCCCGTCGCCCACCCCCCGCTTCATGGAAAGCAAGGAAGAAAGGAAAACCAAACATGCGACGCAGGATGGCGGTGCTGTTTCCGCTGGTCGGATTGCTGTGCGCGGCGATTCCCGCGATGGCCGGATTGTCCGAGGACTACCAGGAACTGGTCCAGACCCGACAGGAACTGGAACAAGAACGGCGAAGCCACGAATCTCGCCTGGAGGCAATGGGCAAACAAATCCGCACCCTGAACATGGTGTTTTTTCAGTGCGTCACCCTGAAGGAAAAAGACTTCTGGGAGGCCCGGATCAACGAAGCCAACGCCGCCAAAGACGCGCTGGAAGTGGAACGGAAAGCCCTGGCCGAAATCCGCGGGGAGATCGACGCCGCGCGCCGGGACCTGGAGGCGCGGCGCCGGGAAATCGAGGCCGGCCACGTCCGCAAAGGTCCGGGCACCCCCTACGAGTCGGAATTCCGGGAATACATGGCCGCGTTGCAATCCGATTACTTCTCGCCGCTTCGGAATCGACTTTTCGACGGCTACGAGGCCTACGGGAAAGGGGTTCAGACATACATTGACCTGCTCAAGGACTCGGTCGGCCGCTGCATGAACCGGAAACCCGACTGATCGCGGCGGAGGACGGCGTGAAAGGCCGGGGCGGGCTGTTCCGCACCAATATCACCCGCAAGCTCACGGTGATCAATCTGCTGTTCTGCGCCGTATTCCTGCTCATCACCGTTCTCAGTTTCGCCTCCCTGCACCGGGTTCGGATCACCCTGGCCACCGCCTTTCAGTCCCAAGTGGACCGGGTGATGACCAACGGTCGCCTGGGTCGGGAACTGGCCCGGGTGGTGGGCGACGCCAATCTGGTGGTCAACGCCTTTTACGGCCGATCGGAATTTTTGCGGGATCGGGGAGAGGCGCTGCTTTCCCGCGCCCGCCAATTGAGCGAAAAAACCGAGACCGACGCGCTTTCGGAAATCCTGGAAGGCTACGCCGCCGCCATCGATCGCGTCCTGGCCCACTGCCGGACCATCAACGCCCTCCGCCGGGAGATGGACGACATCCATCAAACCATGATCTCCCGGATCGAAGCCCTCAAGGAAGCCGTTTCCCGCAAAATTATGGACCGAATCATGGCCGGCGAGGATGCTTCGGCCCTGGAGCACCTGCCGCTCATGGCCGCCGACTACGGTCGGACCGCCTATCAGGTGGCCGTCGCTTTTAACCGCCGGGGTCTAAATTTCTTCGAACAGCCCCCGCCGGAAACCGACCACCCGCTCCTCTCCCCGCTGGGTCAACTGGAACTGGCGCTCAAGGCCCTGGAAACGCCGGACGCCGAAATCGCCGGCTTCGGAACGGAACTGCGGGAACAGGTGGATCGCTACCGGGCGGCGATCGCACGGTTCCACGAGGCGGCCGGGGCCCTGGCCGAAGAGGCCGACCGGATGGAGGGAGCCAAGGAAACCGCCCTGTCGGCCATGGCGGAGACGGACAAATCGGTTCGCCAAACGACTCGTCGGGCGGGCGTCGATTTGGAACGGACCATCGACCTCGCCGGCGCGGTCGGCTTCGCCATGGTGGTGATCATCCTTCCCATCCTGGGGATGGCCCTTCTTCTCAATCGCTCCATCAACCGCTCCCTCCGCCGGGTCATTCGGGGTCTCCAAACCGCCGTCCGCGACACCTCCTCCGACGCCGACCAGGTATCCGCCGCCAGCCGCGCCCTCTCCGAAGGGGTCGCCTCCCTGGCCAGTTCCCTGGTGGAAACCGCCGCCTCCCTGGAAGAAATGGAGGCCGCCACACGGAACAACGCCGATCACGCCGGTTCCGCCGACGCCATCGTGAGCGACTCTTCCCAAAAAATCCGCCAGGCCGCCGAGGCAATGAAGGGGTTGGCGGCGTTCATGGAGGAGGTTTCCCTTTCCAGCGAGAAAAGCCGGAAAATCATCCGCCTCATCGACGACATCGCCTTTCAGACCAACCTGCTCGCCCTGAACGCGGCGGTGGAGGCGGCGCGGGCCGGAGAGGCCGGCGCCGGATTCGGCGTGGTGGCCCGGGAAGTCCGCAATCTGGCCCAACGAACCGCCTCGGCGGCCCGGGACACCGCCACACTGCTGGAAGATATGGTCCAGAAAATCCAGGACGGCTCCGCCCGCTTTGGCGAAACCAACACCGCCTTCGATCTGATTCAGGAACAGGGCGAAAGAATCGGCGCGCTGATGGGCGAAATCGCCGGCGCATCCGACCAGCAGGCCCGGGGCATCCACGAAATCAATCAGGTGATGGACGACATGGACGGCCTGGTCCACCGCAACGCGGAAAACGCCAAAGACCTGGCCGACACCGCCGACCGGATGACCCAGCAGGCCGACCACGTCGACGCGGTGGTGGCATCCCTGGCCCGGCTGGTGGGAAAGGACCTGGAAGACGGAAACCGCCCGGCCGCCGGCCTCGCCGACGTTTCCAAGGACGAAAATTCTTCCACCGCCGTCCCCGCCTTTTCCCATCCGCGGCCCGCGAACCGGTCCGAAAAAAGCTGAGGCGGCGTTCGGACGTTTCATTCAACCCGGATTCATTGCCGAGTTCCCAAACTCCCAATCATTTTCAAGGAATACCGAATTGCCGACGGGAAATGGCGCCACGTACACCCAAAATTATGATATCATCGTCAAATGGATGGCCG
>CAYFVR010000272.1:0-6072 GCA_964346545.1 uncultured Desulfobacterales bacterium | reverse complement strand
GCCATGCAGAACCAAAGGCGCGTCCGGCTGTTTCGCAACGGACGAAATCAGGCGATCCGGATTCCCCGTGACTGGGAGATGAAGGGGAGCGAGGCGATCATTCGCAGGGACGGCAAGCGGCTGATTGTGGAGCCGCTGGAAACGGAGGGGTTGTTGTCGGTGCTTGCCGGGCTGGAACCGCTGAGCGAAACCTTCCCCGATGTCGATAAAGACCTTCCGCCGCCGGACGACATCGATTTATGACACGACGGTTGCGGTACATGCTGGATACCAACATCGTCTCCGAGCTGGTACGGCGCCCGCAGGGACCGGTCACCGACCGCATCGCGAAGGAAGGGGAGGAAAGCGTTTGCACCAGCATTGTGGTCGCCGCCGAATTGCGGTTTGGCGCCCAAAAAAAGGGTTCCGCCCGCCTCGCCCGCCAGTTGGAGGCGGTTCTCTCCGCCATCCCCGTCCTTCCTTTGGAAAAACCGGCGGATGAACAATACGCCCGCCTCCGCCATGCCCTTGAGAAAGCGGGCACGCCCATCGGCCCCAACGATATGCTCATCGCGGCCCATGCCCTTTCCCTAAATCTCGCCGTGGTTACCGCCAATCGGCGCGAGTTTTCCCGCGTGGCGGGGTTGGTCGTTGAGAATTGGCTTTCGGTCGAGTGACGCATGGCCGTTTTTCTATCTTTGCCAAGAAATTGTCTTCCGCCACAAAATCCCTATTTTCCATCCAAACAATTCCCAACGCGCCCCCAACGCTCCGCCCCGCGTAAGGAACCCGCCCGCCGCCCGACGAAATGGTCAAATCGCGGAAACACGCAATTTCCCGATCTTCCGGACAACCCTTGACGCGAAGGATGGTGAAACCATGAACAAAACGCTCCTCTCCCGCATCGCGGTCGCCGTCGTGATCGCCGCACTCGCCATACTGTTTTTCGCCTTTGACCTGGGACAGTACCTGACCTTGGCGGAACTCAAATCCCGCCACGCGGCGTTTCAGGACTATTACCAGGATCACACCGTCCTGACCCTGGGGATTTACGCCCTCATCTACATCGTCGTCACCGCCCTGTCCCTGCCCGGCGCGGCGGTCATGACCCTGGCGGGCGGCGCGCTGTTCGGTTTCTGGGCCGGCCTCGTCGTCGTCTCCTTCGCCAGCAGCATCGGCGCGACGCTGGCCTTTCTCGTGGCGCGCTTTCTGCTGCGGGACTACGTTCAGCGCAAATTCGGCCAGCGGCTCAAGGCCATCAACCGCGGCGTGGAGCGGGACGGCGCCTTCTACCTGTTCACCCTGCGGCTCGTGCCCATCTTTCCCTTTTTCGTCATCAACCTGGCCATGGCCCTGACGCCCATTAAAACCGGCATCTACTACATCGTCAGCCAGATCGGCATGTTGCCCGGCACCGCCGTCTACGTGAACGCCGGCACGCAGCTCGCCCAGATCGACAGCCTGGGCGGCATTCTCTCGCCGGGCCTGCTGCTCAGCTTCGCGCTGTTGGGGATTTTCCCGCTCATCGCCAAGAAATTCGTCAATTGGCTGAAAACTCGCAAGGTCATGGCCGCCCACAAGAAGCCGGACAAGTTCGATTTCAACCTCGTGGTCATCGGCGCGGGATCGGCCGGACTGGTCACCAGTTATATCGCCTCGGCGGTCAAGGCCAAGGTGGCCATCGTCGAGAAGCACAAGCTGGGCGGGGACTGCCTCAACACCGGCTGCGTTCCCTCCAAGGCGCTGATTCGCTCCGCCAAAATCCTCAACTATACCCGGCGGGCGGAGGAGTTCGGCTTCAAGTCGGCCGAAGTGGATTTCGACTTCGCCGACGTGATGGAGCGGGTCCAAAACGTCATCAAAAAGATCGAGCCCCACGACAGCAAGGAGCGGTACACCGGCCTGGGCGTGGACGTGATCCAGGGCGAGGCGAAAATCGTCTCTCCCTACGAAATCGAGGTCAACGGACGCACCCTCGCCACCCGGAACATCGTGGTGGCCACCGGCGCCCGCCCCTTCGTGCCGCCGATTCCGGGCATCGACCAGGTTCGGTACCTGACCTCCGACAATCTCTGGGACATCCGCCATCTGCCGGAACGGCTGGTGGTGCTGGGCGGCGGCCCCATCGGCTCCGAAATGACCCAGGCGTTCGCCCGGTTCGGTTCCAAGGTGACCCAGGTGGAAATGGGACCGCGCATCATGAGCCGGGAGGACGAAGAAATTTCCGAAATGATGCGCCGTCATTTCGAGAAGGAAGGCGTTTCGGTGCTCACCAACCACAAGGCCAAGGAGGTCCGGGTGGATGGCGATCAAAAGACGTTGATCTGCGAGCATGACGGGAACGACGTGGAAGTCGAATTCGACGACATTCTGGTGGCCGTGGGGCGCGCCCCCAACACCAAGGGCTTCGGCCTGGAAGAGCTGGGCGTGGAAATCGGCCCGCGCGGGAACATCGTCACCAACGATCTGCTCCAGACCAACATTCCGACCATCTTCGCGGCGGGCGACGTGGCGGGGCCGTACCAGTTCACCCACACCGCCGCTCACCAGGCCTGGTTCGCCTCGGTGAACGCGCTGTTCGGCGATTTCAAGTCCTTCAATGTCGATTACAGCGTCATCCCCTGGGCCACCTACACCGATCCGGAAGTGGCCCGGGTGGGGCTGAACGAGATGGAGGCGAAGGAACAGGGCGTGGAATACGAGGTGACCACCTACGGCATCGAGGATCTGGACCGGGCCATCGCCGAGAGCGAGGATCACGGGGTGGTGAAAGTGCTCACCCGGCCGGGTTCGGACAAGATTCTGGGCGTCACCATCGTGGGCAGCCACGCCGGCGACATCATCCACGAGTACATCGCGGCCATGAAGCACAACATCGGCCTCAACAAGATCCTCGGAACCATCCACATCTACCCCACCCTGGCCGAGGCCAACAAGTTCGCCGCCGGCGAATGGAAACGGGCCCACGCCCCCGAGAAGGCGCTGGAATACATCGAGCGCTTCCACTCCTGGCGGCGGGGCAAGGGGTTCTCCCCCGCCGCCTCCGGCGCCATCGCCGAAGACGCCAACTCCTGACCGAGAAAACGGTCCTCGCCCGGGCGTTCCCCCCCCCGGGCAGGGGCGACGCCTCCGCTCCGGGCGCATCTGGCTTGGTGGCCCGGAGCAGGGGCCTGATTCAAATTTCCGATTTTTTCTCTTAAATGCAATGCCGTTCATTTTGGCGAAAATTTGTAGGGGCGAATGGCATTCGCCTTCGGACAATCCGGCACATTCGTCCTTTGGAAATCCCAAAGTGAACGGTATTGCCCTTAAATATGATTTCTTGCTTACGAGCGTCGATCGATCCACGCGTTCCCATGAATTTGCTTGCGGATCTCGGACGCTTCAACGGGAAAGGAGTTTTCCATGGAACGGCAAAACGCCATCGTCACCGGCTCCACCCAGGGAATTGGCCTGGCCATTGCGCACGCGCTGGCCGAATCCGGCCGGAATATTCTGCTCAACGGCTTTGGAGATCCGGACGAAATCGAGAAGACTCGGCGGGAAATGGCGGAGCGGCACGGCGTGACGGTTCGCCATTCCGGCGCGGACCTGAGCCGACCGGAGCAGATCGAGGAAATGGTGGCCGAAGCGCGGGAGGCCTTCGGAAGCGTGGATATCCTCGTCAACAACGCCGGCATCCAGCACGTGGCGCCCATCGAGGAATTTCCGCCGGAAAAATGGGACGCCATTCTCGCCGTAAACCTTTCCGGCGCCTTTCACGCCATCCGAACCGTCCTCCCTGGCATGCGGGAACGTGGATGGGGCCGGATCGTCAATATCGCCTCGGCCCATGGCCTGGTGGCGTCTCCCTACAAATCGGCCTACGTGGCCGCCAAGCACGGCATTCTGGGGCTGACCAAGGTCGTGGCCTTGGAGGCGGCGGAGGACGGCGTCACCGTCAACGCCCTGTGTCCCGGCTACGTGAAGACCCCGCTGGTGGAAGGGCAGATCGCCGATCAGGCCGAATCCCGCGGCATTTCCGAGGAGGCGGTGGTTCGCGACGTGATTTTGGCGGCCCAGCCCACCAAGGAATTTGTGAAGGCGGAGGAAATCGCCGCCATGACGGTGTATCTTTCCGGTGATTCGGCTTCGTCCATTACCGGAACTTCCATCTCGCTCGACGGCGGCTGGACGGCCCATTGATAAAAACGGATTGTCAATTTCGGGACAAGGAGCAAAACGATATGTTTTCGGATACGCCGACGGAATACGCGCCCGACGCCAAGGTCATCAATCTGGCGTTTCAGGGCGGCGGGGCCCACGGGGCCCACGCATGGGGAGTGGCGGATCGGCTGCTGGAAGACGGCCGGATTCGGGTGGAGGGGCTTTGCGGCACCAGCGCCGGCTCCATGAACGCGATTGTTTTCGCATACGGCAATATGCGGGGCGGCCGGGCCGGGGCCCGGGCGGCCCTGCACGATTTCTGGAAGAAAATCAGCGACGCGGGGAAGCGATACAGCCCCAATCGGGAGATGCCGTGGGAGCGTTTTCTTGGCCATGCTCCCGGCCAGTCGAACATGAGCGATTCTTTCGGTTACCGTATGTTCGATTTCATGACCCGGATCATGTCGCCCTACCAGTTCAATCCGTTCAATTTCAACCCGCTGCGCGACGTGTTGGAGGCGGCGGTGGATTTCGACGAGCTGAAGCGGTGCCAAGCCACCAAGCTGTTCCTGGGCACGACCAACGTGCGGACCGGCAAGGTCCGGGTGTTTTGCACCGACGAGATCACCGCCGACGTGGTCATGGCCTCGGCCTGCCTGCCCAACCTGTTTCAGGCGATTAAAATCGGCGAAGATTATTATTGGGACGGCGGCTACATGGGCAACCCCCCGTTGTTTCCCCTGTTCTACCACACCGAGGCCCGGGATCTTCTCATCCTGCACATCAATCCCATGGAGCGGCCGGAGCTGCCCACCAGTTCCGACGCCATCATGAACCGGCTCAACGAGATCACCTTCAACTCCTCGCTGCTCAAGGAAATGCGGGCCATCGCCTTCGTCACCAAGCTGATCGAGGAGGACTGGCTGAAGGAGGAGCACAAGAGCAAGCTCAAGCACATGCTCATGCACGCCATTCGGGCGGACAAGGAGCTGTGCGACCTGAGCGTGGCCAGCAAGTTCAACACCGACTGGCATTTCCTGACCTACCTGCGGGACCGGGGGCGCGAGGCCGCCGCCCAATGGCTGGAAGAACATTTCGACAGCGTCGGCGAGCGGTCCACCATCGATCTTCGCGAAGAGTTTCTTGAAATCGGGTCGGAACACGTGGGATAATCAAGAACTCCGTTGGTTCACCCCTGACCCGCTGTGGATCGTGCCATGACCGATACCGAATTTCACGAGGTCCCGGAGGAAAAATCCCATCCGCCCCGAGATCCCGCGCCGTCGTCGGCCACATTCCCGAAATCGGCGGAACATTCTGTCGCTGGCGAAAAGGCTTCCCTCGCCGCCGCGGCAACTGAAATCAATGATCCTGCGGCGGTGGACCCCGACGCCCCGCTGGATATCCCCTGGGGCAAGGTCGTGCTTTACTTGGTCATTGCCTGGGCGGTCTTTCGATTTGCTTGGCTTATTTTTGAAAGCGGCGGATAGAGGGGGCGCCCCCCGACGCCCCCTCGACGCCCGCCAAGCCGGCCAACGTGGAACTAATCTGATTGCGCCAACTCCTTGGCCAACTGTTCCGGCGGCATGGCCCAAAACGGCATTCCGCTGCTGGTCAGCCGCACCTTGTACTCGTCGTACTCGCCGCGCTTCACCTTGGCGGCCATGAAGACATCTTCGTCGCCGATGGTGGCCCAGACGCCCTTGATCTTCACCTCGTCGCCCTTGCGCAGGTTCATGGGGTGCTCGTCCACGTACCACTTGGGCGCGAGGTGAACCATCACCTTGTCGTCGTACTGGTCCCGGACTTCCAGCGCGACGCCGGGGCTCATGCCGTCCAACGGCGTGATTTCCATCACGTCCACAATCTCGCCCTTGATCCGGTCCCGTTCGCTGTTGCGGTAGTTCTGGTTGTACGCGCCGTCCGTTTCCCAGCCGCCCATGTCTT
>CAYFVR010000271.1:0-6078 GCA_964346545.1 uncultured Desulfobacterales bacterium | reverse complement strand
TTCCAGTTCTTCTGAAACTCCTCCGTCTCCCCCACCTGCTTCCCCGACCGGTAGTCCTTCTTCTCCCGCACCCGGCCGTTTTCGAAATAGCCCACGGCCGTGCCGTGGAGCATATCGTTATCATAAAACGCCCGCTGCATCACCGCCCCGGAAGGATAATAATCGATTTTTTCCCCGTGGAGCTTGTCCGCCCGGTATTCCGCCTCGGAAACGATCCGCCCCTCCTCGTCGAACCAGGCGGCCTTTCCCTCCTTCTTGTCGGCCCTGTAATGCTCCACCCCGCTGATCTGCCCGGTTTTCACATTGTAGAACACCGCCTCGCCATCCCGCAAGCCGTTTAAATAGGCAAACCGCACCTGAACCTTGCCTTCTTCGTACACCGTCATGGGCCCATGGAGCTTGCCGTCCACGAAAAACGCCTCCATGATCAACATCCCATCGTCGTCGTAAAACCGGGAAGGACCGTTCAGCAAATCGTTCCCGAACTGGTTCTGCTGCACCACCCCGCCCGCGTCGTTGAAGCCGGTCACCCTCCCCGCCAAGCGATCATTGGTAAAATTCGCCCGGGTTTTCAATCGTCCTTCCGGATCGTGGGCCAGCACCTCGCCGTCCAGGACCGAATCCTCCGGGTCCCGAGGCGGAACGGGCGGAACGCTGGGATTTCCGCGCCCTCGCTCGTCCAACTTCGGCAAATTCCCGGCTTTCCCAGCGTCCCCGCCATTTCCATCGTTCGGCTTCGTCATCCGATCTTCACCAATCCGCCCTTGACGATGAGCATTCCGCCGCCGTCCACCTCCTGCATGGCGCTGGCCTTGTTGGTCAGCATGGCGCCCGCCTTGTTTTCCACGTTGACCTTCCCCTTGTTGGCCAGATTCAATCCGGCGTCGTTGGTCAGGTTCATCTTGGCCTTGTTGGTCAGGTTCATTCCGGCGTCGTGGTCCATGTTCATGCCGGCCTTGGCCGTCAGATTTTTCCCCGCCTTCTGGGTCATGTCGGTCCCGGCCTTGATGGTCACGGCGCCCTTCACGTCGATGGTCAGGTCGCCGTCCACCTTCAGCGTATAGTTCCCCTTCACCTGATGGGTGAAATCCGCCTTGTTGGTATGGGATTCCTTTCCCTCGACGGAAAGCGCCCGCTTGCCCTTGACGATGTGGGTCTCGTTGCCCTTTTTCACCTGGACAATCCGATTCCCCTCGCCGACCGTGAACGTGTCGTTCCCCTTGGTTACCTCCACGGTTCGGTTGCCCTTCTCAACGGTCAGGGAATCGTCCGCTTCCTTCACCGTGGTCTTCCGGGCGTTTTCCACCTCGGTGTTGAAGTCCTTCTGGGCGTGGATGAAAATCTCCTCGGAATCCTTCTTGTCCTCGAACCGCAGCTCGTTGAAACCCTTGCCGCCCTTGGAGGAATTGGTCTTGATGGTGCTTTTGGTCTTCTCCCCGGGCTGGGCGTAGGGCACGGTCTGGGTGGCGTTGTAGACCGTGCCGATGACGATGGGCTGGTCCGGATCGCCCTCCAGAAAGCTGACGATCACCTCGGAGCCGACCCGGGGAATGAACAGCGTGCCCCAGTTTTTCCCGGCCCACACCTGCCCCACCCGCACCCAGCAGGAGCTTTTTTCGTTCTTCTTGCCGATCAGGTCCCAGTGAAACTGCACCATGATCCGGCCGTACTTGTCCGTCCAGATTTCCTCGCCGGATTTGCCCACCACCAGCGCCGTTTGGGAGCCGTGAATTTTCGGCTTCTCCGTCTTCTGGGGCGGACGATACGGCGTTTTCACCGGGAAGGATTCGTACCAGTTCTTGTACTGGGCGTCGGTGGCCTCGATCTTCAGCCGGCGCAACACGTAATCGCCGTCGTAGTCTTTGCGGTAGTGATCGGTAAATTTGAAGGTATGGCCAACCACGAAGCCGCGAACGTAGCTTTCCCCCTTGAAATTGATCTCGGGCAGCTCGATCTCCTCGATCCGCTTTTTGGCGACGGCCTCCCCCTCGCCGGTGGTTTCGAAGCCGCCGGGATAGTCGTACACGCCGAATTTGCCGGAAACCTTGCCGTCCACCTTGGCCAGCACGTTGGTCTCCGGCGTCTCGAAATTATAATCCTTGGCCTGGTATTGGTTGGAAATCAGCGACCGTTCGAAGGCGCACTTTTCCACCAGGTCGTCCTTTTCCGGGTCCACGTCCCGAAGACGGGCGGATGGGAGGCCCGGGCAGGATTTCCAGGCGCCGTCGTCGTCGCCCAGCACCAGGGTGTGCTTGTCCTCGGCGTGCTCGAAAAAGTAGAAAATGCCCGCTTCCTCCAGCAGCCGGGAGACGAAGTTAAAATCGCTCTCCCCGTACTGGACGCAGTATTCCCGGGGATCGTAGGTCCCTTTGGTGTCGTCCCGGAAATCCCCGAAGCCCAGGTCGGAAAAGACCGATTTCACGATGTCGGTCACCTTCTGCTCCTGATAAATCCGGGCGTCGGTGGAAAGGGTCAGCTTCCAGAACCAGGGGCGGATTTCGGCGTGGTAGGTGACGACTTCTCCGTCGAACTCGGCCTGGACGAACCGCGTGACGATCCCCTGGACGTGGCGCGCCTCGTCGCCGCTCATGTATTCGAAGTGGACGGTGACCGGCTGATCGAGGATTTTGTTGAAATCCACCGCCTCGTCCTTGGTTTTCAGCGTGAGCTTGTAGAAAAACGGCTCGGAAATCGCCTCCTCGCCCTCGATCTTTTCCAACCCGAATTTCCGCCGCTCCCCGTCCAGCGGCGTGGTGACGTAGAACCAGATGTTCTCTTCGGCGTCCGATTCCGCCCCCTCCGGAGGAGGCGGGGGCGGCTCGTCCGGGGCGTCCTCCGCCGCATTGCCGGATGGCGCCGTTTCCAGATCGGTGGCCATGTTCTCCCTCCTCTCCGTTATCGCTTGAACAGCGTCCCGAGCCAACCGCGCCCTTCACGGCGCTTGGGGCGCGGCTCGGGAATTTCGTCGTCGTCCGCCTCGTTTTGAGGCCCTTCGATGAAAAAGCGAGGCACCGTTCCCCCAAATTCGGGATCGACCTCCGCCGGTTCCGAATCCGTCTCCCGAAAAGACGCCCGATGGGGGGATTCGCCCGCATCTTCTTCCCGGGGCGGGGACGACGAAAAAGCGTCTCCGATCTCCTCTCCGATCTTCCCCTCGGCCTCCCCCCCGATTTTCCCCTCGATTTTCCCACCGGGCCGGCGCACCGTCTTCCGCAAGAATTCCGGCAGGGATTCGCGCTGGGCTTCCCGCCATTCCTCCACCGAAACCGGCGGCGGTTCGACCGGTTCGGGTTTCGGTGGTTTCTTTGCGGCTTTGGACGCGACCGGTTCAGGTTCCGAAGATTTCTCCCGGGTTTTGGGAACGGCCGGTTCGGGTTCCGGAGAACCCTCCAGCACTTTGGGGGCGGCCGGTTCCGAAACCCGTTTTCCGCCCGCCGAATCTATCTCGTTAAAGCGATAGACGAAATCCCCCGCCCCGTCCATGCCGACGTGAACCGCCGCGCCGGGCCGCCCCTCCGCCATCCGCCGCAGCAGTTCGCCGGAAAGGTCCGGCAGCAGATGGTGGGTCAGGATGTTGTCCACGTTCCGGGCGCCGGTGTCCGCCTGGGTGCAGCGCATGGCGATCTCCGCGGCCAGCTCGTCGCTGTAGGTCAGCGGCAGCCGGTGGTTTTCCAGAAACCGCGCCTGAATTTTGCGCATTTGCAGTTCCACGATCTCCCGAATCGTGTCCACGTCCAGCGGAAAATAGGGCGCCACCACCAGCCGCCCCAAAAACGCCGGCCGGAAATGGCGTTGCAGCTCCGGCCGAATCCACTTCAGCACCGACTCGGCGTCGGGACGATTGCGGGGGTTGGCGCACCGCTCCAGCAGAATCTCCGACGCCACGTTGGAGGTCAGCAGCAAAATCGTGTTCCGGAAATCCACCGGAACGCCCTCGGAATCCTCCAGCGTCCCCTTGTCGAAAACCTGATAGAACAATTCCATCACGTCGGGATGGGCCTTTTCCACCTCGTCCAGCAGCACCACGCCGTAGGGCCGCCGCCGCACGGCCTCGGTCAACACGCCGCCCTTGCCGTGGCCCACGTAGCCGGGGGGCGACCCCTTGAGGCCGGAAACGGTGTAGGCTTCCTGGTACTCGGACATGTTGATGACGGTCAGGTTGCGCTCGCCGCCGTAGAGGATGTCGGCCAAGGCCAGGGCGGTTTCCGTCTTGCCCACCCCGCTGGGCCCCACCAGCAAAAACACGCCCACGGGCCGGGAGGGGTCGTCCAGATGCGCCCGGTAGGTCCGAATCCGGCGGCAGATGGCGTCCAACGCCTCGGGCTGCCCGACGATCCGCTCGGAAAGCAGGGATTTCATTTGGAGCACGGCGCCGATTTCGTCGGTCATCATCCGCCCCGCGGGAATGCCGGTCCAGCCGGAAATCACCCGGGCCACCGTGGCGCCGTCCACCGCCGTGGGCACCATGGGGGATTTTCCCTGGACCTCGGCCAGCCGGGCCTTGAGATCGGCCAACTTTTTGGCTTCCGCGCCCTCGGCCGGGGGACAGGCGGTTCGGCCGGGGCCGCAGCCCGCGGTCAGTTTTTTCTCCAGGACGATGACCCGGTCGGCCAGGGAGCGTTCCGTTTTCCAGCGATCTTCCAGCCGGTTTCGGGCCTCTTTCGTTCGGGCCAATTCGGATTCCAGCGCCTCGATCCGCTCCCGGTGGTCGTGCCCCACGGCCTGCTCCCGGTGGAGCAGCCCCAGCTCGGTTTCCGCCCGGTCGATTTGGCGGATCAGCTCTTCGATCTCCGGCGGCGTGGCGTTTTGCCCCAGCGCGACGCGGGCGCATGCGGTGTCCAGCACGCCGATGGCCTTGTCCGGAAGCTGGCGACCGGTGATGTAGCGATGGGACAGGCGAACCGCGTCCCGCACCGCCTCGTCCAGAATCACCACGCCGTGGTGGGCCTCCAGGTTGGCGGCCACGCCGCGCAGCATTTCCACGGCGGCGGTCTCGTCGGGCTCTTCCACCTTCACCACCTGGAATCGGCGGGCCAGGGCCGGGTCTTTCTCGAAGTATTTTTTGTATTCGGCCCAGGTGGTGGCGGCGATGGTGCGCAGTTCGCCCCGGGCAAGGGCGGGTTTGAGCAGGTTGGCGGCGTCCCCCATGCCGGCGCCGCCGCCCGCCCCGATCATGGTGTGGGCCTCGTCGATGAAGAGGATGACCGGCGCCGGGGAGGTTCGGACCTCGTCCACCACGGCCTTGAGCCGCTTTTCAAATTCGCCCTTCACCCCCGCCCCGGCCTGGAGCAGGCCCAGGTCCAGCAGGCGGAGCGAAATCGACTTCAACGCCGGCGGCACGTCGCCCCGGGCGATCCGCAAAGCGAACCCTTCCACCACGGCGGTCTTGCCCACCCCGGCGTCCCCGGTGAGGATGGGATTGTTCTGCCGCCGCCGGGTCAGGATGTCGATGAGCTGTCGAATCTCGGCGTCCCGACCCAGGATGGGATCGATCAGGCCGGTGCGGGCCCGTTCGGTCAGGTCCAGGGTGTACTGATCCAGGTGGGGCGTCTTGCTGGGTTCCGGGGAATCTCCGGGCTCGGCGTTGCCCGTCCGGGGTCCGGCTTCGGGGGTCTCCGCCAGCAGCTCGCCGATTTCCTCCTTCATGCGGCCCCGGGGAAAGCGCTTCAGCACCGGCGCGGCCTCGAAGACCACGGCCCGCAGCGCCTCGGTGTCCAGCAGGGCCAGCAGCATGGCGCCGGACCGGATGCGTTCGGCGTCGAAGTGGAGGGAGGAGAGCATCCAGGACTGCTCCAGCAGCCGCAGGATGTGGGGGGAAAGGGCCGGGGTGCGGGTGTTGCCCCGGCGGAACCGTTCGGTAAACCGGCGCAGCTCCCGAATCGCGTCCTCGGGCCGGATGTCGTAGTGGCGGAACAGGTGGACCAGATCGGTCTCCGGCAGGTCCAGCAACGCCAGCAGATAGTGCTCCACCTCCACGTTGTAGTGGGTCTGGGAGACGCACAACTCCGCCGCCTTCTCCATCCCCTTCCGGCAGACGGGATTCAGCTTGTCGATGAGCGTTTGGAGGTCGTGGGTCAT
>CAYFVR010000270.1:0-6107 GCA_964346545.1 uncultured Desulfobacterales bacterium | reverse complement strand
TCCACCACCGTCACCTCCCCATTCACCACCGCCTCCGCCCGATGACACGCCACCAAATGCGCTTCTCCCTCCGTTCCGGGGACCGGCCGCAACGGCGGCTCCACCTCCGCGCAATGGTCCACCGCGATGGGACATCGCGTTCGGAAGCGGCAGCCGGAGGGCGGGTGGACCGGAGAGGGCACGTCTCCGGAGAGCGCTTCCAGCTTGCCCCGGCGCGTCGGATCGGGCACGGGGATGGCGGCCAGCAGTGCCTGGGTATAGGGATGAACCGGGCCGTCGTAGATGCGGTCGGCGTCGGTGATTTCCACGATCTTGCCCAGGTACATCACCGCCACCTCGTCGGAGATGTGCTTGACCACCGCCAGATCGTGAGAAATGAACAGGTAGGTCAGCCCCATTTCCGCCTGCAATTCCAGCAGCAGATTGAGAATCTGGGACTGAATGGACACGTCCAGGGCCGAGACCGGCTCGTCGCAGACGATCAGCCGGGGATTCAGCGCGATGGCCCGGGCGATCCCCACCCGCTGCCGCTGCCCCCCGGAAAATTCGTGGGGAAACCGGTCCGCCACCGCCCGTTGCAATCCCGCCCGTTCCAGCAATGCCAGCACCCGTTCCCGCCGGTCCCCCGGCGTTCCAATCCCGTGGATTTCGAACGGCTCCGCCAAAATATCTCCCACCGTCATTCGGCTGTTGAGCGACTCGAACGGGTCCTGGAAGATCATCTGCACGTTTCGCCGCACCGCCCGCAGCGCCGCGCCCGAAAGTCCAGTGAGGGATTGCCCCTCGAACCGGATTTCACCGTCCGTCGGATCGTACAGCCGAACGATGCACCGCCCCGCCGTGGTCTTCCCGCAGCCGGATTCGCCCACCAGCCCGAGCGTCCGGCCCTTGGGAATCCGCAGGGAAATGCCGTCCACCGCGTGGACCGTGCCCACCTGGCGCAGAAAAATGCCGCCCCGCACCGGGAAGTGCATTTTCAGGTCTTCCACCTCCAGGGCGACCTCGTCCCGCCCGGTCTCGGCGATCGGGAACCGTTTCCCCTCGGCCGCCGCCACGGAAAATTTCGGCAGCGCGTCGCTGAAATGGCATGCGGCGAAATGTTCCGGACCCGCGTCGTTCATGGGCGGATCGGTCTCGCAGATGCGTTGGGCGTGGGGACATCGGTTTCGAAACCGACAGCCTTCCGGGAACTCGTTCAACGCGGGAACCGTGCCGGGGATGGTGTCCAGCCGGATTTTCCGGGGCGTCTCCAGCCTCGGAATGGAACGGAGCAGACCCCGGGTGTAGGGATGGCGGGGATCTTCGAACAAGGCTTCCGCCGGGGCGGTTTCCGCCACCCGCCCGGCGTACATCACCGTGATCTGGTCGCAGAGCTGGGCCACCACGCCCAGGTCGTGGGTGATGAAGATGACCGACATCCCGGTTTCGACCTGAAGCTCCCGGATAAGCGCCAGAATCTGCCCCTGGATGGTCACGTCCAGGGCGGTGGTGGGCTCGTCGGCGATGAGGATTTCCGGCTTGCAGGCCAGGGCCATGGCGATCATCACCCGTTGCCTCATGCCGCCGGAAATCTGGTGGGGATACTCCCGCAAGCGCTGTTCCGGCTCCGGAATGCCGACCCGGTGGAGCAGGGAAAGGGATTCCGCGCGGATTTCCGTTTCGCCCATTTTCGGAAAATGGAGGCGGAACACCTCGCCAATCTGCCGGCCGATCCGATGCACCGGATTGAGGGCCGTCATGGGTTCCTGGAAGATCATGGCGATCCGGCGGCCCCGGATGCGGGACATGGCCTCGGCGGGCAGGGCGGGCAAATTCTCCCCGGCAAACTGGACCTCGCCCCCGAGAATCCGGCCGGCCGGCTTGGGCAGCAGCCGCATGATCGACAGGGCCGTCACGCTTTTGCCGCAGCCCGATTCCCCCACCAGCCCCAAGGTCGCGCCCCGGGGCAGATCGAAGGATACGCCGTCCACCGCCCGGAGAAGCCCTTCCTCCCCGGCGAAGCCGACGGCCAGGTCCCGGACTTGCAGGATCGCCGGTTCGCTCACTTCAGGATGTCCATCTGGTAGCTCGTGTCGGTTCGCGTCACCGCTTCGAACGGCGTCCCCTTTTTCATGGCGGCCTTGGTTTCCTTCTCCCGCTCGGCGTCGTGCCAGAACAGACCGCCGGTGGCGCTGTCGAAGGGGGCGAACAGACTGCCGGAATTCTTGGTGCCCGGCGTTTCGGGCAGCCGCCACCAGCGCCAATAGGCCTCCCGCACGTAGGGGACCATGAACGTGGGGACGAAGGGGCCGATCTCATGGATTTTCTCCTGCATCCGCAGGGAGAGATCGATCCGCTCTTCGCTGTCCAGGGAATCCCGATAGGCGTCGATCATCTCGTCCAGCAGCGGATCGGCGGTGTTGGTGATGTTGTTGGTCTGGGGCTTGCCCGCGTTGACGGAGTGGTAGTGCTCCCAAAAGCGGGGCCGCAAGGAAGTGGACCAGCCCATCCAGGCCACCTGGTGCTTCTTCTCCATCACCTTTTTGTAGCTGGCCGAGGGGTCCATCCGTTGAAGGCGCAACTCCACGCCGGCCTTTTTGGCCTCCTCCTTGAGCACCACCAGCCGGGGGGTGTGCTCGTCCACGCTATAGATCACCTCCACGGAAAACCGGTTGTCGTCCTTTTGCCAAATGCCGTCGCTTCCCCGGGCCCATCCGGCGGACGTCATGTATTCCTCCACCTTTCCCAGATCGTACCGTCGGGCCCGGATGGATTCGTTGGAGTATTCGCCGTAGCCGACGTAGCCGTTTTCCAGCCGGTAATAATCGCCGCGCAAGACCTGGTCGATCACCTTTTCCACGTTCATGGCGTGGGCGAAGGCGTATCGGACCCGGGCGTCTTCGAACACCGGAGTGGCCTGGTTGAGCCACAACCCCTGGGCCGACTGGCGGGTGTCGTTGAAGAACCAGAGGCGGTGAACATAGCCCTTTTCCACCTCGGGGATGTTGGATTTGACGTGCCAGTACTGGGGCATGGTCAGGCCGAAGCTGTCGATGCGTCCCTTTTTGAAGTGCTCCCACATGATGTTGTAATCCCGCACCACCGTGAAGCGCACCCGGTCCACGTTGAACCGGTTTTCGAAGTAGCGCAGATCGGCGCCCCACCAGTCCTTTTTCCGCTCGAAGGTGACGTAGCGGCCCTTTTTGAAATCGGCGATCTGGTAGGGGCCGGTGTTGGGCGCGATGGACCAGTTGTACTTCTGAACGAATTCCGGTCCCAGCTCGCCGTAGAAATGGCGCGGCGTCGGGCCGATGGGGATTTTCAAATGCAGGTCGGGATCGGCCTTGGTGGCGACGATGGCCAGGGTATGGTCGTCGTAGACCACCACCCGGTCGATCTCCTTGGTGTAGTAGTCGTTGTACCAGGGCGCGATGATGTGCTCCGAGCGCATGAACTCCAGCGTGTAGACGAAATCGTCCGCCGTGAGCGGCTCCCCGTCGGACCAGCGGGCCGCCGGGTTCAGCCTGAAGTACATGGTCTTCTTGTCGTCCCCGAAGGCCCAGTGGGTGGCCAGCTCGGGGACGATGTTCTCGGTGTTGGGATGAATGCCGATGAGGCCGAGCTGGTTGCCCAGAATGGCGGAGCGGAAGCTGGAGTTGGAGTCCGGCCCCACGGTCCGGAAGGTGAGGGGAAAGCTGAGAATCGCGGTGTTGTAGTCGCCGCCCTTTTTCGCCTCCGGATCGGCGTAGATCGGGTCGGCGTCGTTGGTGAGCCACCGGATGTCGTCGGGGAGTTTTGGCGCCGCGACGGCGGGAATGACGAAAAGCGAAATCAGCAACGGGACAACGATGAACGGGATCGAAAAAAAATAACGTTTCATGGCGCTCCATAAAAGGCTTGGGAGATTTTCGGAGAAAGGGTCCGCCCGGCGGAAAACGGCGCTTTCCGTCCGGGAATCGGAATCGAACCGTCGGTGACCGGTGAGCTTGCGCCGTTGAATCGCCTACTCGTAGACCGTATGCATTTTGGGATCGAATGCCTCCCGCACCGCCTCGCCGATGAAGGTGACCACCAGCAGGGTGAGGATCATGGCGGCGACCACCGACCCGGCGATCCACCAGGAGCCGAGGTTGGCCCAGCCCTGTTGCAGCAGCTCGCCCCAGGAGGGCGTCGGGGGCGGCAGGCCGAACCCAAGATAATCCAGCGAGGTGAGGGCCACAATTCCCGAAGAGACGGCGAAGGGCGCGTAGGTGACGATGATGGCCACCGTGTTGGGGATGATGTGGCGGAAAATGATCCGGGGATGGGTGGCCCCCATGGCACGGGCCGCCAGCACGTATTCCCGGGCCTTTTCCTTGTAGGTAACGGTTCGCATGGTCCAGGTGATGCCGATCCATCCGAAAAAGGCCATGATGGCGATCAGCATCCCGAAATTGGGCACAACGATGGAGCTGATGATGATGATGACGTAGAGAATCGGCACGTTGGACCAGATTTCGATGATTCGCTGGAAGAACAGGTCGAATTTGCCGCCGAAATAGCCCATGGCGCAGCCGATGGAAACCCCGATGCCGTAATTGGCCGCCAGAAGGGCCAGGGAGAAGAAGATGGCGATTCGGAATCCGTAGACCAGTCGGGCGACGATGTCCCGGCCCACCGTGTCGGTGCCCAGAAAATGGCGGCTTTTCAGGGACGGCGGAAAGGGCGGAAAGGCGTCGCTCCGCAGATCGTTCTCGTAGGCGTTGTAAGGGACCAGAGGAAGCAGAGCCCAATTGCCGGCGTCCGATTCGGCGAAGCGCTCTTTCAGTTCCCGATAGTTGGTTTCGTAGTCGTAGTCGAGCCCGAAGGTGGTCCCCGGAAGCATTTGACCGTAGGTGGGGAAGTAAAATGTTCCCTCGTGGCGGACAATCAGCGCCCGGTTGTTGATGAGCAGCTCCGCGCCCAGGGAGGCGACGATCATCAGACAGAAAATGAGGAAGGAGTAGTAGCCCCGCCGGATGGATCGGAACCTGCGGATTTTCTTCAGGGTCAGTGGATTGAGCTTCATGGCGGAAAGGGGGTTTTCCATCATTTGAACTGCACCCGGGGATCCACGACGGCCACGCAGATGTCGGAGAGGATGTTGCCGATCATCAGCAGCAGCGAGGAGATCACCAGAATGCCCATCACCACCGGATAGTCTCGCTGAAGGACCGATTCGTAGCCCAGCAGTCCCATCCCGTCGATGTTGAAGACCTTTTCGATGAGAAAGGACCCGCCCAGGATGATGGAAATGTTGTGGCCGAAATGGGTGGCGATGGGAATCAGGCTGTTGCGCAGGGCATGGCGAAACACCGCCCGTCGGAACGGCAGCCCCTTGGCGATGGCCGTGCGGACGTAGTCGGCGGCCAGGTTGTCCATCAGCGTGTTTTTCATGAGGAAGGTCATCACCGTGAAGGAGCCGACCAGATAGGCGATCAGCGGCAGGACCGTGTGGTGAAGCACGTCCAGGATTTTTTCCCACCAGGAAAGGTCGTAGAAAAAATCGCCGTGAAATCCGCCCAGCGGAAAAAATTCCCAGTGGGAGGCGAACAGCATAAGCATGAGAACGCCCAGCACCCAGCCCGGGATGGCGTAGCCGATGAAGACGATGATGGAGCTGACGTTGTCGAAGGCGGTTTTGTGGCGCACCGCCTTGGCGATGCCCAGCGGAATGCAGACCCCGTAGGTGATGACCATGGTGAGAAAGCCGAAGTAGAGGGAGATGGGCATTCGGGTGACGATCATCTCCCACACCGGATCGTAATAGCGGGTGGAGGTCCCCAGGTCCCCCGTGAGCACCTTGCCCAGCCAGAGGCCGTAGCTGACCAGCATCGGCTTGTCGAAGCCGTAGTATTCCCGAAGTTGCTCGATCTGGCTTTCGGAGAGCGGCTGGGCCCGGCTGTCCGGCCCGAAGCCGCCGCCGGCCTCGGTCTGCATCTGCTGGGCCTGCTGGACGATCCGCTCGATGGGGCCGCCCGGCACGAAACGGGTGATGGCGAACACCAGGATGGTGATGCCGATGAAGGTCGGAATGATCAGAAGAAAACGTCGGATGAAATAGGCGGTCATGGCCGATCCCGTGGCGCGGAGGAATGAGGCGGCGTAAG
>CAYFVR010000269.1:0-6181 GCA_964346545.1 uncultured Desulfobacterales bacterium | reverse complement strand
TTAGGCCGTGATCCGGATCCAGATTCCGGTGGTCAGGGCGTAGGCCAGTATGCCGGTCGCGACCAGTGCGCAGGCGAGGGCGAGCAGCTTGTCGGCGACGCCTTCCCGGCGGCGTTCGGTGTAGCCGAGCAAAAGACCGAGCAGGATTCCGGCCAGAATGCCGCCGGCGTGGCCCCAGTTGTTGATTCCCGGCATGAGCCCGATGAGGAAGAGCCCGACCAGCCAGCCGGACGTCTGCTTGAAAACGGCCTCGCCAAAGTTGCCGCCCCGGCTTTTGCCGTAATACAGCGACGCGCCGATGAGTCCGCAGACGGAAGCGGACGCCCCGATGGTGACCGCCACGCCGGCCAAGTAGGAGGCCAGGAAGCCCAAAACGCCCGTGACCAGATAAAGGGTCACCATCCGGTAGACGCCGAAAGTTTGCAGGACCAGCTCGCCGAGCTGCCGGAAAGCCAGCATGTTGAACAAAATGTGAAGCAGGCTGCCGTGGAGAAAGCCGGCGGACACCAGGGTCCACCATCGATCGTATTGGGCGATGGGAACCGTTCCGGTGGCCCCCAGGTAAAAGAGGCTCTGGCTGGAGGGGGCGAAGGCCCGAAGCGGATTCATGAAATTGGGCGAAACCGGCCACAGGAGCAGGGAAACGGCGAAAAAGACCACGTTGACGGCGATGACGCCCCGGATGACCAGGTCGCCCTGGCCCAGCTTGCGGGTCAGCGGATTGTTTTTCCACCAGGCGCCCGGCCGGGAGACGCCGCAATGGGGGCATTTGGGCTCGTCCTTGGCGACCAGCCGGTTGCAGTTGGGGCAAAGAAGGGAATTTCGGGAAGAGTCGGTCATAAAAAAGGTCGATTCCAGTTCGAGTTCGCGGGAGGCTTCAACGGCCTTCCAGCCGTTTGGCGGTTCGGCGGGCGTCGTCGGCCCGGGATCGGTCTCCGCGTCCGGAGTGGGAATCGGCGATGATGCGCCAGTTTTCCGCCCGGAGGGAGTCGTTGTTTCCGGCCAGCATGTTGGATTTCCGGGCCAATTGTTCGGCTTGGGCGAACGCTTCCCGCTTGATCTGGATGCGGGCCATGAGCTGCCACAGCTCCGGGTTGGTTCCGTCGATCCGGATGGCCCGCTCGGCGGTGGCCAGGGCCCGGTCGTATTCGCCCCGATCCATCTGTTCCCGGGCCCGCTCCCGCAAGGGGGAAACCGCCGCGATCAGGTGGCCGTCGCCGGATCGTCCGCCCGCGTTTCCGCCGCCGATGCGCGGCGGCGGCTTCGGCGCGGGGGCGGCTTCCCGTTCCCTCCGTTCCGCCTCGGAAATATCGGCGGACCCTTCCGCATCGGGAACGGGCTGTTCCGGCATTTGGGGGTTGGGCACGTAGATCGGATTGCCCTGGGCGTCGTAGATGACGCCGTCCGAAGTCCGGGGCGGCGCGGTGGCCACCGGCGCGCAACTGGAAAGAATCAGGAGCGCCCCGGCCGCGAAGACGCCGGTAAAACCGAATGCTTTCATCAAAAGATATCCTTTAGCCAGTCCAGGAGGTTGCCGGGCTTTTCGTCTTCGCCGGGGCGTCCGCGGCGACGGTTCCCCCGGGCGTCGCAGGAGACGAATTCCTCGGGTTCGGAGCCGGCGATGAAGGGGATGGAGACCGCGTCCGGACAGGACGAATCGGTGCGCATCCCGGTTTCCGGATCGGTCACGGCCCAACGAATTTCGTCGGGTTCCACCAGATTCAGCGGGCTGTTTCGAACGCCGCCCATGATGTCGGCCCAGAGCGGCAACGCGCCGGAGGCGCCGGTCAGTCCGCCGGGTTTGTTGTCGTCCCGCCCCACCCAGACCACCGCCAGCCGGTTGCCGGAGAAGCCGGCGAACCAGCTGTCCCGCAGCTCGTCGGTGGTGCCGGTTTTTCCGGCGGCGGCCAGGGGGCGGGGCAGCATTCGATCAAGGCTCCGGGCCGTTCCCTCGATCACCACGGCCTGCAACGCCTTGTTGAGAAGATAGACGGCGGCCGGGTCGATGCTTTCCCGCACGGTGAGGGGATAGCGCTCCAGCTCTTCGCCGTCCGGGCGATAGACCGCCTCGATGGCCCGGACGGGCGAAGTGAAGCCGCCGGCGGCCAGGGTTTGGTATATCTGGGCCATTTCCAGCGCGCTGAGGGAGATCGCGCCCAGCAGCGCCGAGGGGTATTCCGGGAATTCACGGTTCACGCCCAGCCGCCTCAGGGTGTCGAAGACCACGTCCAGGCCCAGCTCCATGCCCAGCCGCACCGTGGCCACGTTGTAGGACCGGGCCAGACAGCGGTACAGCGGCACGAAGCCATGATACTCCCGGTCGTAATTCGCCGGCGACCAGACGCCTTGGCCGGGGATGTTCAGGCGGAATTCGGTGTCGTCCAGCGGGGTGACCAGGGTGTACCGATCCGGCCGCTCCAGCGCGGCGAGATAGACGGCCGGCTTGATGAGCGAGCCCACGGATCGACGGGCGTCCAGGGCCCGGTTGAATTCCGCCGCGGCGCCGGATCGGCCCCCGGCCAGGGCCAGCACTTCGTTGCCGCCGGTGGCGGTCACGATGACCGCCGCTTCCAGCTTCCCGGCTTCCAAGCCTCGATCCCGTTCCAGCCGGGAAAGCCGGTTCCGGATCGATTCGTTGACCGTTTCCTGCACCTGGGGAGAGAGTGTGGTGAAGATGCGGAGCCCCTCGGTGCGCAGGTCCTCTTCCCGGTATTCCTCCAGCAGACGGCGTTGGACCAGCTCCAGGAAGGCCGGAAACGGGCTCGTGCCCGAGGGCGGAACGGGGATGACGCCCAGGTCCGATTGTTTGGCCGCCTCCATTTCGTCCGGGCGAAGGAGCTTCAGAGCCTCCATCACGCCCAAAACCACGTTCCGGCGTTGCCGGGCCCGATCCGGATATCGGCGGGGATTGTAGTGGGAGGGCCCCTTGAGCAGCCCCACCAGCAGCGCCATCTCCTTGGGCCGAAGGTCTTCCAGCGCCCGATTGAAGTAGAATCGGCTGGCCAGTCCGAAGCCGTGGACCGCCCGCTTGCCGTCCTGGCCCAGGTAGACCTCGTTGACGTAGGCCTCGAAAATCCGGTCCTTGTCGTAAAACCATTCCAGGCTCAGGGCCATGATGGCTTCGTCGAACTTCCGACGGAGGGTCTGGCGGCGGTTCAAAAACAGGTTTTTCACGAGCTGCTGGGTGAGGGTGCTGCCGCCCTGCACCGTGCGTCCCGCCCGGATGTTGGCGACCAGCGCCCGAAGGATCGCCATCGGCTTGACGCCGACGTGGTCGTAAAAATCCCGGTCTTCCACGGCGAGAATGGTCTGGATGACCATGGGCGACAGGTCGTCGAACCGCACCCAGATTCGGTCTTCGTTGTGGGTGGGGTAGAAGCTGCCGACGAGCGCCGGGTCCAGCCGAACCAGGGGAAGCCGGTCGCCGGTGTCCACGGAGGTCAGCGCCCGGACGCGGCCGCCCCGGAGGTCCAGCCGGATTTTCCGGCCCGGCTCCTCCCCGTCGGGGAAGGCGAATGGACGGCTGAAGATGGTAAACGTGTCGCTCCGGCGGGAATAGCTGCCGGGCGTGTCGATCCGGTCGGCTTTTCGGTAGCTGGCCCGTTCCAGCTCCGTCCGCAAATCGTCCGAATCCAGCTCCAGACCGGTGAACAGCTCCAGCGGACGGGCGTACACCCGGGCCGGCAGCTCCCATTTTTTCTCCGCGAACCAGTCTTTGGCCAGCATCGCCAGAAAAAAAACGTAGATTCCCAGGGCGACAACGAACAGCGTGCCCAGGACCAGGGACAGGCGGAACGCCCATTTCCGCCACGCCGGCCGGGGCGCGTTGGGATCGCGGGGTTTTCTTTTGAAAATATTCCGAAAATTCCGCATGGCTGCTTTCGGTTGAGGACCGCGGAATCCCTCCGGGCCGTTTTAAAACCAATTCGTCACTAAAAAACCGAAATGCCAGACATTCTGTTTCCACCGGACCCCATTTGCAGGGGCGAATCGCATTCGCCCTTGGCAAGCCCAGCGGGGCGCCGCCGTTGGTTTCGGAATCCCGGCGGCCGGTGGTAAATTGGTCGGGGCGTATGCAATACGCCCCTACGCCGAATGGGGAATCATGAACGGCGCTTGGTTCTGTTTTTCCGACCTACTCCCCAATGATTTTCACCAGCACCCGCTTTTTCCGCCGGCCGTCGAACTCGCCGTAGAAAATCTGCTCCCAGGTGCCGAAGTCCAACCGTCCCTCGGTGACGGCCACGACCACTTCCCGGCCCATGACCTGCCGTTTCATGTGGGCGTCGGCGTTGTCCTCGCCAACGTTGTGGCGGTACTGGGAGACCGGCTCGTGGGGGGCCAGCTTTTCCAGCCAGACGTCGTAGTCGTGGTGCAGTCCGGATTCGTCGTCGTTGATGAAAACCGAGGCGGTGATGTGCATGGCGTTGACCAGGATCAATCCCTCCCGAACCCCGCTTTCCGCCAGACATTTTTCCACCTGCGGCGTGATGTTGAGAAAGGCGCGCCGGGTGGGCACGTTGAACCAGAGTTCTTTTCGGTAGCTTTTCATGGCGTCCTTTTTAAGATCGTCCTCTTCCGGATTCCGGCCGGGAAGCGGCGTCGGGAATCCATTTTTCGTATTGAACCAGCTTCGCTTCCATCCGCCGGGAAAGGAACGGACTCGCCTCGCCCAGTTCCCGGAGAATCCGCCGGGCTTCCTCGGCGTAGGCCGCGATTTTAGCGGCGGACCATCCCGGCGGGGGCGGCTGGAGGTTGGTGATCCGGTCGGCCAGCTTGACTTTCCAAACGGCGAAGGGTCGCCCTTGAATCCGAGCGAGGCTGTCGGCCATCCGTTCCGATTTGGGAATTTTCGGATTTTTGGAGAGCGCCGCCACGCCGTCCGCGACCGGCGTTCCGAACCGCTCCGCGAGGGTTTCAAAACTCACGTCGGCGTCTTCCATCGCGTCGTGGAGCAGGGCGCATTGCACCGCCAGGTCCGGATTTTGCTCCGGCTCCGCCGAAACCGCCGCCATCACCTCGGCGCAGACGGCGGCAAGGTGGAGCAGGTAGGGCAGGTCGGTTCCCGGAACCGTCTGCCCCTGGTGAACTTCCGCCGCGAATCGCGCCGCCGCGAGGTAAAGATCGGGGTTCCAAGGCGGCGCGGTCGCGTTCATGAATCATCTCCGTTGGATCGATCCCCGCCGGCGCCCCAAAGGGACAAGGATTGCGGCGGGTTGGTTCGGGAAAGGCCAACGCTATCAGAAAGTCCATTGGACTCTGAAAAGTCGTATCCTATCACAGAAGTGCGGCCGGTCAAGGGCCGAAGCGTTCGGGACCCATTCCAAAATAAAACCCCCGTTTCGGCGGGAAAACCGCCAAGACGGGGGATCGGGAAGACGCTCACCGGCAAACCACTGGAACGGTCAGCTTTTGAACTGATCCTCCTCCGTGGAGCCGGTCAGGGCCGTGGTGGAGGACTTGCCGCCGGCGATGGCGTTGCTGACGGCGTCGAAGTAGCCGGTGCCCACTTCCCGCTGGTGCTTGACGGCGGTGTAGCCGTGGGGCGCGGCGGCGAATTCCCGCTCCTGCAGGCGGACGTAGGCGGGCATGCCCTCTTCCTTGTAGCCACGGGCCAACTCGTACATGGAAAAATTGAGGGCGTGGAAGCCGGCCAGGGTGATGAACTGGAACTTGTAGCCCATGGCCCCCAGCTCCCGTTGGAACTTGGCGATGGTGGCGTCGTCCAGCCGCTGCCGCCAGTTGAAAGAAGGCGACAGGTTGTAGGCCAGCATTTTGTCCGGGAACTCCGACCGGACGCCCTCGGCGAATTTCTTCGCGTCGTCCAGGTTGGGGCTGGGCGTTTCCATCCAGAGCAGATCGGAATAGGGCGCGTAGGCGCGGCCCCGGGAAATGCAGGACTCGATGCTGTTGTCCACGTGAAAAAAGCCCTCCGGCGTTCGGGTGCCCTTGATGAACGGCTGGTCCCGCTCGTCCACGTCGCTGGTGAGCAGGGTGGCGCTGTAGGCGTCGGTTCGGGCGATGATGAGGGTGGGCACGTCCAAAACGTCGGCCGCCAGCCGGGCCGCGTTGAGGGTGCGGACGTGCTGGCTGGTGGGCACCAGCACCTTGCCGCCCATGTGGCCGCATTTCTTCTCGCTGGCGAGCTGATCTTCCCAATGGACCCCGGCGGCCACGCTTG
>CAYFVR010000268.1:0-6232 GCA_964346545.1 uncultured Desulfobacterales bacterium | reverse complement strand
GGCGTTTTCCCTCGTTCATCCCCCGCTTGAACTCTCCGCTCTGAATCGACGAAAGCCCGCCGATCCCCACGTCATCGCGACTCCCATCAACCCGACGTAGGACGCCAGATTTCGTAGCCCTGCCGAGTGCCGTTTCCATTGGTGGACCCGTATCCGATCTCGAGAAACAAAACGGCCCTGGATGGAAACCGTGTCCGCCGGAACGTTCTCCAATCCGTCCGCTTTCAGCACGTCTCCCGAAAAAACATGGATTCCCGTTTCGGGCTCCCAGCGCACCCGGTCCAGTTGGATCGGCTTTCCGATTCGATTGTCCTTGTCGCGCAGTGTGGCGGCGTAATGATTGTTCGCCCGTTCCGGGCCGGAAAGCAGGGCAAGCGGCAAAAGCAGGTGGCCCGCGAGAAGGAAACCGGCCAAAGTCCAGGCTGTGGGAAGGTTCACCATCCGGCGAATCGGCGCGTCTTCGTCGGTCCTCCGGAAGCCGAAAGCGATTAGAACCCCCAGCCCCAGCAACGTGAAGAAACCGGTGACCGGCGATTCCGGCCAAAGGAGGCCAAACTGGGTCATTTGCCAGGAAAAGGGCGCGAAAAAGTGGACGCCGTTTCCCCATTTGATTTGGAGGGCGTCCAGGAGGAGATGAAGGGCCGATCCCAAGGCCAGGATGGCGAAATTTCGAAGGGGCCGGCGGGAGAGAAGGGCCGCGCCGGCGGAAAAGATCAGGCAGAAAAAGAGGGAGGCCTGGACGGTGGCGTAGAGCCGCAAATCCACCGGATCAAGACCCGGAAGAAAGACCCTGGCGGCCCGCTGAAAAATCCATGGGAGGTCCGGAACCACGCACCCCAGCAGAATCCATTTCGGGTCGGCGCCGCGAAAAATTCCCCGCGTGATCGGCAGATGGATACCGATGTGGACCAGCGTGTTGGGCACGGGCGTCCTCCGGAATAAACCGCCGGGATGGAGCGGGAAAAGCGTGTCGGGAGACGGTTTGGTCGGAATTCCGTTGCTTTCGGTGGGATCAGCTTGGGAAGTAACGGAAGTCTCATGGGCGACGGAACCCAATTCTTCATTTGGAAACCTGAAGGGACTGCCGCGGGTCTCAGACCAGCAACATTCGATCCGCCGAGAATTCCTCGCCTTGCACTTCGTAAAACCGTCCCAGCAGGTCTTCCACCGTCAGGGCCGCTTTCTCCTCGTCCCGAACGTCCAGGATGATTTTGCCCCGATGAATCATGACCAATCGATTTCCCAGGCGAAGGGCCTGGTTCATGTTATGGGTCACCATCAGGGTGGTCAACTCCCGCCGCTCCACCCATTCCCGGGTCAGGGTCAGAATCTGGCCGGCGGTTTTGGGGTCCAGGGCGGCGGTGTGTTCGTCCAACAGCAGGACCAGCGGCCGGACCAGCGTCGCCATCAGCAACGTGAGCGCCTGCCGCTGACCGCCGGAAAGCAGCCCCACCGGATCGGACAGCCGGGTGTCCAACCCCAGCCCCAGGTTGCGGAGTTCTTCCTGAAAAAAGACCCGATGGTGGGGCCGGACGCCCCAGCCCAGCCCCCGCCGTTTTCCCCGGCGGAAGGCGATCGCCAAATTTTGCTCGATGGTCAAGCTGCCGCAGGTGCCCATGAGCGGGTCTTGGAAGACGCGGCTGATGAACCGGGCCCGCCGGTGTTCCGGCCAGGGGGTGATGTCGGCGTCGTCCAGAAGGACCGCCCCCTCGTCGGGAAGGAAGGTTCCCGCCACGGCGCCGAGCAGGGTCGATTTCCCCGCGCCGTTGGAGCCGATGAGAGTCACGAAATCGCCGGGGCGGATTTCCAGATCGATCCCGTCCAGGGCCTGAATCTCGTTGACCGAACCCCGATAAAAGGCCTTTCGCAGGTTCCGAACCGTAATCATGGGGTCACGCCCCGAATGCGAAAGCGGGCCTTGATCTGGGGCGCGGTGAGCGCGACCACCACCAGCAGGGCGGTGATCAGGTTGAGATCGCTGGGGGTGAAGGAAAACCAGCCCCATTCCACGCCCAGGGCCAGGGCGATGGCCAACCGGTAGACCACCGATCCCAGCAGCACGGCCACGCAGGTCCGCGCCACGCCCCGGCCGCCGAAGAGCGTTTCTCCCACGATGACCGAAGCCAGCCCGGCCACGATGGTGCCCACCCCCATGTTGGCGTCGGCCGCGCCCTGATTTTGGGCCACCAGGGCGCCGCTCGCGGCCACCAGTCCGTTGGAGAGCCCCACGCCCAGCAGGATCAGGGTGTGGGTGTTCCCGCCCTGGCTGGTGATCATTTTGGGGTTGTCGCCGGTGGCCAGCATGGCGAGCCCGGCTTCGGTGTGGAGAAACAGGGCGATAACGACGGTGACGCCCAGCGCGATGATCCCAAAGGCCGCCGGCGCGGCCCAGTGGGGCGGCAGGCCCAGGTTGGGAATCAGCTCCAGGATGGTTTCCCGGCCCAGCAGAGAGACGTTGGGACCGCCCATGATCCGGATGTTCACCGAATAGAGGGCGATCATGGTAAGGATCGAGGCCAGGAGGTGGAGGATTTTCAGCTTGGTGTTGAGCAGGGCGGTGACCGTGCCGGCCAGAAATCCGGCCGCCAGCGCCAGCGCGACGCCGATCAGCGGGTGCAGGCCGCGGGTGATGGCCACCGCGGAGACGGCGGCCCCCAGCGGAAGGCTCCCGTCCACCGTCAGGTCCGGAAAATCCAGCACCCGGAAGGTCAGATAGACCCCCAGGGCCATGATGCCGTAGAGAAAGCCCTGTTCCAGGGCGCCGACCAGCGCGTAGACCGACATGGCTTATTCGTAGACCTTGTCGGCCCGCTTCCGGATCGATTCCGGCACGTCGACGCCCATCCGTTCCGCCGCGCCGAGATTGAGGTGAAGTTGAAGCGTTTCCTGGGTTTCCACCGGCGTTTCGCCCGGCTCGGCGCCTTCCACCAGAATCCGCCGGGCCATTTCGCCGGTCTGTCGGCCGTGCCGGTAATAATCGAAGCCCATGGCCGCCACCGCGCCCCGGGCCACGGAATCCACGTCGGCGCAGAAAATGGGCAGATCGCCGACCGCGCCCACCTTCAGGGCGGATTCCAGCGCCGAAACCACGGTGTTGTCGGTGGGAATCCAGACCGCGTCCACCTTGCCGGTCAGGCTTCCGGCGGCCTGGTAGACGTCGCTGGATCTGGAAACGGTGGCCTCCACCACCTCGAAGCCGTGCTTGGCGCCTTCCTCCTTGATTTGCTCCACCGTGGCCCGGGAGTTGGCCTCGCCCGCATTGTAGAGGACGCCCAGCCGTTTCAGCTCCGGGTAAAAGGTCCGCACCATTTCAATGTGACGGTCCACCGGCAGCCGGTCCGACACGCCGGTGATGTTGCCGCCGGGGGTTTCCAGGTCCGGAACCAATCCGGCGGCCACGGGATCGGTCACCGCCGTGAACAGGAAGGGCGTGTTCGCCATGTGGGGCGATTTTTTCAGCGCCTGGGCGACGGCCTGGGACGTGGGGGTGGCGATGGCGAGAATCAGGTCGGGGGATTCGCCCATGATCTGGCTGGCGATCTGGCCGGCGGTGGCCATGTTGGCCTGGGCGTTATGCACGCGGTACTCCGCCGGTACGCCGGCTTCTTTCAGATCGTCCTGAAATCCCTGGAGCACCGCGTCCAGTGCCGGGTGTTCCACGAACTGGCTGACCGAAATCCGGAACGTCTTTTTCGATGTTTCGGCGAGCGCCGCATGGCCGAAGGGCCATCCCAGGGCGACAAGAAGAAAAAAGGGGAGAAATCCCCGTCGAAATCGGTTCATTTTGGGCCTCCTCGAATCGGTAACGGTGCCGCCTTACTTGAACGAAGCGGTGTGGCTTGTCAAGGTTTTTGCCGGCCCAAGACGGGAACCTCCGCCGTCGTCTAACAAAACGTGAACCAAAAAGCGCTTGACACCCTTCCGTCGATTGTGTAGCAACGGAGAAACCTCACCGTTTGGAAAAGGCTTCGTCCATGTTCGCAGGCGTCTATTTTTGGTTTTGGTATTATTTTTATCCCGTCAGATGTCTGCCTGGGGTACGCTGAAGCCGTACACTCTCAAAAAGCAAAAAGCCGTAGGCAGACAAAGCCCGCGGCTTTTCCGTTTTTAAAGGCCGCGGGGACGCCCCGCGGCCTTTTGCGTTCCAGCCCAAGGAGATCGATCCATGAAGCCCACGTACGACCTGCACGTCGACAAATTCGTTCCGCTGATCGCCCCGGAAACCCTGAAATCCGAACTTCCCATGACCGACGCCGCCAGCGAAACCGTGCTGGGCGGAAGGGAAACCATCCAGGCCATTTTGACCCGGGAAGATCCCCGGATGCTCGTGGTTACCGGTCCTTGCTCCATCCACGACGATGAAGTCGCCCTGGATTACGCCCGCCGTCTCGCGGAACTGCGGGAGAAGGTCAAGGACACCATGGAACTGGTCATGCGGGTCTATTTCGAAAAGCCCCGGACGACCGTGGGCTGGAAGGGGATGATCAACGATCCCCATTTGGACGGCTCCTGCGACATCATCACCGGTCTTCGTCGCGCTCGCGAGTTGCTGCTTCAGATCACGGGAATGGGCCTGCCCACGGCCACCGAAATGCTCGACCCCATCACGCCCCAATACATCGCCGGTCTCGTCTGTTGGGCCGCCATCGGCGCCCGCACCATTGAATCCCAGACCCACCGGGAAATGGCTTCCGGCCTTTCCATGCCGGTCGGGTTCAAAAATTGCACAGACGGCGGTCTGGACACCGCGGTGAACGCCATGATCGCCGCCGGTTCGCCCCAGAGTTTCCTGGGCATCGACCAGGAGGGCCGGAGCGCCGTGGTGAAGACCACCGGCAATCCCTACGCCCATCTGGTTCTTCGGGGCGGAAACCGGCCCAATTACGACAGCGTCAGCGTGCAGGAGGCCATTCAGCAGCTCCGGGCCAAGGGGCTTTGCGAATCGCTGACCATCGATTGCTCCCATTCCAACAGCCGCAAGCGGCACCAGGGTCAGGCGGTGGTTTGGCAGGACGTGATCAACCAGATCATGGACGGCAACGACCGGATCACCGGAATGATGCTGGAGAGCAACATCCACGAGGGAAAGCAGAAAAACACCGGCGACCGAAGCACCCTTGCGTATGGCGTCTCCATCACCGACGCCTGCATTTCCTGGGAAACCACGGAACAGCTCATTCTTTCCGCCCACGACCAGTTGCGGCGGCGCAACGGAAAGGAAGACTGCGTTTGCGGCCCGGGAGAAGCGCCCCGGTACAAGGTGGCCTGATCGTTTCGCGGAGCCCCATGGCCGAGCGCGTCCCGGCGACCGGACATCGCGTCGAGACGTGTTCCGCCGGCCTGAACATCGTCCCGGAAATCGGAAGCGGATCATGAAAACCATCGAGGTAGGCGGAAAATACGGACAATCCCGAATTGCGGTCGGGGGCCGGCTGGAAACGGTCGCGGACTTGCTGCCCGACCGGCGCGTGTTCATTTTTACGGACCCGACCGTGCGTCGCCATCACGGCGACCGGTTTCCCGACGCGCCGGTGCTGGAACTCGGCGCGGGAGAAGGGGAGGGCGCCAAGAGTCTGGAGGGCGCGGCCTCGGCCTTTCGGGCGCTGGTGTCCGCCGAGGCGGATCGGGACGCCTTCATCCTCGGAATCGGCGGCGGCGTGGTCTGCGATCTGGCCGGCTTCGTGGCCTCCACCTACCTGCGGGGGGTCCGGTTCGGATTCGTGGCCACCACGCTTCTGGCCCAGGTGGACGCCAGCGTCGGCGGCAAGAACGGAGTCAATTTCGAGGGCTTCAAGAACATGATCGGCGTGTTCAATCAGCCCGAATTCGTGCTCTGTCCGCCCGACGTGCTGCGAACCCTGCCGCCCAGGGAAATCCGATGCGGCCTGGCGGAAATCGTGAAGCACGCGGCCATCGCCGACGCCGACCTGTTTCGCTATCTGGAGGAGATCGGCGAGGCGGCCGTGGAGCTGCCGCCCGAGGCGGCGAACCGTTTCGTTTGCGATTCGGTGCGCATCAAGGCCGGGGTCGTAAGCCGGGACGAGCGGGAGGCCGGGGAACGGCGGATTCTCAACTTCGGCCACACCTTCGGCCACGCCGTGGAATCCACCGCCGGCGTCGGCCACGGCGAGGCGGTGAGCATCGGCATGACGGGGGCGGCCCAGCTTTCCGTGCGGCGGGGGCCCGGTCCCGAAGCCGGGGCGGAACGGGTTCCCGCCCCGGTGGCCCGGCG
>CAYFVR010000267.1:0-6306 GCA_964346545.1 uncultured Desulfobacterales bacterium | reverse complement strand
GCTGGAGGCGGATGTTCTCTTCGAGGGTCACTGCGGGGTTTTCGAGGGGCGGGACGAGGTGGGCCGGTTCATCGAATCTTTTATGGAAGGCGACCGGGAACGGGCCGTCGGATAAAGCGCGGGCGAAGGGTCCCGCAGGCGACGCGCGGTTCGGAGGATCAGAGGATCAGGGATTTGCGGATCGCCTCGGTCAGGACGATTTGTTGGTCCGGGTCCTTGGTGTTGGAGAGGGTCATCAGATCCGTGGCCGCCTGGACGGGGGATTCGCTCCGTTGGTCCAGGACCATTCGATACCAGGGCGGCAGGTCCGCGGAATACAGCTCCGAAAGTCGGTCGGCGGCCACCCGGCAGGCTTTTTTCGCCGCGGCCATTTCCGATTTGCCGTCGGCCGCCAGCAATTGGGTCAAGGCGTCTTCGGCCTGGGCCTTGGCCCGGCGATAACGGATGATGGGCAGCGCCCAGAAGCGGACGATGATGTAACCGAAAATGCCGGCCAGAAAACTGGCGCCGGCGGCGACGAGATAGGAAGAATCCATTTTGGCTCCTGATGAAACGGCGTCGTCGATGCCGTCTCGGGTCATGATTTCCGCGCATCGTCTCCACTTCGCCTATCCCGGAGTCCATGCGCTGGCGGACGTGTCCTTCCAGGTGCGGGCCGGCGCGGTGACGGCGCTCGTGGGTCCCAACGGGGCCGGGAAGACCACCCTGCTGCGCTGCCTCGCCGCGCTGGTTCGCCCGCTTTCGGGCCAGATCCGGGTCAACGGGATCGATATAATCGAATCGCCCCGGGAATGCCATACCCATTTGGGTTTTTTGCCGGATTTCTTCGGATTGTACGAAGAATTGACGGTGGAGCGCTCCCTCCGTTATTTCGCCCTCGCCCACCGATTGTCCACGGACGCCGCCCGGGCCCGGGTGGAAATCGTTCTCGACCAGATTGATTTGAAAGACAAGCGTCGCGCCCGGGTCGGAGAACTGTCCCGGGGCATGCGGCAGCGGTTGGGCATCGGCCAGGCCCTGGTCCACGATCCCCCCATCCTTTTGCTGGACGAACCCGCCTCCGGGCTGGACCCGGAAGCCCGCCACCGGCTGGCGTCGCTGTTTCGACGGCTTCAGGCCGAGGGAAAAACCCTGCTGGTTTCCTCCCACATCCTTTCCGAACTCAACGAATACGCCACCGATTTGCTGGTCCTCCGAAACGGCCGGGTGTCCGAGGCCGCGCCGGACGGCGTTCGGCGGGTCCACGCCCGGGCGCTGGAACCGGCCGAATCGGTGACGGCGGTCCTGGCGGGGATTTCCGGGGTGGCCGATCCGGTGGTCGATGCCCGGGGCGTTGGTTTTGAGCTTCACGGCTCCGAGGCGGATTTGCATCGGGTGTTGCGGGCCCTTTTGGACGCCGGCCTGTCGGTGGTCGAATTCGCCGTTCGGCGCGACGGCGTTCGGGAGCGATATCTCCGATCCCTGGAGGAAGAGAGCTGATGGCCTTTCGCCTCAACCCCGAAATCCTCCGGCAGGCTTGGCTGGAGCTGAACCCGGCCCGGCTGGTCGGCTTGGCGCTGATTCTGTCGGCGGTTTACGCCCTGATCTATCTGACGGCCGACGGATACCCCGAATTTCTCTCGGCCTGGCGGACGTTCTCCCTGGGGGGAATCGTCGCGTTTCCGGGGATATGGGGAACCCGGCGGGTGGTGGAGTCGCTCACCCGTGAAATTCACGACCGGACCTGGGAGTTGCAACGGATGACGCCGCTGTCTCCCCGGGAGATGGCGCTGGGCAAGCTGATCGGCGGTCCGGTTTACGCCTGGTACGGCGGGCTGCTGTTCATTCCGCCCTATCTGTTTTCGATCTGGGGGCTCGGGGAACTTGGGGCGGGGACGCGAAATTTGATCCATCTGTTGCTGGCCGTCGTTCTGTTTCACGGGCTGGCCCTGACGTTCGCCCTGATCGGTGTGCGCAAGGCCCGATTCTGGAACGCCGAAATGCCCCGCGCCATGCCGTTTTATCTGCTGTCGGGTTTCGCTTTCCTGTTGTGGATGATCGGCGGCTCCCTTCACCATTTTGGTCGATCTCGCCTGGTCTGGTACGGTTTTTCCGCAGAAAATCCCTTCTTCCTTACCGGTTCGCTTCTCTTTTTCGCCTTTTGGGCGGTGGTCGGGGCCTATCGAAGCATGCGTCGGGAATTGCAGGTGGGGGGCGTTCCATGGGTGTGGCTGGCTTTTTTGGTGACGACCATGTTCTACGCGGCCGGGATGGACCTTTTCCGGGGGGAATGGGAAGATGGGGGCCGATGGTTCGGAGGATGGATTTCTGCGGGATGCATCGGCGTCTTGGCCGCCTACGCTTCCATATTTGCGGAAGTGAAGGACCCGGTGGAAGAGCGTCGCCTGTTCGCGGCGGCGGAAGACGGGGATTGGCGGGCGGCGGCGGAATCGCTTCCGCTGTGGACGGTTCCGGTGGTTTTGACCGGCCTGATCTGCGCGCTTTTGATGGCCGCGCGTCATCCGTTGTTTTCCGGCTTTTTTCCTTTGGTGGTTTATCTCTTTCTGCTGCGAGACATGGGACTTGTCCTGCTGGCCCATCGGGTCGCGAGACCTCGCCGGGCGGACGCCGCCGCCGTGATCTGGCTGCTGTTGCTGTATGTCCTTTGCCCCATGCTGGTGGGGACGGCCACCAAGAGCAAAATCGCCGTTGCGTTTTTCCTTCCTTTTCCGGCGGAAAGCGGCGCTTTGCAACTGATCGCCGTTTTTCTTCAGGCGTCGGCGGCGGCGGCTCTCCTGGCCCGTCGGCCGCGTCGGCCAGCGGGTTGACCCGATGCCGGCGAATCCGTCCCAAGCGGCCCTGGATGCCGCCGTTCGACTGCTGGCCCGGCGAAATCATGCCCGCGCGGAGCTGGCGGGAAAACTTCGCCAACGAGAATTTTCCGAACCCGCCATCGAGACGGCCCTGGCCGCCTGCGATCGTTACGGCTATCTGGACGACGAGGAGACCGCCCGCCAGTTTTTTCGGGAACTCCGGCGCAAGGGCAACGGTCCCTTGAAAATCCGCCGGGAAATGGCCCGCCGAGGCCTGACCGGCGACGAGGTGGACCGGCTGCTGGCCGACTACGCCGGCGGCGCGGAGGAACGGGCGGCGGCCCGTCGGCAATTGGAAAAAGGACGCGTTCGTTTTGACCGGGAGGCGGATTCCCGGAAACGGCGCGAAAAAAAATACCGATTTCTCCGGGGACGCGGTTTCACGGGGGAGACGATTCAGGCGGTGATGTCGGAAGAGGAATGAAATATGGGTCTGATCCCCTACATCCTCAAACGGCTGGCGGCGGCGATTCCGGTCCTGCTGGGCGTCACCGTTCTGGTGTTTCTGATTTCCCACGCCATCCCCGGCGATCCGGCCCGGATGATGGCCGGGCAGAAGGCCAGCCGGGAGGCCGTGGAAAACATCCGCCGCTCCCTCGGCCTGGACCGGCCGCTTCCGGAGCAATACGTCCGTTATCTGGGCGACCTTCTCCAGGGCGATCTGGGGAGGTCCATCCGCAATCACCGGCCCGTGACCGAGGACTTGAAGGACTTCTTTCCCGCCACCCTTGAGCTGACCCTGGCCAGCATGGCCTTGTGCATCGGCGTTGGCCTGCCGCTGGGAATTTGGGCGGCGGTGCGGCGAAACCGGTTGGCGGATCATGCGATTCGGGTGTTTTCGGTCGTTGGCGTTTCCACCCCGGTATTCTGGCTGGGGCTCATGCTGTTGGCGTTTTTTTATCGCAACCTCGGGATTTTGCCCGGGTCGGGCCGGCTGGACATGGCCTTTTCTCCGCCGGCCCACGTCACCGGCCTGTATCTGATTGACAGCATTCTGGCCGGCCGGTTTGACATCTTTGTCAACGCCCTCAGCCACTTGATTCTCCCCGCCTTCTGCCTCTCCTACGTCTATCTGGCCATCGTCACCCGGATCGTCCGTTCGGCCATGATCGAGGTGATGGGGCAGGATTACATCACCACCGCCGTGGCCAACGGCCTGCCGCCCTTTCGGGTGGTTTTGCGCCATGCCCTCAAGAATTCCTTGATCCCCACCGTGACCATCGTCGGGCTGTCCATCGGCGAGCTGCTGGGCGGCGCGGTGCTCACCGAAACCATTTTCAGTTGGCCCGGCATGGGAAAATACGTCGTCGATTCCGTCAACTATCTCGACTTTCCCGCCATCATGGGGTTTACGCTCATGGTTTCCCTGGCCTACGTGCTGATCAACCTGGCGGTGGATGTGGTATACGCGCTGTTGAATCCGCAAATTCGGTATTAAACGGAGCAATCAACGTTCATGCGCTTCCCCGAACTCCGCCTCACCCTCAAAATTCTCTCCCGCAATCCAACGGCGGTGGCCGGGATGGTCATCATCGTCCTGATGGGACTGGTGGCCATTTTTGCGGGATGGCTGGCGCCGTTCGATCCGATTCGGATCAGTCTGTCGGAGCGGTTGCAGCCCCCCTCCATGACGCACTGGTTCGGGACGGACGAGGTGGGCCGGGACATTCTGAGCCGGGTGATGTATGGGGCTCGGATTTCGTTGCGGATCGGGATCGTCGTGGTTTCCATCGCCGGAGTGCTGGGCACGGTCATCGGGGCCGCGGCCGGTTTTCTGGGACGATGGTCCGACGCGGTCATCATGCGGATCATGGACGTGATCCTCTCCTTCCCGTCGCTGGTGCTGGCCATGGCCCTGGCGGCCGCCCTGGGGCCGGGGCTGACCAATGCCGTCATCGCCGTGGCCTTCGTCATGATTCCCAAGTTCGCCCGGCTCTCCCGGGGCGAGGCCCTGGCGGTGAAGGAACGCCAGTACATCGCGGCGGCCCGGGTGTCCGGGGCCTCCAGCCCGTGGATCATCGTGAACCATGTGTTGCCCAACTGCGTGAATTCCGTCATCGTTCTGGCCACGCTGACGTTGGGGGACACGATCTTGATCGCCGCCTCGCTGAGCTTCATCGGTCTCGGGGCACAGCCCCCCACGCCGGAATGGGGCGCGATGATCAGCGTCGGCCGGAAATTTCTGATGGATCACCCCTGGTACGCCGCCTTCCCCGGCGTCTTCATCCTGGTCACCGTCATCGGCTTCAACATCTTGGGCGACGCCCTCCGGGACGTGCTGGATCCGAGGATTCGGAGGTGATGAAACTTGTTTTTTTCTTCCCGATCGGGCTATTTTGGGAAAAGGTCTCCTTTTTTCATTCGTTCGATGAAAGGATTCATCCATGAGCCAAATCCACAAAGCCCGAACCCTTGCCGATATCCGGAGAGTCTGCCGTCCCACGCCGCTTTCGGGGCCGGAAGAATTGGACGCTTTTTTCGTGGAAACCGATCCAGCTCGGGACCGGTACCCAAAAACCCGTCGGCGGCTTTCCAACGCACTGGATATGGAAGGCCCCGTTCGTCTGCTGTTTTACGGTCATCGAGGATGCGGAAAATCCACGGAACTGAATAAATTTCTTGACGAACAGGGCGGACGGTTCCTCCCGGTCACTTTTTCCGTCCACCGGGAAATGAGCCCCATCGCGGTGCGGGCCGAAGATTTGGTCCTCATTATCGCCGACCGGGTGTTGAACGCCGCAAAAAGCGAAGGCTTGGATGTTTCCGATGAAATTTTGAAGCCGGTGTTGGACTTTTTCGTTCAAGTCACCCGAACCGAAAAAGAAAGCAGGGACGGGAACTTCGAGGCTGGGGCCGGGATTTCCAGCGAAGATTCCGTTCTGGGCAGGCTTCTTGGGCTATTCGGGAAGATTCGAGCCGACATCAAGCTGAATGTCCACGGCGAGGAAACGAAGGTCGCGGTTTTGCGGAAGCGCCCGGCCGATTTATTGGCCCAGGCCAATGCGGTGATCCAAGCGGTGCAGGAGCGGCTGGAAGGCGGCCGGGAACTGTTGATCGTGGTCGAGGACCTCGACAAGCTGGACATCCAGCAGGCGCGGCGGATTTACATTGAACAGGTCAGTCTCTTGACGGGCATTGAATCGAAGGTCGTTTACACCATCCCGATTTTCCTTTTCTTCTCTCCGGACGTGAACGCATTTCGCCACAATTTTGATGACGTTGTTTCCCTTCCCATGATCAAGGTCAACAACCCGGGCGGAGATCGGACGCCCGGGTTTGAAACCGTGAAAGACGTGGTCTGCAGACGGATCGACGAAGGGATTATCGAATCCTCGGCGCTGGACTTGCTGGTGGCGAAAACCGGCGGCGTGCTCCGTCATGTTTTCCAGGTGCTACAATCCACCGCGATGATGGTGGACACTGACCCGCCGCTTTCCACCGAGCAAATTGAATA
>CAYFVR010000266.1:0-6319 GCA_964346545.1 uncultured Desulfobacterales bacterium | reverse complement strand
TTCCCTACGCCATGTCCGACATCAATTCCGGCATCGCCACCGTCGGCGTCGCGGAATTGCTGGACAATATGCGCAAGGTGGATTAACTTGCCGGAATTGTCGGCCGGTCTCCCCATGATCCCGAAATGAAAATTTTGCGCTGGACCCCCCGTTTTTTCCGATTTCCCCGGAAAACCGGTTGACAGGGGGAACCCAATGGTTTATTTTGCTTGAAAGTTTGACTGCTCTTTCAAACAGCTTCACCTCGAACGGGGGCGAAACGGCTTCGACGGGGGTAAAGAAGCGCTGGTTGCATGTCGAGGTGTCTGCCGCTCGCATACGGCGGAAAAAATATAATCGCAGACGATTATAACTACGCGCTGGCTGCATAGCTAGCCGTCCCGCCGGGCCTCTTCCCGTGGGTCTGGCATCGGGGCGTCATCGAGCGGGATAGTCGTTCCCGATCGTTCGGTACGGAATGGCGAAATTCACCGAACGCCGCCCGTCACGCATCCCGCCTGAAGGAGGCATGACGGGTTAAATTAAATTTCAGGCTATGCATGTAGATGCCAGTGTGGAATGCTTT
Organism: uncultured Desulfobacterales bacterium; assembly: GCA_964346545.1. Classification (GTDB taxonomy): domain Bacteria; phylum Desulfobacterota; class Desulfobacteria; order Desulfobacterales; family Desulfococcaceae; genus CAYFVR01. The sequence continues at coordinate 5,754 of CAYFVR010000266.1, read as the reverse complement.
CGGACGCGGGTTCGACTCCCGCCGCCTCCACCAATCCCCCTTCGAGGGGCAAACAGGCCCGGAAAACCGAAATCGGTTTTCCGGGCCTGTTTGCGTTTGGGGGATGCCCAAACCCGCATTCAGTCGAAATCTTGTAGGGGCGTATCGCATACGCCCTTGGCCCGTCAAACGTCACGGCCCATTCGAAATCCCAAGGTGAAAAATTGGGGAGCTTTTTTTCAGGCCAGTCAACCGGCGGCCATTGATTGGGCGTTCCGGCGTCAATCAAGGAGGGAAAAACGATTTATGCGCGACGACATCGATCTCGAATTTTTTAAAAAGGCGCTGGAAGACCGGCTGGCGACCATCCAGCGGGACGCGGCGGGACGGGACACCGGACCGGTGGAGCTGGACCAGGCCCGAACCGGTCGCCTGTCCCGGATGGACGCCATGCAGCAGCAGGCCATGTCCCAGGCCGCCGCCCGGCTGACCGCGCAGGAGCGACAGCGCATCCTGTCCGCCCTGGACCGGATGAAATCCGGGGATTACGGCTACTGCATCGTTTGCGACGAAGACATCCCCGAGGGACGCCTCCGATTCGATCCCAGCATTCCCACCTGCATCGCCTGCGCCCGGAAGGCGGAAAACGGATAGGTTCTTCCCCTTTTTTTCGGTTTTTCCGGAATTTCGGGGTTCCCCGACGTCGTTCACTTTGGGATTTCAAACGGATCCTCGGGCCGGATCGGGCCGAGGCGTATGCGATACGCCTCCCGCCATTTTCGCCAAAATGAACGGGAGCGGTGGTCATCCCTTCGCTTCCACCGCCTCCGGATGCCCCGTTCCCCCGGCCCCGCCGGCCTCTCGGGGGAGGATGTTCGCCTTCCGAAGAAAAGTCGCCACCTCCCGCCAGAATTCCGGCCAGTCGGGCGGAAAATCGTTGTGGCCGGCGTCGTAGGTCAGCAGGGTGGCGTTTGGCGCGGCTTCGGCCAGGATTTTGGCGTGACGGTAGGGGATCACCCCGTCCCCGCGCCCATGGGCGATCAACGCCGGTTTGGAATATTCCCGGATCACCGATAGATTGTCGAAAGGGTCTCGCATGAGGAACCCGGGCACGAGATAGCGCCGGGTGAACCAGCGGGCGCTGGTGAAGGTGGACGTGAGGATCATGGCCGCGGAAGGCCGCCGGGCCGCCAACTGGGCGACCGCGCCGCCGCCCAGGGACCGGCCGAAGAGGACGATCCGCGTTTCATCCACGTCCGGCCGGGCCGCCAGCCAGTCGTAGGCCGCCACGAAGGCGCGGGTGACGCTTTCCTGGGAAGGATTTCCCTCCGAGCGGCCGTAGCCCGGATATTCCACCAGCAGCGCGCCCAGCCCCATGCGCGTCAAGGGCGCGAGGGTTTCCGGCCAGTAATCGATCAGCTCTCCGTTGCCGTGGGCGAAGATCACCGCCGGAGCGGGTCCGGCGTTTTTTCCTCGCCTGGGCGGCAGGTACCAGCTTTCGCAGCGCCCGCCGGGAAGATCCAGCCAGACCGTTTCCAACCCCGGAAACGCCGCTCGAACCTCCGGCGGCGGGCCAATCAGGTCCCGGGGAAAGAGCACCTGCCGCTGCATGAAAAAAAGAACGCCGCAATAGGCGGCGTAAATCAAGACGATCCACGAAGCCATGGTGATCATCGGTTTCACCGTTGGAAAATCCCGTTGGGAAAGGGGGCGGAGGCGACCGTCGGCGGGGCGGAAACCGGCGATTTCGGCCCGGACGAATCGGGGCGGCGAACGGATTTCCCCGCGCGGTTTTTTGGAGCCTCCATATTCGCCCTTTACGGATGCTTTTTCCGCATGTCAAGTTTGTTCTGAACCAAGTCGGCCCCCGCAAGGCCGGCGCGCGGCCAATCACCAGAGGCCGCGGTCCCGGCAGGGTTCTTCCACGAACGGATTTTCATTCCTCTGAATCGCCTCGATGCGTCGGCCGCGCTCGCATTCCCATTCGTCCACCGGGTCGGCGGCGTCCCAGCTTTCCAATAATTTCTCCTCCGCGCGGGAGAGGTCGATCCGCCCTTCGTACGCCCAGGCCATGTACCGGATCGTCCGGGCGATGTCGCCGCGAACCGAATCGGTCGGCTCCGCCGCTTCCGACGTCACCTCGAAATCGCACCGTCCAAATTCCCGCCGTTCTCCCGGAATCATGCCATGCGGCCGGTTGGACCGTCGCTGATTGATGAGGCCGACGACCGGGACCAGGTTGTACAGATCCGCCTCCATGTACCGGTATTCCCGGGACTCCCGCCGGGCGTTCTCCCGCCCGCTCCGTTTTCGGCATTTCAGACCGGGGACGGCCTGAAGCCATTTGGGCAGCCGGCATTGCCAGGATCGGCTGGATTCCCACTCTTCGAAGGCATGGCCGAACCGGGACGCCGGAACGATATGCTCCCACTCCACCCGCGTCGCCCGCGCCCCCGCACCGGTCTTGCACCGCACCCGCTTGGATTTGGAAAACGCGCAATCGCAGTAGAACGTTCGCCGATGGTCTTGGTAGACCTCCGCCTCCAGCAAGTCCGTGGCCTCGGCGTAGTGTTCGACGGTGGTGTTGCCTTTTTCGCCGAAAAAGCAGGCGGATAGGAGGAGGGGGAGGAAGAGGGCCAATTGGAAAAGGCGGAATGGTTTCATGGGAAAACATTTCGATTTGGGTGGAATAATGGCGGCCGCAACCCAATGGTCCTGGAAAATTGCCGCGAGTTTGTGGAGGGAAAAAACACACCTGTTAATTTTTTTAACGAATCAACGGGATAAGAATAAGAGGAAAATCCTTTGCATTTCCAAGTCGTTTGTGGGAAAAAGGTTGCCTCCGACTGTTCCGATTCTATCCCAACCATTCCCTGGATTGTTGGAATGTCTAAATTCCAAGGAGTCACCCGTTTTTCTTTCCAATTTTCGTCCCCCCTTGGAATCCCGCCCCCCTCCCAGAAGCCGAAGCCCTGATTCCTTACCTGAAAGGCGACCCATGGACATCTTCTCTTATCGCCAAGCCATCATAACGGATTATGCCCGTTACATCCATAGTTTCATCCACATTCGGGACGAACGAATAGGGACGTATGTCCGAACCCGTTTGAATGCCGGGTTGCTGTGGCCCGATCCGCTGATTCAGGTCAACCCATCCTACGCCCCCGGCGAGACCGTGGACGACCTCGTTGGGGATGGAACGCTTCACCCCGGTTGCGCGGAGATTTTCCGGGCCGGCCGATCGCCATCCGAATCCATGCGCCTGTACCAACACCAGACGGCGGCCATCCGGGCCGATCATCTGCGGGCGTTGCTGGCGGTGTGCGATTCCGAGTTGGAACGGCGATGGTTGTGTTTTCTGGAAGAAAAAGGGCTGCGGCTGCCGAGCCATGCGCAGCATTTCATCGCGGAGTGCCGGATTCGGGCCGATTTTTTCTATCAGGATCAATCCACCGTGGTTTTCGTGGACGGCCCGCCCCACGATTTCGATTCGGTGGGAGAGCGAGACCAGAACCAGGAGATTTGCCTGGAGGACGCGGGGTACTTCGTGGTGCGGTTTTATCACGGCGCGGATTGGGGACGGATTGTGGGGGAGAATCCGTCGGTTTTTGGAAAGAGCAAATGAATTTCGTTGGTTGGAAAAATGGAGTTGCGAAATGATTCCCGGTAAACCCCATAAAGGTGGCATTCTCCGCACGTCTGGCGGCTTTGAAGCCATTCAAAAAAGCTGGAAACAGAATCTCCAGCTTTCTGAAAAAGCCGGAAACCGAAACGGATTTGATGGAGCTGACGGAATTTTCCGAAGAAATCTATGAAAAAATCGACGGAGACAAAACCCATCCGCTGTACAGCCTCTACAAAGTCGCGGAGAGCCTCATCGTTCAATACGAAGATGACCATTTTCCGAAACCGGACACCACCCCGGCCGATTACCTGCGTTTGTTTATGGAGCAGCACGAGCTGAAGCAGGCCGATCTGGTCAACAGGGGGCTGGCCAGTTCCGGCGTCGTCTCCGAACTGCTTTCCGGAAAACGGGAATTCAGCAAGCGGCATATCCAGATTCTGTCCGACCTGTTTCGGTGCAGTCCCGCGATCTTTTTCCCCCGAAAAGGCTTGCGGCCGCAACCGAACGCCGAACCCACCCCATGACTTTCTCCCCCGGAGCCCTGGTGCGGGCGCGGAATCGGGAGTGGGTGGTGCTGCCGGAGTCGGACGCGGAGTTGCTGGTGCTGCGGCCGCTGGGCGGGACGAACCGGGAGATCGTCGGGGCGATGACGGCGCGCTGGAGCCGATCGACGCCGTGGTCCATTACGATCTCTCCTGGAACCCGACCCGCCACGAACAGCGGGAGGGCCGGGTGGACCGCTTCGGTCAGGCCGCGCCCGCTGTCCGGGTGATGACCTACTACGGCGTGGATAACCAGATCGACGGGCTGGTGCTGGAGGTGCTGATCCGGAAGCACAAGAAAATTCGGAGTTCCCTGGGCATTTCCGTGCCGGTGCCGGTGGGGTCCGACACGGTGCTGGAGGCCATTCTGGAGGGGTTGCTGCTGAAGGAGAAACCCAGGAACGATTCCCAGCTCGCCCTGCCGGGATTCGACGATTTCGCCAAACCGCTGGCCCGGGCGTTTTACGAGGAATGGGAGAACGTGTCCCGGCTGGAAAAGCGCTCCCGCACCGTGTTCGCCCAAGAGACCGTGAAGCCCGGCGCGGTGGCCGAAGTTCTCGAAGCGACCCGCGCGGCCATTGGCTCCGGCGTGGATGTGCGCCGGTTCGTGGAAACCGCCTTTCGGCGGCTCGGGGCGGTGGTGTCCCCGGCGGGGGCGGATTCCGCTGCCGTTGCCATCGACCCGGCCGGCGCGCCTCGGGGGTTGCGCGATCTGTTGGGCTGGGATGGTCCAAAGACGGTTCTGTTCGAGCCGCCGGCCGGGGAAGGGGAAATCCCCCTGCACCGAACCCACCCGGCGGTGGAAAGTCTGGCCGGCTACGTCATGGATACGGCCCTGGACCCGCTCCGGGAGGGAATCGCCCGCCGCTGCGGCGTCATCCGCACCGGCGCGGTTTCCACCCGGACCACGTTGCTGCTGGAATCCCACCGCTCCGTCCGCTCCGCCGCCCACATCAAGGGGCTGCAATACCGCGTGGAACCCCAGCTCCCGCCGGACGTCCTGGGAATCTACGTGTTTCTGCCGGTTCCGGGGAAATCGGCGGAGCATTGAGGCCACCGGTTCTCTGGAGCGCGACGGAATTCCGGCCCTTCGTTTCCGGGGATTGCCCCTTCGGCCGAAAATCAACCCCCATTTTCCCGAGTTTCGGCCATCGATTTTGCAAGCGGCCCCCTCCAATGGTATTGTGAGGATGTGCTCAAATATTTTTTCGTAGGGGCAACCCCCCGTGGTTGCCCTTGCGCCAAGGAGGGCAACCACGGGGGGTTGCCCCTACAATATGGCCTTGGCCGCGAACGACGCGGCCGTGACGCCCCCGCCGGGGAAGGTGAACTATGCAAACATTGACCCTCCGTTCCTTCGGTCCGATTCGGCAAGTCGATCTGCCCGTCCGCGACATCATGATCCTGAACGGTCCCCAGGCCAGCGGAAAAAGCACCCTTTCCAAAGCGGTTTTTTTCTTCAAATCGTTGCCGGACATCCTTTTCCAGGCCATTTACGAAAACACCGACTTTTTGGAGGCGTTCGAAAAGAACCTGGCCGTGACCTGCCGCCTCCAGTTGATTTCCATATTCGGCCCAACCAGGGATTTCGACGATTTCCGCCTTCAC
>CAYFVR010000265.1:0-6349 GCA_964346545.1 uncultured Desulfobacterales bacterium | reverse complement strand
GCACGATTGAGCGATGGAAATCCCAAACGGTATTTCAGATGTTGCCGAGTCCCTAATCGGGCGCGTCCGTCGGCGCGTGTTTCATCAAAAATCGGAACAAAGTCCGTTTCGCGCCCCGGGGCGTTCCGGTGGCCGCTTCCCTTCGGGCGTCGTCGGCGAGCCGTTCCAGTTCCGCATGGTCCGTTTCCGGGATTTCGCCGGCCGCGGCCTCCATTGCGCCGTCCTCGCCGGAGACGATGGCGTCCCGTCGTCGTTCCACCTGACGGAAGCGGCGCACGTCGGTTCCTTTGGCCGCGACCCCCGCGGCCACCGCCTCCGCGACGGGCGCGGCGTCGATTTCCCGAAGCAGCTTGCCGATGCGCTGAATCTGCCTTTTTCTCGCCCCGCCGATTTTTAGCGTTCGGGCGAATCGAACCGCCTCTCGCACCTCCTCCGGCATGGGGATGCGGCCCAAGGCGTCTTCCGACAGGTCCGTCAGTCGCTCGCCCAAGGCGGTCAACGCGGCCGCGTCTCGCTTTTTCTGGCTGCGGCTGGGCGGCGCGTCGGCGGGCGCGGTTTTTCGGCGTCTCGTCATGGCGTCAGGAAACCAGCCAGACGGCCCGATTCGAAGCTCGGTCCAGAACGAAATTGGAGACGCTGCCCATGTAGAATGCGCGGTCCATTCCCCTTCGCCCCACCACCACCGTGCCGTAGTGGCCCGCTTCCGCCTCGGAGACGATGGACCGGGCCACGCCGATGGTCTTTTTCGCCTGGCGGACATCCACCTGCGTCGTGGAAAGTCCCGCGTCGGTGAATTTTTTTCGGGCTTCGGCGATAAACGCGTCGAAGCAGCGCTTCCGCCCTTGGGAGATCAGCGCGTCCGGGTCTTCCTCTTCGGATTCGGAGCGGCCGATTTCGCAGGATTCCCCTCGCCAGGGGGTCACGTGAAAAAGGGTGACGTAGACGCGGGGGCTGTTCATCAGCATGAAGGAGACATGGTCCACGGCCCGCCGGGCGCTTTCGGAGCCGTCCACCGCCAGCAAAATCCGGCGGGATTCCACCTTGCCGTCCACGATCCAGACGGGAATGACCTGGGAGTATTCCACCACTTTTTTGGCGACGCCGCCCATGATCATTTCCGTCACTTTGCCCACGCCCCGGCGGCCCATGACGATGGCGTCGAATTGACGATCCTGGGCGTAGTCGAGAATATCCCGGGCCTTGCCCAGCTTGGGCGGGCGGGTCTGGCATTCGATGCGGTCGGCGTCGATGCCCATGGCCTCCATTTCCGTTCGAAATTCTTCCAGGCAGGCGTTGGCGGCGGCGTCGTTTTTCCGGCGGAGTTTTTCCAGGGCGTTTTTGGCGCGGAAACTGGTCCGGGCCTCGTCCACCAGATAGCCCGAAGGCCGGGGCTGGATGTGAAACAGGGTGAAATGAAGCGCCCGAATGGATTCGGTCATCTCCACCGCGTATCGAACCGCGTTTCGGGAATGGACCGAATCGTCCACGCTCAACAGGATCTGTTTTTTCATGGCAACCTCTCCGGCGGTTTCCGATTCGAGGTTGAACCCAATGCCGTTCAATTTGGCGAAAAGGCGGAGGGGCGTATCGCATACGCCCCCGGCCAATTCGGCACATTCGTCCGTTGGAAATGTCAACGGGAACGACGTCGGGGCTGGGCCGGAATTACAGCAGCCCTCGAAAGCGGATGAACGTCAACGCCACCGTCCAAGATCCGATGGCCACCTTGATCGCGATGAGCAGATTGAACAGGGGAATCCATCCGCCGCTGGCCAGGGCGCCGAATTTGCCATGGGGCAATTCGAAGCCGGCCAAGACGGCGCCGGCCAGCAGAATGAAAACCAGGACCGAGGCCTTTTCCCACAGGGCGACGCGCCAGCCTTCGTGAATCTTTTGAAGCCGGTGGGGGGCGGAGGTCACGGCCACCAGCCCGGCCGCCGTGCCGCCGGCCACGCCGGCCGCGAAGCCGCCCCCCGGTCCCAGATGTCCCCGGATGGACAGCTCCAGGGCCACCATTCCGGCGATAATGGCGCCGAACCGGGCGAGAATCACGCCGGTGTCGTCCGAAAGATGGCGGACGGATTCCTCGGGCGGCTCCCTGGAAAGATAATGCGTGACCCCCAGCACCGCCACCGTGAACACCGTGACTTCGAAGATCGTATCATAAAGGCGGTTTCGGAGCAAAACCCCGGTGACGGTGTTGGGCACTCCCGTTTCCCGGGCCAGTCGGATGACCCGTTCCAACGACGGCGTCGGCTGGGGGTCGGGCGCGGCCATCCAGGCGAACAGCAGAAAAATGACGGCGATGTAAAGATATTTCATGGCGTTCGAATGCCCTTGGTTCGGCAGACGTTGAGGCCCGGGGCGGAGTCGGTGAAAATGCGCGACGCGCGGGAGAGGCGGCGGCCCAGAAACAGCACCGGGCCGTCCGACGCGGCGGGCGGTTCGCACAGGACGCCGACGGTCGGCCAGAGGTGGGCCGGGTCGCCGAAGGCGGCGTCCACCCGGCCGTCGGCCAGGGCTTCGCCGGCCGCCCGAGGGTCTTTCATGGGCAAAAATTCCACTTCCAGATGATGCCGGTGACAGCAGGCCCGCAGCGGCCCCACCGCCGGATCGCAGGAGGTCGGACCCGCCTCCAGCTCTTGGGAAACCACGGCAACGCGGACCACCAGGGCGGCGCGCACGGTGATGGCGTAGAGAAGCACCACCAGAAAGGTGCCCATCAGGGCCTCGGTGAGGGCCACGTCCGGCGCGCCAAGGACCGCGTAGAGCAGGGTGGCCACGCCGCCCATCATGCCCCGGGCCAGCAGGGCGAAAGCCGGACGCCGCTGCCAAACGGTGATCAGGGCCGAAACCGGCAAAAGCGCGGCGATGCCCGCCAGCAGCCAGAAATTCAACGGGACCGTCTTCCGTAGGCGCCCCGGGCCAGCACGTAGCCGATGGCGGTTCCCCAGAAAATCAGCGAGACCAGGGCCAGGGTCAGCGCCGGCCACTGGTCCGGCGCGCGCACCAGGAGTCCCGCCACCACCAGGGCCAAGCCGAGCGTGTCGGCCACCCCCAGCGCATGGACCTTCCAAAAGAGATCCCGTCGGCCCGGCAGCCAAAGGGTGCCCCAAAGGCAAAGGATCGCCCCAAGGCCCATGAGAATCGCCGCGGCGGTCAGTCGCACGGAACCTCCAGCCGTTGAATCAAATAGGCCAGCAGCATCAGGCCGGCGTTTCCGAGGCTGAGGGCCACCACGCCCACCATGGCGGTCAGGGGATCGTGGCGCAACGCCGCCACGGCCAGAATGAGCACCGAACTTTTGGTGGTGACGCTGGCGTAGGCCAACAGTTTTTCCCACAAGGTGTCCGAGCGCAGCGCGTCGAACAGCGGAATGGCCAGGCAGGCCAGCAGGACGCCCAGAATCCAGTTCACGATTTCTCTTTTCGTTGGATGCGGTGCACGTCAATCCGTCCCGATTCATCTTCGCCGAAGGCCAGCGTTTTGGGCGTCAGCGTGATGAGAAACACCCGTTCGAAGGTGCGCCATGGATCGGTCTTTCCCGACGGCGAAAGTTGTTCCACCCGCTCGCCGCGGTGGGGGCGCAAAACCAGCCAAAAGGCCTGGGCGTAGGAGACCGGCAGCGCCGCCAACACCCGCAGGACGGCGCCCGTCAAGCGAAAGACGGACACCCGATGGGCCAGGAGACGGCCCATCGGCGCGGCCCCGGCCAGTCCGATGACCAGGTTGTCCGGGCTGAAATCTTCGGTGAGCAGCAGCCAGAAGACCAGCGCGACCGTGAATCCTCCGCTCATCATCTCCCCGCCAGCAAGAGCAACGCGAACAGGGTGACGCAGGTCATTCCCACCAGATCCTCGAAGCATTCCCATCGACCCGGCAGGGGGATCTTCATGAGCCGTCCGGCGCCCACGACGTGAAGCAGAACGCCGACGGCCAAGGTCCCCGCCGTGGAAATCAGATCGGCGAGGGAAAACATTTCCGGCCGAAATCCCGCCGCCAGAAGCAGACCGGCGAGCAGCAGCAGAGGTTCCCGGGGAAGAGAGACCGGTTCGGCGTCGCGCCGCCAGGGAAGCAGAAGCCAGCGGGCGACCACCGCGGCGGTCCCGATGGACCCGACCTTCAGGATGTTCAGGAAAAGACCCGTCGTTTCTCCGAGAGCCGCCGTTTTGGCGGCGTATCCGGCCAGGGGCGGAAAGCCGGCCAGGGACAGGGCCGGCAGCGCCAGGGCAAGGGCGGCCAAGGGGGGGAGCCCCTTTTGCCGGAGAGACGGCACGTCCCGGTTCGGCAGGGCGCCGGCGGCGAGGAACAAGGCGGCCTTGGCGAGTCCGTGGGCCATGGCGTAGAAGGGGCCGGCGACGGGCGCGGCCAGGATGAAGCCGATCTGAGAGACGGTGGAACAGGCCAGCATTCGCTTGAGGTCCCGTTCGAAAAGGGCGAAGCCGATTCCGATCAGCGCCCCGCCCACGCCCAGTCCGCGCACGGTCGTTTCCAGCGGCGCGGAGAGGGCGGCGATGCGGAGCAGGGGCAGCACGCCGATTTTCACCACCACGCCGGAGAGAAGGGCCGACACCCGAGCCTCCGCGCCGCCGTGGGCCAGCGGCAGCCAGAGGCCGGGGATGAAGACGCCGCCCTTCACCGCCAGCCCCGTGATGATCAGGGCGCCCGCCATGCCGGGCGCCTCGACCATTTCGGCCAGGGCGAAGGAGCCCCGGCTTTCGTAGACCAGAATGGCGCCGATGAGGTAAAACAGCATGCCCACGTTGCTGATGAACAAAAAGCGCAGGGCGTTCCAAATGGCGCGATCGCCCAGGGGCGCGGCGATGAGCAGAAAGGCGACAATGGTGGTCAGCTCGATCGCCACGTAGAGGTTGAACAGGTCGGCGCCGAGAAAGCAGGCGTTGACCCCGCCGTGGAGCAGACAGAGCAGGGTGAAAAAAAAGCCGTCGGCCTTTTTCCGCCAGGCGTCCAGCAGCACGGCGAGGGTGACCGCCGCGTTGGTCAGCATGAACCACGCGGCGGCGGGGTCGGTGGTCAGGGCGATGCCGCCGGTGTCCAAAAAAATTCGCGTCTGGTCCGGGGCCGCGAGCATGGGGAGGGCCGCGGCCGCGGTAAGGGCGCAGGCCAGGGACGGCAGGACGGCCGCGATCCGGGGGAAGACCATGCAGATCAGCCCGGCCGCCAGGGGCGACAGAACCGAGGCGAGGGCGAGCGTCACGATTCGGCGCTTTCCGGGGGGCTTTCGATGTCGTGGGCGTTGAGGGTGGGAAAGCGGCGGGCCAGGATGGTGGCGCAGACCAGCAGCAGGGAAAGCACGGAAAAGCCGATGACGATGGCCGTCAGGATCACCGCCTGGGGCAGGGGATCGGCGAAGCCTTCCGGGACCCCGGGGACGATGGTGGGCGGGCGATGGCCGGTGCGGGCGGCCGCCAGCACGAAAAGGCTGACGATGCCGGTGCCCATCACGTCCATGGCCAGAATTTTCAACAGCAGATTCCGCTGAAAAAGGATGCCCAGCAGACCAATCAGGATGGTGAGCAGAATCAAAATTTTCAGGATATGCATAGGGGAATTCCGTGGAATCGGGGGCCGGGGCGTCTGACGATCAATCGTGAAGGATACTCCATGGGCGGGGCGGGTGTCAACGGATAGACGGGCTTGACAGAAAACGGGAATCCGCTTAGCTACTGGATGCGCGGCGAGTTTCAAATCCGGGGCGACCGTTTCCCCGGTCTTTCACCTCCTTCCGGAGATCCCCCCAACGGGCGGCGGCCCATCATTTCAGGCAAGGCGGTACGGATGAAGAATGTCAAGGAACAAGCCATGGGCACTTTTCGCGACGAATGCTCGCTGGACACCGGCGATCGGCTCATCTGCCATCTTCACAGGGTGATTCGCCTGGTGGCCCGCATTCTGGCGGTGCTGATGACGCTGGTGATCCTATGGGGAATCGGCGACATCGTCTACGTGCTGTACAACAAACTGATCGAGCCGCCGTTCATGCTGCTGGAAATCGGCGATATTTTCGCCACCTTCGGCGCCTTTCTGGCGGTGATGATCGCCATTGAAATTTTCCTGAACATCACGCTCTTCCTGCGCGACGACGTGATTCACGTCCGGGTGGTGATCGCCACGGCGCTCATGGCCATCGCTCGAAAGGTGATCGTCTTCGACTTCAAGGTGTTGCCGCCGGAATACATCTGGGCGACCTCGTCGGTGATTTTGGCGTTGGGGATTACGTATTGGATCGTGATGGCGATGGGGGGGGATTGATTGGCCGCAGGCCGAATGGTCAGCCCAATCCGTCGGAGTGTTTTGAGTGTAATTTCTGGATGGCGGCGTCCATTTC